>CAMTAF010000009.1 GCA_947066955.1 uncultured Hungatella sp.
GGACCACGCTGAGCATGACAAAGATCATAAATACAACGCCGATCAGCACCGGAATCGTTACGAATACCCGTTTGGCTATGTATTTTAACATCTGGGCTCTCCTCCTTAGATTCGTGCATTTGGAAGCTGTGGGGGCAGCTGCCATAAGGGAAAAGGCGGCTTATAGATCCTGTAAGCCGCCTGCGATCTTTCTATCTCTCTATGGAAACGTTATAGTAGGAAGTGTCGGTCCAGCCGTTCCAGGGGATCCGGAAGCCCTTCACCCAATCCTGAACCACTACCACATGATCCATCTGGAACAGAGGGAACACCGCGGATTCCTCCTGCACCATGGTGGTATCGATCTTCTTGTACAGCTCCATGCGCTCATCCTCATCCACCATGGCTCTGGCATCCTCCAGCCACTGGTACACGTCTGTGTTCTTGTGATTGATGGAGCGGGCCTTAGTGTTCCTCTCGGTGAAGAATGTGTAGAGGAAATTGTCCGGATCATTGAAATCAGCCCACCACACGGCCCTGGTCATGCCAAGGTTTCCTT
This sequence comes from uncultured Hungatella sp., assembly GCA_947066955.1. Lineage (GTDB taxonomy): Bacteria > Bacillota > Clostridia > Lachnospirales > Lachnospiraceae > UBA3402. The sequence goes on from CAMTAF010000009.1 coordinate 539, forward strand.
CTTTTCTCGTTGACAGATAGGCTGCCTCGTCCATCTGCTTGATGGTGACATTGATTCCCACCTGGCCAAGCATAGACTGAACTACCTGGTTCATGGCCAGGGGATCCGGGTCGTCTGTCTTCTGGTAAAGTTCCAGATCACATCCATCCCCATAACCGGCCTCCGCCAAAAGCGCTTTCGCCCCTTCCGGGTCATAGGGGATCTCCTCCGCGTCATAGGAGCCCAAAACACCATCCGGAAGCATGGAGTTGACCACATGGCCCGCCCCGTTGTACATCTGGTCCAGGATGGTCTGACGGTCAATGGCCATGGAAATGGCCCTGCGGACTCTGGGGTCATCTGTAGGCGCCATCTCGTTGTTGAAAGCATAGAAATAATTGCCTGCCTCCGGCCCTGTGACCAGATTGTCCTTGTAGGCGTCATTGCCCATAAAGTATGCCAGCTGGGAGGTGGAGCTGCTCAAGTCCACAATGTCCAGTTCCCCGTTCTCATACATCAGCTTCTGGGTATTCTCGTCAGGAACCTGAATCAGCTCAATACCGTCGATCTTCGCAGGGCCCCTGAAATAATCGTCATTGCGCACCAGGGTGATCCGGTCGTTGATCACCCAGTCCGTGATCTTGAACGGACCTGTCCCCACGGTCACTGCCGGGTCAATGCCGAACTGATCCCCGGCCGCCTCCGTGGCGGCTCTGTTGTAGATGGAGCAGGAAGGGGTCGCCAGATTCGCCAGAAACGGCGCAAACGGAACCTCCAGGGTGATCTCCACCGTGAAGTCATCCAGGGCTTTCACTCCCTCCACGCCCTCTGCCTGGCCTTCAAGCATATCGTTGGCGCCCTTGATCATGCTGAAAAAGTCGGTATTCATGGCCGATGTAGCCGGATCCATCATCCGCTCCACCGTGAACACCACATCATCTGCCGTAAACTGGGCTCCGTTGTGGAAGGTCACATCGTCGCGGAGGTGGAAGGTGTATACCAGGCCGTCCGCGCTGATATCCCAGCTCTCGGCAAGGCTGGGCACGATGGTGGCCACTCCGTCCACCACCTCGCACTCCACAAGGCGGTCGTAAATATTTAAGGGAACTACATAGAACTCCGTATCTTTCTGGCAGTCTACGGTGCGGAACTCGTCCTTCTCCGGGATGTGGATCACATTGCCCGCAGCCGCCCCGCTGCTGTTTCCGGCCGCCGCCCCGGAGGTCTCACCTGTCCCGCCTCCCTGAGTCTGGGACGGGCTGCTCTCCCCTGTGGCAGCCGCGGTGGAAGAACCGTCCTCAAAAGCCGAACCGCATCCTCCCAGCATGCTGACAGCCAGCGCTCCCGCCATCAGCAAAGATAAGTATTTTTTCATAATCCTGCCTCCTGTCTCTTGATTTTTACTCTCACAGAGATGTCTCCTAAAACTTTCTGTAAGAAAAAAAGCATTAGAAAGACTCTAATGCTCCCTTGCAATGATGTCGTTCTCTATTATAAGATGATTTTTCCTACATTGCAACTATTTTTTATTGTTTTTGCATTGGACAGGTCCCGCTTTCTGGTAGGCCAGCCGCTCTCCCCCATCCCTTCCCCGGATCAGGCCGCAGTAGACAAATCCGTTCTTTTTCAGCATGTTCTGCATCACAACATTGTCCCTGTGGGTATCGATCTTTAAATTGCCGCACTGCTGCCACGCCCAGTTAAGGCAGAAAGATCCTGCTCCCCTGCGGCCTCCCCCTGTTGTGATCCGGTGGACCACGCCGTATGGCTCACGGTTCAGCCAGGATCCCTCCCGGATGTTCTCATAATCCGGCTCTTCTCCTTGGCGGTAGTAAAAAACCGCCGCCAGCTCCTTCCCGTCCATACAGGCAAACATGGCGCCTGCCCCTATGTCCCCTGCCACCAGCTCCCGTGACGGGTAACCCTCCGGCCACTGGGTGGGATTTCCGTGGTCTGCCATAAACTGTCTGGCCCGGCCGTACATATCAAGAATCTGGTCCAGCTGGCTGAGGCCGGCCGGCTGAATCCGGAAACCTTCCGGGGAAATCTGCTCTTTCATCGTTTTCATCTGGTTTACTCTCCTATATAACCTGGATCTGGCACATCTTCATAGCCTCCAGGGCATTTTTATGGCTCTTTGGGGTTACCCCGGCGCAGCATCTGCTGTCCACCAGGATTGGCAGCTCCGGCGACATAGCCTTGATCACCATGGCGTTGGATATGACACAGATATCCGTGCACAGCCCCACAAGCTCCACTGTCTCGTAACCTCCCTTGGCAATATACTCCCCGCACTCCACGGAGCCGAATGTGTTCTTCTCAAATCGCTTTCCCTGAAAATGCTCCAGGTCCTGGTGAAGCTTCCAGCCGCCGCTCCCTCTGACGCAGTGCTTTACCGGAAGGTTCCTCCCCTCCTGGGTATCTAAATAGTCGTCAAAATGGGTATCCAGGGTAAAGACCACCTCGTCTCCAGCTTCCTCATAAGCCCGGATCTTCTCCTTCACGGCCTCCACAATACCCCTGGCCTCCTCAGTCCCTAAGCTGCCGTCAATAAAATCTTTCTGCATATCCACCACTACCAGCAATCTCTTCATCCTGATCTTCCTCCCTAGCATAATCAATCGGTACGGGCAGGCGCCCCTTCACGGCGCCTGCCGGCGCACTCCCTAATTCTATCATAAAAATTTCCTGTTGACAAACCCGGAATTTTGTATTATGATACAACCCAATAAACCAAACCGTTGAAAAAGAGGAGTAAGCTTTTCTTTCCCATTTCAGAGAGTCGCTGTGGGTGTGAACGCGATATGAAGAGAATTGCTGAATGGACTTTTGAGGGCAGTCCTGAACCGTGGAGCACCAAGTAGGGACTGACGGCTTCCGCAGCCGTTACCAGGGCGGCATATATGTTGGTATATGTAAAAAGAGGGCCTTAGGGTCAATTTGAGTGGCACCGCGGATAATATTCGTCTCAAGGATACAGTATAAACTGTAGACTTGAGATTTTTTTATGCGCAGGCCCGCGCAGTGGAAGGCTGCCGCTAAAGCGGCGCACGGGCTCCCTCATGGTCTCTCTGATTTGAAACGGTGCAGGTAATCTCACAATATGGAGGATATCATTATGAAAAAATCTTTTAGAACTTTCGTCGCCGCCGCCATGGCTGTTTCCCTTCTCGCAGGCTGCTCAGGCTCTTCCGGCCAGACAGCCACCACCGCCCAGGACGGCAATCCCGCTGCGGGCAATGCCTCTTCCCAGGCAGAAACCTCCGGCAGCCAGGCGCCCGACGGCGGAAAAAGCTACACCGTGGGCATCGGACAGTTCGCGGCCCACGGGTCTTTAGACAACTGCCGGGAAGGATTTCTCTTAGGCCTTGCGGAGGAAGGCATCGTGGAGGGGGAGAATTTAACGGTCCTCTACGAGAATTCCCAGGCCGACGGCGGCATCGCAAGCCAGATCATCACCAATTTCGCCTCACAGAAGGTAGATCTCATCTGCGGTATCGCCACCCCCATGGCTCAGACTGCCTACGGGGTAGGAAGAAAGCAGAATATCCCTGTGATTTTCACTGCAGTCACAGACCCTGTAGCCGCTGAACTGGCAAACGCCGACGGCTCCCCTGTGGGGGAGATCACCGGCACCAGCGACAAACTCCCTGTGACCCAGCAGCTTGAGATGATCCGCGCCATTCTGCCCGACGCTAAGACCATCGGCATCATGTACACCACCAGCGAGGTAAATTCTTTGTCCACCATTGAGGAGTACAAGGCCGCGGCCGGGGACTATGGATTTGAGATCGTGGATACCGGCATCTCCACCACCGCCGATGTTCCCCTGGCCGCTGATTCCCTCCTGGAGAAGGTTGACTGCATCACCAATTTAACCGACAACACCGTGGTCGCCTCCCTCCCCGTGATTCTGGATAAGGCTGCCAAGAAGAATATCCCTGTATTCGGAAGCGAGATCGAGCAGGTGAAAATCGGATGCCTTGCAGCCATGGGGCTGGATTATATTGAGCTTGGAAAGCAGACCGGAAGAATGGCCGCAGCCGTGTTAAAAGGGGAGAAAAAGGCCGGCGAGATGAACTATGAGGTCATCCAGGAGGCTGCCTTCTACGGCAATGCCAAGGTCGCGGAGAACTTGGGGATCACGATCCCGGAAGAGCTCTCCTCCTCTGCCAAAGAGATGTTTACTGATATTACCCAGTAATCCCCATGCCCTGCTCAGGGCACTACCATGAAGTAAGTAAAGGAGATCGCCATCATCATGACACTGCTTTTAGGCGTTTTGGAAGAAGGACTCATCTACGGGGTCATGGCCCTGGGAGTCTACATCACTTACAAGATCCTGGACTTTCCGGATCTGTCCGTGGACAGCACGTTTCCCATGGGGGCGGCCCTCACCGCCTCCGCCCTTTTGGCGGGCATCAACCCGGTTCTGACTCTGTTTTTGTCCTTTGGAGCCGGAGCCCTGGCAGGATGCGCCACAGGATTTATCCACGTTAAGTTAAAGGTCAGGGATCTTCTCTCCGGCATCATCGTCATGACCGGACTGTATTCCCTGAACCTCCGGTTCGCCGGAGGCCGGGCCAATGTGCCTGTATTCACCCAGGACACCATCTTTGAGAATCCTTTTCTCGCGGGCATTATGCCGCAGTGGCTGTCCCCCTATCTCATGGTGCTGATCCTGTTTCTCATCATCATCATCTGCAAGGTACTCCTGGACCTGTATCTTAATACCCGCTCCGGCTACCTGCTGCGGGCCGTGGGGGACAACGAAGCACTGGTCACCTCCCTTGCCAAAGACAAAGGGATGGTAAAGATCTTAGGGCTGGCCATCGCCAACGGCTTCTCCTCCCTCGCAGGCTGTATCTACTGCCAGCACAAGGGATTTTTCGAGATCTCCGTGGGCACCGGCACCATCGTCATGGGCCTGGCCAGCGTTATCATCGGGATTCAGCTTTTGTGCCCTGAAAACGGCACCTCTTTTCTGAGCGCTTTAAAGCTCCCCCAGGTTCGGCCCACCACGGCGGTCATTGTCGGGTCCATCGTGTACAAGGCCTGCATTTCCCTTGCCATCTCCATGGGGATGGAGGCCAATGACTTAAAGCTGATCACCTCCATCCTGTTCCTGGTGATCCTGGTGGTAAGCGCGGAGCGGAGAAAGAAGGTGAAATCCCATGCTTAAACTGAACAATATCAGCAAATATTACAACACCGGGACAGTCAACGAGATGTGCCTGTTCCAGGATTTTAACCTGTCAGTTGAGAAAGGCCAGTTTGTGTCAGTGGTGGGAAGCAACGGTTCCGGCAAAACCTCCATGCTCAACATTATCTGCGGCAGCATCCCCGTGGACTCCGGCACCATTTATATAGGAGATGAAAATATCACCCACATGCCGGAGTTTAAACGTCAGCGGCGCATAGGCCGGGTGTACCAGAACCCTGCCATGGGAACCTGCCCTCACATGACCATCCTGGAAAATATGGCCCTGGCAGACAACAAGGGAAAATCCTTTAACCTGCGCCGGGGCACTGATAAAAAACGTGTGGACTACTACAGGGAGAATTTAAGATCTTTAGGTTTAGGACTGGAAGACAAGCTCTATGTGAAAGTGGGCGTCCTCTCCGGCGGCCAGAGGCAGGCCATGGCCCTCCTCATGTCCACCCTGACTCCCATCGAATTTCTGATCCTGGACGAGCACACCGCTGCCCTTGACCCCAAGACGGCAGAGACCATCATGGAGCTCACAGGCAGGGTTGTAAAGGAGAAAAAGCTGACCACCATCATGGTCACCCACAACCTGCGCTACGCCGTGGAGTACGGCGACCGCCTCCTGATGATGCACCAGGGCCAGGCAGTCATAGACGAGGCCGGAGAGCGGAAAGCCGCTGTCCGCATTGAAGATCTGCTGGAGCGGTTCAACGCCATCAGCATCGAGTGCGGGAACTGACCCTCATTGGGCAGGGAAAGCTTCCCCTGCCCGCCGGGGCGGAGCCCTCTCAGCCTTCGGCCTCAAGATTACTCCATAATCTTCACAACCTCTTTCATGACCTCACTGATCTTGATATGCTGGGGACACTCTTTCTCGCAGTGATGGCAGCTTCTGCACTGATCCGCCTTCACCTCCAGGCTCTCATAGGCCTTTTTCGCCCCGTTCTTCCCCTCAAGCCCAAACACGTTGTAAGCCTTGAAAATCTCCGGGATATTCAGTCCAAAAGGACAGGGCATGCAGTAGGCGCAGGCCGTGCAGTTTACCATGGACATCTTGTCGTAGATCTCCCTGGCCGCCCCGTAGGCTTTCCGCTCCTCCTCCGAGAGCATGCCCACAGAACTTCTCTTGGCATAGACCAGGTTATCCTCCACCTGCTTTCTCTCGCTCATGCCGCTGAGAAGAAGGGATACCTGCTCCTTGTCCCAAAGGAAATCCAGGGCATGCTCCACAGCCGTCTTTTCCCCGGAAAACTTCTCCGCCACATGGCCGGATAAGTTGGCCAGACGCCCGCCCAAGAGGGGCTCCATGATAATCACCCCCAGGCCTCTGTCCGCCGCGTAGCACAGTCCCTCTGTGCCGGCCTGGTCGTTTACATTTATGTAGTTGTACTGGATCTGGCAAAAATCCCAGTCCTTCGTGTAATCCACGATCTCCTTAAACACTTCCACCTCATCGTGGAAAGAAAATCCCAGATAGCGGATCTTTCCCGCCTCCCTGGCAGCCTTCATCCTGTCCACCAGATGAAATTTCTTCACCGCGTTTTCAAACCGGTCCTTTGTCAGGGCGTGGAGCAAATAGAAATCAATGTGGTCTGTCTGCAGCTTCTTCAGCTGTTCGTCCAGATATTTATCAAAATCCTCCTCTTCCTTCAAAAGCCACACCGGGCACTTGTCTGCCAAGTAGGTCTTCTCCCTGTAACCGTCCTTCAGCGCCTTCCCCACCACAAGCTCGCTGTTGCCGCCGTGGTAAGGGTACGCGGTGTCCACATAGTTGACCCCCTCATCGATGGCACGGCGGACCATGGAGATGGCTTCCGCCTCATTGATGCTGCCGTCCTCCAGAACCGGAAACCTCATGCACCCGAATCCAAGTGCCGAAACCTTTACCCCTGTGTTTCCAAATGTGCGATACTGCATGTCTCTCTTCCTCCTTTTGTTTTCGGCACACACCGCTTTGCGGCATCTGCCGCGTTGTCTCTGAAACCCGACTGTTTCCTTCTCTATCTTTCCAGCATAAAAAGCTGAACCCAATAGAGCTGTCCGCTGTCGTCCTCGCAGCGGCCAATCCCTATGCTGGCAAAATCTCCGCTGAGGATGTTGGCCCTGTGCCCCTCACTGTTCATCCAGGCCTCCACCACAGCCTCCGGCGTCTCATAGCCCATGGCGATATTCTCCCCGCAGTTGCGGTAATCGATGCCGTTTTCCTCCAGCACGGTCCTGAATTCTCTTCCATCCGGCCTTGTGTGGGAAAAACTGGAGACAGTCTCCCGAGCCCGCACCTGGGCTGCGGCTGAAAGGGCGTCGGACCTCTCCAACGGCGCCACACCTGCTTTGGCCCGCTCCTCATTGACCAGAGCCACTACCTGGTCGATGTAGGAATCCTCCCCGGAATCTCCTGTTTCAGACCCGGAGGCGGAAGTCTCCGTCAGAGCCACCTGGCTGTCATAGTCACCCCTGTCTTCTGTCTCGTCTTCTGCCTTTTTCGCGGGCTCCCCGGTCCCCGAGTCCTCCGTCTGTCTCTCAGCCGGGGTCAGGATATCCTGATCCCGGTTCCTCAGCATGACAATGCCCTTATAACCTATGGCGGCTCCTCCCGCTATGAGGGCCAGCACCACGATACATATTATGATCTTCTTCACTTTTTCCGTCTCCTTTTTTTGTCTCTGACAAAACAACCTGCCCGCATATGCCTTGTTAAGTATAAACTATTTTTCATTAAAGAGCAACTGCTGGTTTTCCCTGAAACGAAAAAGAGACCCTGTACAGGTCTCAATATTACTATCACAGCCACTTTTCCTCCAGCTCTGCTTTCAGCTCCTCAAACATCCCAATATAGTCTGCCTTGACAGCCCGCACCAGTCCCAGCGCGATTTCCTCGTTGTAGGAATGGGACACTTCATTCCGCGATGCCAGCATCGCCAGCCATTTCTCTTCGTCCTGCACCATTCCGGCGCTGTACGCCAGCTTAAGGATTTGCTTGGGCGAACCGGTCTGCGCCGCTCTGTATCCCTGGTCAGCCAGAATGTCCTTCATGGCTTTCCACGCCTGCTCAAAACAGATTTCAAACAAGGCCACGCCGCCGGTCATGGTCAAAATATCATACGGTTCCTTGATATCCCGAATAATCTGCAAATTGTTCAGCGCCTTGCAAAAATTCTCAAACTTCTTCATAAAGCGTCACTCCATCCCGCCTGATTTCTGTCAATAATTCCGCCTGCACAGGTTTTTCCAAATCCACAATGTCAAACATCAACAATGTGTATATTTCATCTTCAACGCTTGCGATAAACTCCGCCGTGTTTCCGCCTCTGATTGCCAGGTCAATGTCACTGCGCTCCCGATTATCTCCTCTTGCTCTTGACCCAAAAAGGATTGCCTGCTTTAATCCACATCTTCGCGCAAGGGCGACAATATCATCTTCGACACGCCTTGTTAGATTATAACCCATACCCAATCACCCCAACTGTTTCCTATAGTATATGCGATTTGCAGCGCAAAATCAACTCAATAGACGTAAGATTCGCCAAAATTATAGTTGTGTGGTTTTCCCTGAAACGAAAAAGAGACCCTGTACAGGTCTCAATATTTAGAAAAGAGATGCCATATATGTTTGTTCAAATTCTGCCTCTGGTTCCAATGCCCTGCAGCTTCGCAGGGGGAGATCACTTGGGTATCTTTTTGTAAATATTTTTAATCTGAGGTTTCAGCAGACGGTAGATCTCCATTCCCGCCTCTGCCCCCAGCTCCTTCTGTAAAGCAAAATACAGCGCCTGCAGCTGCTTTACATCATAATTGCGCAGTATCACATAGATCTTTTCTAAATATTCTTCCGTGTGGTATGTTTCCGGCAATGCCTGTTTCAGCATGACCCTGACATCCTCATCTTCTGCTTCCTTCTTCCGGGGAGCTGTCAGCTCCGATTTGCTCTTGCGGCACACCTCGATCTCCCGGTCACTCCAAAACTTGACTACGGCGTCAAACCCTGTGTCGTTGGACACGATGATGTACTCGGACTTGGGAGCGGTCTTGATCAGATAGCCCAGATAGGAGACCATCTGAAAATCAAGCCCGTTCTTGCCCGCGTAACATAAAATCATATCAAACGACATGGGATACTGCCGTATCACGTTTAGGTCCACGTAGGAAATGCCCGGGGAGTGTTCCGTATAGAAAAGAATGATCACATCCTTGGAGCTCTTCTGGGGGAGGATCTCTTTCCATGCGGTTCCCACATTCTCGGTGTCAACAAGGTAAACTTTCCTGCTGGCCATGATAGTCCTTTCACCATATATGGCATCACAGATATCATAGCACACATTTTGTGGGGCGGCAAGGGCCTCATTTATCAAATATTACAATACCCTATAACCATATGCTCTGTCTGTCATGACGTAACCCTTTTCTCCCATCCGCTGAACCGATAGTAGATCATAAACAGGGCCGAGCACATGATCCAGCCCGCGGGATAGCCGAACCCCACTACATATATGCTGTTCACCACCCTGGTGGCCGCAAACAGATAAATCTGACGGAACAGCACAAAGGAGAAGATCATAATAACCATAGGCGCTTTCGCGTCCCCCACTCCTCTCAGGGCTCCTGACAGCACCTGGTTAAAGCAGCAGCAGGCAATAAAGAGCAGGCAGAACCGGACAAAGAACACCCCATAGTAGATCACCGAAGAATCCTGGCTAAACATATGCATGGCAGCATCGGCGAAGATCCACAGAGGGATAATTCCGCAGACGGTTATGGCAATGGCCATCCCAAGCCCTGTATAAGTACCTTTTTTTGCCCTCTCCGTATTCCCCGCCCCTGTGTTCTGCCCCACAAAGGTGGTGACCGCCATCCCCATGCTCTGCATAGGAAGAAACACAAACTGGTCAATCTTTGTATAACAGCTCCAGCCCGCCATGCAGCTGGCTCCGAAACTGTTGATATAGGACTGGACCACCACATTGGAAAAACAGGTGATAGCCGACTGAATACCTGTGGGCAGCCCGATAGAGAGAATCTGTCTCAAAATCCTCCTGTCAAGCTTCATATCTTTCAGCGTAAAGCGGTAGATGTCCCTGGTATAGGTCAGATATGCCATGACCAGGATAGCTGACACGAACTGGGAGATAATGGTGGCATAAGCAACACCGGCTATCCCCAGTCCAAAGGCAATGACAAATACCAGATCCAGCACAATATTCATGAGGCTGGACAGACACAAAAACATCAGGGGACGCTTGGTGTCCCCCACTGCCCGCAAAATCCCGCTTCCCATATTATAGATGAGAAGACCGGAGATCCCGGAAAAATAGATCCGCAGATACACGGCAGCAGACTCCATGACATCATCAGGGGTGGACATGAGACGGAGCATAAACGGAACCATGGACACTCCGATGAGGGTAAAAAGAACGCTGAAAAACAGGGTCACCGCCATGGTGGTCTCTACGGCCCTGTGCACATTGTCCTCGTCATGAGCCCCGAAGTAATGGCTGATCACCACGCCGGCGCCAATGGACACACCGTTGAAGAACAGCACCAGCATGTTGATGATGCTGGCCACGGACCCCACGGCGGCAAGGGCCTCCTTTCCCACAAAATTGCCTACAACCAGGACATCCACTGTATTGTAAAGCTGCTGGAACAGATTTCCCAAAAGCAGCGGAATAGCAAACAGGATCAAAAGCTTCACAATCGATCCCTGGGTCATATCCATGGCTGTCGTTTTCTTCGGCGGCGCAATAACATGTGTGTGATTCATAATCGTTGATTCCTTCGCTTTCTTAAGTATAAAATGAGCTGGCGCTTAAAATGTCACATATCCCAGATAGGCATCACCCTTTATATGAAGCTGAAAGACTCTAACTCATAAGATGGGTGGTATAATCCTGTGGGCGCATAAAATTCATCACCTACATAAACGAATCCCAATTTGTTTAGAAGTTTTCGTGAAGCAGTATTATTCGGATTATGCCCTGCAAACAATTTCTGCGCGCTTAACCCTGTAAAAGCGTATTTGATTACAGCTGCGGCAGCCTCGGAAGCGTAACCCTTCCCCCAAAATTCAGGAAGCAGGTGTACTCCCATCTCATATTCGTTTTCTTTGTACGGCCGCAGTCCGCAGCATCCCATGAATCTGTTTGCGGCAATTTCAAATATAGGCCAATATTCTATATTTTGTGTATTCTCATTGACTATCTCTTGGTGCAGCCGGTCTTTTATGTCCTGAATACTGAATTTTCCGCTGGCGCAGATATACTTTGTAACATCTTGATTGCCCCACAACATTTCAGCAAAATTAAAATCACTTTCACACCATTTTGAGAATCCGATTCTGTCTGATTGCATAAAATATTTCCGTGCCATTTCCATACCTCAAAGTTTTTTTGTCTGCATTGTTCCAAGTTTCTCTATATACAGGCTTATCCGATATGATGCAGTCATCCCCCTATGGATTTAATGTCTTTTGGATCTTTCAGCCCCGGACAAACCTTTCAATCACGCACTCATGCCCTTTCTTCTCATCATAATTGATGCCCACCAGCAGGATCTCCCCTGTATATTCGCTGACCCATTCCCCATATCGCCGCTCTTTTATCTGGGCAATGGCTCCGCCGGCGGATTGATTCCACTTTAACTCGATCAGCAGCGCCGGACGGTTCACGTTTTGTCTGGGAAGGTATACCACGTCAGCAAATCCCTTTCCGGAAGGCAGTTCCAACGCAGGCGGCAGATAGTAAGCCCTGGCGCTGTAATAGGCCATAAGGATGGTACATTTGAGGGAATTCTCATCATTGTACTTGAGAATCGACGCGGTTTCACTGTGCATCTTCTCTACCATGTCCGCCACCTTTTCTCCCTCCATGTCCCACGTATATTGGAGCAATTGGGAAGAGCGCTCCACCGCCTGAACTACCCCGCCCCACCCGGGTCCCTCTATGGCATTTAAAAATTCCTGGGCGATCTCCTGGTTGGGGATCAGGGTCTCTTGGGTTTCCTCATCAAATGTCAGATATCCCAGGTGGATCAGCAAGGTCAGGATATCATCTTTTGAGGAAAATGTGGTCATGTCGTTTTGGAACTTCCGTGTGTTGATCCTGCACCGGCCATTTCCCAGCATCTGGATGACAGCCTCCTTTAACCCGTCAAAATTCTGATCAATATACACCTTCAACGCCTCATACGTTTCGGTGCCGGTCCAGTAACTCTTAAATTTTTTCCAGGTAAGTACATCGATAACGGATTTAGGATTGTATATATGGAGATCTCCCAATAAATACCCGTCATACCATTTTGCTACTTCGCGAGCATCAATTCCCTGCAGTTCACACTCTTTTTGCATCTCCTCGCTGGTAAAGCCAAAATATTCCCCCAAATCCTTGGGATCGACCATGGAATACTCATCAAAAATATTAATAGCGGAGTGATCTCCATACTTTTTAACAGGAAGAATCCCAGTCATATATGCCAACTCCACATAATCCTGCCCTTTAAATAATCCCCGCAGGAAATCCAGATACGCCCTCTGTACATCCTCCCGGTTTTTGGCAATTCTGAAAACACAGTCCCACTCATCAATAATAAAGATAAATCCCTTTCCTGTATTTCCATAAATCTGTTTCAACGCGCCTGGAAGCCCATATTGATCGACTTGAAAATAATCGCCATATTCCGCTTTCAAATCTTTTATCACCGCTTCCTGAATCTTATCCAGGAATATATCAAGGTGGGACTTTTGAAACAGAAATTGCTGGATATCCAGCCGGATCACCCTGTGTTGATTGAGATGCTTTTTATAAAATCTGTCTTTTCCGATTTTCAGTCCGGAAAATAAAGCCCCTGAATCACAGCCACAGCTATAATAAGCCGACAGCATATTAGCTGCCATGGATTTTCCGAAACGGCGGGGACGGCTTACACATATATATCTTTTTTCCGTTCTATACAGCGAGTTTATCTTGGAAATCAGCATACTTTTATCCACATATATGTCAGAAAACCTTGACATTTCAAATGCTGTATTGTCTGGATTTACATACAGTCCCATGTGATCTCAACTCCTCCCCCCTCCTCAACTTCTTGCTTCAGCCCCTGACAAACCTTTGGATCACGCACTCATGTCCTTTCTTCTCATCATAATTGATACCCACCAGCAGGATCTCCCCTGTATATTCGCTGACCCATTCCCCATATCGCCGCTCTTTTATCTGGGCAATGGCTCCGCCGGCGGATTGATTCCACTTTAACTCGATCAGCAGCGCCGGACGGTTCACGTTTTGTCTGGGAAGGTATACCACGTCAGCAAATCCCTTTCCGGAAGGCAGTTCCAACGCAGGCGGCAGATAGTAAGCCCTGGCGCTGTAATAGGCCATAAGGATGGTACATTTGAGGGAATTCTCATCATTGTACTTGAGAATCGACGCGGTTTCACTGTGCATCTTCTCTACCATGTCCGCCACCTTTTCTCCCTCCATGTCCCACGTATATTGGAGCAATTGGGAAGAGCGCTCCACCGCCTGAACTACCCCGCCCCACCCGGGTCCCTCTATGGCATTTAAAAATTCCTGGGCGATCTCCTGGTTGGGGATCAGGGTCTCTTGGGTTTCCTCATCAAATGTCAGATATCCCAGGTGGATCAGCAAGGTCAGGATATCATCTTTTGAGGAAAATGTGGTCATGTCGTTTTGGAACTTCCGTGTGTTGATCCTGCACCGGCCATTTCCCAGCATCTGGATGACAGCCTCCTTTAACCCGTCAAAATTCTGGTCAATGTATATCTTCAACGCCTCATAGGTTTCGGTGCCGGTCCAGTAACTTTGAAAATCGCCGTTATCCATCAATTCTGTAACTGCGTGAGGATTATAAATATGCCTATCACCCACCAGATAACCATCATACCATTTTTGAGTCTGCATGTAATCTATCTCATACTGTTCACAGAGATTCTTTACCTCTGTTTCTGTAAAACCAAAGTATTCTGCCAGCGGGCCTGGTTTCAACATGGAAAATTCTCTAAAAATGTTGATCGCAGAGTGCTCCCCATATTTTTTAATGGGAAGAATTCCCGTCATATATGCCAGTTCCACATATTCCGCTCCTTTGAAAAGGCCTCTCAAAAAATCCAGATATTCCTTCTGTACTTCCTGCCGTTCTTTGGCGAATCGAAATACACAGTCCCACTCATCAATAATAAAAATAAATCCCTTTCCCGTATTTCCATAAATCTGTTTCAACGCGCCTGGAAGCCCATATTGATCAACCTCAAAATAATCTCCATATTCTGCTTTCAGATCTTTTATGACTGCCTCCTGAATCTTATCCAGGAATATGTCAAGATGAGACTTCTGAAACAGGAATTGTTGGATATCCAGCCTTATAACATTGTGCTTATTTAAATGGACCCCAAAGCTGTCCTCACTCTCAATCTTCTTCCCCGCGAACAGTTCCCTTGAATCACATCCCTTTCCATAGTAGGCCGTAAGCATATCCGCAGCCATTGACTTTCCAAAACGGCGGGGACGGCTTACACATACATATTTCGTCCTGGATTTATTTAGTTTTTTATTCATGAGGGAGATCATTGCCGTCTTGTCAACATAAATCTCATCTGTGACAGACTGACGAAAAGACTCGTTTCCCGGATTCAGATACAGCCCCATATTATCCGTCAACCCCTTCCTGAATACTTTCGATCACGCACTCATGTCCCTTCTTCTCATCATAATTGATGCCCACCAGCAGGATCTCCCCTGTATACTCGCTGACCCATTCCCCATATCGCCGCTCTTTTATCTGGGCAATGGCTCCCCCGGCGGATTGATTCCACTTTAACTCGGTCAGCAGCGCCGGACGGTTCACGTTTTGTCTGGGAAGGTATACCACGTCAGCAAATCCCTTTTCTGAAATGTCCCAGGTGTATTGGAGCAGTTGGGAAGAGTGCTCCACCGCCTGAACTCCCCCGCCCCACCCGGGTCCCTCTATGGCGTTTAAAAACTCCTGGGCGATCTCCTGGTTGGGGATCAGGGTCTCTTGGGTTTCCTCATCAAATGTCAGATATCCCAGGTGGATCAGCAAGGTCAGGATATCATCTTTTGAGGAAAATGTGGTCATGTCGTTTTGGAACTTCCGTGTGTTGATCCTGCACCGGCCATTTCCCAGCATCTGGATGACAGCCTCCTTTAACCCGTCAAAATTCTGGTCAATGTATATCTTCAACGCCTCATAGGTTTCGGTGCCGGTCCAGTAACTTTGAAAATCGCCGTTATCCATCAATTCTGTAACTGCGTGAGGATTATAAATATGCCTATCACCCACCAGATAACCATCATACCATTTTTGAGTCTGCATGTAATCTATCTCATACTGTTCACAGAGATTCTTTACCTCTGTTTCTGTAAAACCAAAGTATTCTGCCAGCGGGCCTGGTTTCAACATGGAAAATTCTCTAAAAATGTTGATCGCAGAGTGCTCCCCATATTTTTTAATGGGAAGAATTCCCGTCATATATGCCAGTTCCACATATTCCGCTCCTTTGAAAAGGCCTCTCAAAAAATCCAGATATTCCTTCTGTACTTCCTGCCGTTCTTTGGCGAATCGAAATACACAGTCCCACTCATCAATAATAAAAATAAATCCCTTTCCCGTATTTCCATAAATCTGTTTCAACGCGCCTGGAAGCCCATATTGATCAACCTCAAAATAATCTCCATATTCTGCTTTCAAATCTTTTATAACCGCTTCCTGAATCTTATCCAGGAATATGTCAAGATGAGACTTCTGAAATAGGAATTGTTGGATATCCAGCCGGATCACCCTGTGCTGGTTGAGATGTTTTTTATAAAATCTGTCTTTCTCGATTTTCAGTCCGGAAAATAAAACCTCTGAATCACAGCCGCAGCTATAATAGGCCGACAGCATATTGGCTGCCATGGATTTTCCGAAACGGCGGGGACGACTTACGCATATATATCTTTTTTCCGTTCTATACAGCGAGTTTATCTTGGAAATCAGCATACTTTTATCCACATATATATTAGAAAACCTTGACATTTCAAATGCTGTATTGTCTGGGTTTACATAAAGTCCCATGTGATTCCAACTCCTCTCTTGCGCTGTGCTGAGCTTCCTGTATTTATTATATAATGCCCTCACAGATAATGCAATTACTAAATTTGATGGAGGATGTCCTTAAAACTCTCATTAAGAGGGGAATAGACATCTGTGACACTGGAAATGTTGCTTTCTAAAATATTCTGCCGGATTTACTCTTTAGCTACTGCCACAAAAATACTCCTTTTTGATAAGAATTGTTGTATTTGAATTCTTACCAAAAAAGAGCTATTTTTTCAAAGACACAAACTATTTTATTCTATCTACAGCATCGGTTAGACAGTCCATGCAATATACAGCATCTTCATCAATATATTTATTACAATTTAAGCATTTATTAGAATGAATTACACAACAATTAGTGTCACCTGAAGAAGCTATATATTCAGAGCACCCTAAATGGGCACATTTTGTTGTACGAGTCCCGTATTCATTTGTAAATAACTGTTGTTCCGTTTCTCGCAAATTTGACCTCTCTCGCTTAAACTCCTCTTTCACATTTTCTATAAGTTCAGTATCTGCATTATGTGTTTCTAAATATGCAACAAGGACATTCTCAATTTTTATGTTCACATCCCAAGAGTCATCAATAAGATTAAGAAGAAAATTATTATATATTTTTTCCATTTGTTTAATATCTAATCTAATAGATAATTTCTCATACATATCAACATTTGTATCTGCCATCTGATACAATTCGTAAAATGCATTTTCTATTTCTGGAGGATATTCTGAAATATCATAACTATATATTTCTTCACGTACTGCATAGGCCTTTTCTTTTAAATCAGAAAAAGCTTTATTTTCTGGCCAATATAATAAGGTATTACTATTCAATTCACCATCATCATTCTCCACTATCTCAGTCCTTAAGATTTCATTCATATCTCCCAGAAGCCCAACTAAGGCCATATAAAAACCAGTAATATCACTACTTACTTTCTTAAATTCCTCTTCATCCATATCTGCCATAGATACTACCTGCTTTAGGGTTTCGCTCCTCATATCAGAATCTAACACTGCCTTATTTTCAACATTACGGCATGATGCCAATATCACTGCACACAACAAAAGTCCTAATAATTTTGTTAACATATATTCCTCCTGTAGTTCGTTTACTCTCTTAAAGATTAATAACTTTATCGATTTTTCTCTTTTCCAATTCATTTCACTAACCGGATATTTATGTAAAGATACTATTCTCCCTTAGTTAGACTTTATTCTATTCTTTCGCTCTCCACTCTCCAAGTGTCAATACTTATCTGTAACAAGCTGGCGAAAAGACTCTTTTCCATATTTAGATACAATG
The DNA here is from genome assembly GCA_947066955.1 of uncultured Hungatella sp. GTDB lineage: Bacteria > Bacillota > Clostridia > Lachnospirales > Lachnospiraceae > UBA3402. The sequence continues at coordinate 18,142 of CAMTAF010000009.1, forward strand.
TCTCTGGCTGTTTGTGTATTTCTTATATATATGTCGCAAATTGAAGATAACATAAATTCATACAAAATGAAACTAACTCCTGTTATCAATATAATCTTCTATATCTTCAAATGCTTTTCTCATCTCTTCACTATCGCTTAAACGTTTATCGGTTACATCTAAAAATTTAAGCATAATTACTACTATCTCAACATCATTTTTCTCCTCTTGAGCTAACTTATATTGTTTACAATATCGTAATCCTAATTTTATTACCCATGTATCTGTCTGAATTTGCCTTTTAATAAAAAGAGAGTTCGCTTGTTCATACTTTTCCATATCCATCAGCAAATCTATCACTTTGTTTTCTAATACCGGAATATTTATATCTTCATCTATCATTGCATTTTGAAATTCTACTACTAAGTCGTTTGTGCGTGTTGTAATATCCTCAGCATATTTTGTCATTGCCTTAATATCTTCTTGCCCTTGCAAAAGTGCTAATCTAATATCATAAAATGTTATTCCCGTATCTGGGAAAGTTTCTGAAACTGTATCTATTTCTTCAAGATATTTATCTCTTCTTTTTTCTTCCGCATTTTGTGCGTTATATGGTAAATTACCTACAACTATAAATAAAATCACGCCAAATACTATAATAAATGCTAAACCCAGCATTAATACTAACTTTTTTCGAAAATCTTTTTCTTCTCTCTTGATTTGGAATCCACAATTAGGACAATATTTTGCCAAATCGGATATTTCTTTACCACATTCTGGACAATTAATAAGTGCCATGACTATTTATCCCCCTGCTTATTTTTTATCTGCCTCGGACATTCTGCATTAATTGGAATTCTCCAAGGACTTCTTTCTCCATCATGCTCTGCCCCATTTATCATATGTAATCTACACCATTGTGAAATAGCGTTTTGTGAATACCCCCACCTCCCTGACGCTTCTTTTGTTCCCATATACTCCATATTCATGCCCTCCAGGTCAGTGTATTTTACACTAATTATCCAAGTCTCATAATCATCTTATTTTTTCTATATATTCCCTAGTAACTCAAACTTCCCATATCAACAATATAATTTGTACTTTGCTATGAAAAAAAACTTCACAGCAAAGTACAGTGCACTAAACAATCCTGGAAATTTCAATAATAAATTCTCTTATCTGTTTCATCTTATAATGTCTCTTTATTATGGTGCCATAAAATTATTACTACATCTACTTATCAATATACATTGCCCATTTTTTAAAGATACATATGCTACTGAATCAAAAAGGTCATTCTTCTCAATTTTATTATTTTCGCCCAACATTCCTCTTGTAATGCAATAATATCCTCTCCCCCTTGCTTCAAGTTTATAATTTCCCTCTTTAATATGTTTTCCGACAACATACATTCCACTTTTTGATAAATCTAACTTTATATCATCTATAGAATAAATCATTCCTTTTGCTGAGTAAATCCAATCTCCATTTTTAACCTCAAACGGTATACAATAACTTGTTGATTCACTTGCATATAATGTATTCATATTAGGATCTGCACCAATTTTAACATAGCAATATCCATCATTGATTGCGACATATTGACCTGCTGGTAAATCTTCTCCAACTAAATAAGTTCCTGCTGACAATTCAATAGCATTATGGTCACCTTCTGTTACTTGTATCTGAACATCACTTTCAGTTTCAACTGGCTTACTTTGAATCAATCCATTTATTATCCATATCCCATTCTCATTTACTTGAAACCCATCTGGTGTTATCGTATTCGTCAACAAATAGCCGTCACCATCAAAATAATAACTTTCTGCTATCCCATCATTGTTTCCATCAATCCACTGCCAGGAATTAGTTGGATAACTTCCATTATCGTTTTCATACCACCACCCGATGTTATCCTTTTTCCACTCTCCAGCATATGTGTTTATTGAACTCGTTATCATTACTACTATTGTTAACATAGTTACTACAATCTTCTTCATGGTGTATTCTCCCTCTAATTAATTTCATTTAATACAAGTGCAATTACTAGTTTTAATCCATCATCTTCTCCATATCCATATTTGTCTTTCTGATTATCAGCATAGCCACTCCATTGTTCTTTATAATAAGTATCTACTGACTTTGCCCAATCGCTAACAAAATTACTCTCATTAAATATCTTTGGATACTTGTTTGATAGTGCTGTTGCCACTCCTACCTTTATAGCCTCCTCTACATAACTACAAGTTTCTTTCTTTCCTTTAGAAATCAACTCTAAAACAGTGAGAAGGAATAGTCGCAATCCAAGAACTTTACTCCCCTTCATAAAATCCCTCCTTAGTGTATTTTACACTAATTATAGAGTAATACACACTAAAAATCAATACTTCTATCCATTTTTTGTATAATTTTCTCTAGAGGTGAATACTATGATCTATTATGAACGTATCCGAGATATTCGAGAGGATAACAGATACACACAACAAGCAATAGCAAACATCTTAAACATCGGTCAACGCACCTATTCAGACTATGAGAGCGGCCGCACACGAATACCTGTCGATTCATTGATTATCCTTGCTAAATTCTATAATGTAAGCATGGATTATATCACAGGGGTCAGCAATATACAAAAACCATTTCCCAGACAATAAAGCAGCAGGGGAGTCCTTACACTCCTGCCGCTACCTTTTACTTGTTATCAAGGATATATGTATCCATATCTGTATATATTCTTGTCAAATAATTCTCTACAGGCTCCAGATAGTCCAGAATGACCGTTGCCACACATTCCCCATCATCATTGCCTTTCATCTCAAATCCCGCCTTCAAAAGATTTACAATACGACAGATCTTTTCAACTTCTATCATACAGCCATCAATACTTTCCATAATACCATATAATCTTTTTTTATCCACTACATGCCCTCCTCTACAAACGCTTCCATAGACTGATCTTTGTATACAGTTGTATTAAATCTCCATCTCGCATCATTGTTTTTTGTTATCTTAACCTTACTATGTCCTAACCCGGATAAACCGGAAAAGTTTTTTGCAATTCCTCCAAGTTTCAAGTATAATAAAGAAAAATGTTGGAGGATGTGTTCATGTTACTTACGGATAAATACGCTGACAAAATTTATGGTACGATCACTTGTTATGACCGCATAATCATCCAGGGGTATATCCCTGGATGGAGCCATGCCGAAGGCATGACCAGCTATCTCAACGCCAACAACATCCGTATTTTTGATTTCTCAAATTTCTCCCAGCCCCTTACGCAACAGATCCGTTCAAACGCCCAGCGCATCGCTGAGGAAAACGGCATTGAGATCCAGTTTATCCGTAAGCTTCGGGCTTTCCGCAAAGATGACCGGATCCAGGAAATTATCCAGAAAATCGGAAAGACCGAAGGGCTCATCCACATCTTTTCCGCCATGGAACAGTGCAGTACTTATAAACCATGGCATGACAAGACTACAGGGAAGACATTCCTTAAGTTTGACCAGAGCAAATGTCTCCACTATTATTTCTATTTCATTGACAAAGAACTTGGGCTCTGTTACCTGCGTGTCCCTACCTGGGCTCCTTTCCGTCTGCAGTTCTATATGAACGGCCATAACCTGCTCGCCCATAAACTACAGAAGAAAGAAATTCCTTACCGCATGCATGATAACGCTTTTCTGGAAATCTCGGATGTCGAAGCCGCCCAGAAGCTCTCTGACAGGATCAATCCGGAAGACCTCCATAAGGTTCTGGATGCTTTCGCAAAACGCTACTGTCCAGTCCCTGAAACACTCGGCCTGGGCTACACATGGACTGTCCAGCAGATTGAGTGCGCAACAGACGTCATGTTCAAACAGCCAGGCGACCTGGGCCCCCTTTATGACGAGATCATCCGGACGGCTATCTTTACGGTAAAGCCGGATAACATCGCCACATTCCTGGGGCAGCGTATTACCTATAACTGTAAGAAAGAAGTCGGAACCAACTATAACCAGCGTATCCTCGGCACGAGGATCAAACACCACATGGGTGATGTATCAATCAAAATGTATGACAAGTTCGGCTGCGTCTTACGGATCGAAAGTACCTGTAACGATATCGGCACTTTCAGGGTAAAACGGAAAGTGGAACACAGGGATGGCAGCTCATCGGAACAAAAGGCCCCGTTGAAAAAAAGTATTTACAGTCTGTATCAGCTGTTTACTATTATGAAGGCTGCAAACTACCGATACCTGGAATTCATCTCATCCTTCGATGACCACAGCGGTGGGAAGGAAAACCTTACAAAGGTTACCGATTCCGTTGTGGATAAGGGGCGCTCTTACCGCGGGCTGAATTTTTTCGCGGAGCGTGACCTGCAGGTGCTGGAAGTGATCAGCCGTGGTGAATACATGACATTTGGAATGCAGGGGAAAGATATCCGCCAGCATCTGGAAAATATCAGTCCGTCAGCCATGTCCAGAATCTTTAAACGGCTTCGCCTCCATGGGATCCTTGAACGGGTACCGGGCACCTATAAATACTTTGCAACGGCCTATGGTAAAGAAATCATTGCCGCAGGGCTTACCGTTAGAAACCTTGTGCTTATACCAGCATTGGCATAAGTATTTTTCCCACGCAGAAGTTTTGCCATTTTGCGTCAAAAATCATTGATAAGCAGCCTAATAATATTAGAAGCAATGTATAAACTATACTCGTTCTTTGGCTGACTCTATATAAATAATGGCAGCATGTGTACGGACTTGCTCTTTTTCTTAATCGAATATATATTGATATAGAAAAAACTCCTTCCCCGCCAGTCATAATAGGCAGGAAAGGAGTTTCTCATCATTCTCCACTACTCATCCCAGTTGTGGTACACCGCCTGGACGTCATCGTCCTCGTCCAGCAGATCCAGGATCCGGTTCATCTTTTTGATGGCGTCCTCGTCAGTCAGCTCTGTCCATGTCTGAGGGATCATGGTGACTTCGGCTTCCATCATGGGGATGCCCGCTTTCTCCAGGGCTTCCCTCACGGCGCTGAAATCCTCGGGGGAGGTGTAGACCTCATAGCTGTCCTCCTCCTCGGCAAAATCCTCGGCCCCGGCGTCCAAGGCCATCATCATCAGCTCGTCGGGATCCATATCGCACTCTTCCTTGTCAATGATGATCTGCCCCTTCTTATCGAACATGTAGGATACGCTTCCCTGGTTTCCTACGTTGCCGCCGCCTTTTGTGAAGGCGCTCCTCACATTGGCCGCGGTGCGGTTCTTGTTGTCGGTCAGGGTGTCTACGATGATGGCCACTCCGCCCGGACCGTAGCCCTCGTAGGTGAGCACCTCGTAGTTCACTGAATTGGCATCTCCTGCCGCCTTCTTGATTCCTCTGTCAATGGTGTCATTGGGCATGTTGTTGGCTTTCGCCTTTGCGATCACATCACGAAGTTTGCTGTTGTTGGCAGGATCCGGTCCCCCTTCCTTCACGGCTACCGCGATCTCACGTCCGATTACCGTAAAGACCTTTCCCTTAGCTGCGTCATTTCTCTCTTTTTTGTGCTTGATATTGGCAAACTTTGAATGTCCTGACATGAATGATTACACTCCTTTTCTTTTCTGCATCTCGTCCTTTTGCACATTCGTGCATATCTCAACTATATTAACACCATTTTGGCCGTCTGGCAAGTAGATTTTGAGTCCTCCCCGGAACCCACGGCCGCAATTTTCACTTGCGGAACAGGGATACGCGGTAGTATACTGAAAAATATCCGAGAACAGGAGGTCAACCATGAAAACATTTTCTATCACCATCGCCGGAGGCGGCAGCACCTTCACCCCGGGGATCATCATGATGCTTTTGGACCATCAGCAGGAGTTTCCTATCCGCCGCTTATGCCTCTACGACAACGATGAGGAGAGGCAGGCCGTGATCGGCAAAGCCTGCCGGATCCTTTTAAAGGAGCGGGCTCCCCAGATGGAGTTTTCCTATACCGTGGACCCGGAGGAGGCTTTTACGGGAGTGGATTTCGTCATGGCGCATATCCGCGTCGGGAAATACGCCATGCGGGAGAAGGACGAGAAAATCCCGCTGAAATACGGTGTTATTGGTCAGGAGACCTGCGGGCCGGGGGGCATCGCTTACGGGATGCGCTCCATCGGCGGCATCCTGGAGATCTTAGACTATATGGAGCGATACAGTCCCAGGGCCTGGATGCTCAACTACTCCAACCCCGCGGCCATTGTGGCTGAGGCCACCAGGAAGCTGCGCCCTGATTCCAGGATCATCAACATCTGCGACATGCCCCTGGGAATCATGGAACACATGTCAAAGATTCTGGGCATACCGGCGGAGGATTTTGACATCAGCTATTACGGCTTGAATCATTTCGGGTGGTGGACCCAGATCAAGGACAGGGAGGGCAACGACTTAATGCCGGCCCTGAAAGCGTACGTGAAGGACAATGGCTACGATATCAGTTTAGGCGATCAGGACAAGACGGACCAGAGCTGGCATGACACTTACCGGAAAGTAAAAGATGTGTACGCCGTGGACCCGGACACCCTGCCGAACACTTACTTAAAGTATTATCTCTATCCTGACTATGTGGTGGCCCACACGGATCCCAATTACACCAGGGCAAACCAGGTCATGGATGGCAGGGAAAAGACCGTGTTCTCTGCTGCCAGGGACATCATCGAGAAGGGAACCGCAAAAAACTGCGGGTTTGAGGTGGACGGGCACGCCTCCTACATCGTCAGGCTGGCCAGAGCTCTTGCATTTAACACCAGGGAAAAGATGCTGCTGATCGTGCCAAACGGCGGAGCCATCGAGAACTTTGACCCAGAGGCCATGGTGGAGATCCCCTGCATTGTGGGGAGAGACGGCTACGAGAAAATCAATCAGGGAAGGATTCCTCATTTCCAGAAAGGGCTGATGGAGCAGCAGGTCAGCGTGGAGAAGCTGGTGGTGGAGGCGTGGTCCGAGGGCAGCTATCAAAAGCTGTGGCAGGCCTTAACCCTGTCAAAAACGGTTCCCAGCGCCTCTGTGGCAAAGCAGCTCTTAGACGACCTGATCCAGGCAAACAGAGGGTACTGGCCCGAGCTGGCGTAACTTCCTCCCAGGGCTCGTGTGCAGTCGGGCAGGGGAGGCTTTTCCCCTACTCGACGCGCGGCCCGCGCGCCGCTTTAGCGGCAAACTTCCACTGCATGGGCCTGCGCATAGGCAAGAAAAGACACCGAGGTTCCTGCCCCAGTGTCTTTTCCTTATCTATGGCCGCAAACACAGCCTGCGCGGTCTCTTCATTCTAACATCTCTTATTTCCCCTGAATGTAAGCTGCCGCTTCCTGTCCGGAGACCCTGCCGAACACTACGGACTGAGAGTAGCCGCCGCTCTGCCAGGTTACCTCGCCCGCGCCGTAGAGGCCTTCCACCACGCTGCCGTCCTCGCGGAGGATCTGGGCATGCTCGTTGGCTGCCACGCCGCCTTTTGTCATATGGACGGCGGACTCGATCTTGGACGCATAGTAGGGGCCTTCCGGCAGAAGTGCCCGCTCAGGTGTGTGGCCGAACTGGTCTTCCACTCCCTCTTCCGCGTTCTTGTTGTACTCCTCAATGGTCTTCACAAAGTTCTCTTTGTTGACGCCCATCAAGTCGGCCAGTTCCTCCCAGGTAGCAGCCTCCAGGAACTTCCCGGCCTTTACCTGCTTTCTCACGTTGGCGTTGTCCTCTATCTTCTTGGTGTCCACTACCATCCAGGTCACATCCTGGTCAAGGATGGCGGTTCCCATCTCAAGGCCGCCCAGGCGCTCGTTGACAAATCTCTGCCCATCCCCATTGACGTAGACGCTTCCTGCTCCGCTGTTGGTCAAATCCCTGGAGGGGATCAGGATGGTGGGGATCACGCGGATGGTGTCCATGTGCTCCAGCTTAAAGCCGTACTCTTCAAACAGGGGGACGAAATCGCCTGTGGCTCCCATCTGGTTGGAGGTGTTGAGCACCTCATAGCCGGGAGCGTACTTGGCCAGCAGATCCTTGTTCCAGGAAAATCCGCCTGTGGCAAGGATCACGGCGTCTGCCATGATATTGTATTTCTCGGACTTGGACTCTACGGTCACTCCCACTACCTTGTCGCCGTCAAAGACCAGTCCCGTGCCCTTGGTGCCGGTGCGAATCTCCACTCCAAGCTTTGCGGCCTGGGCTTCCATGCCGTCCTGGATGGCCTCGCCCGCGTAGTTGTCTTTATCCTTCATGTGGTTCCTGCCGCCGTAGTTGTAGTCCAACTCCACGCCGAAGCTTCTCAGCCACGCGTCGATGACAGACTCGCCCTCTGCCCACACCTGGAGGCGCTCCGGCGTGTTGCCGGCGTCCTTCATATCTTCTATAAATTTCTCTACAGAGTCCTCCACACCGTTGGCTTTCTGGGCCTCGGAGTTGAACACGTCATAGAAGTTTAAGTCAAACTTTCCGTTTCCGCTTAAGATGTCCAGCTTCTCCACAACCATAACATCTTCCAGGCCGTTCTCCTTGGCCGTAATGGCTGCCGCCAGACCTGCCGGACCTCCGCCTACGATCACCAGCTGGGTATGTACGTCTTCGCCCTGAACCTGCTCCACCGCCGGACCCTGGGTAGCAAAGGTGATGTCTCCGAAATCGGTTCCCGCCTCCTTCATGGCCTCAGCCACTGCCGCCTTCACCGCGTAGGATGTAAAGGTTGCCCCGGTCACGCTGTCCACCTCCGGGCTCTGAGCCTCAAGAATCCTCTCGGTAATAAGCGGAAGGGCACGGTTGAACACCACGGAACTCTCGTGGTGGGACACAACCTCGATGTCCTCCATCTTCCCGTCCGTGACAGTGACCTTAAGCTGCAGCTCTCCCCCGAATCCATTTCCGGTGCCCTCAAAGGTACCGGAGGCCTCCTGAGTTGGAGCCTCGGTCTCTGCTGCCGTGGTAGTCTCCGCTGCCGTGGTAGGAGCCTCGGTTGTCTGGGTTTCCTGAACAGGGGCCGTGGTAGGAGCCGCCTCCTGTCCCGATGAGCACGCGGTCATAGCCACCGCTGCCGCTGAGCACAGTGCCAGTACTCTTTTTTTCATCTTTTCCTCCATTCTGCGCCGTCTCCCGGCGCTGTCAGGCATGGATGAGATCTCCCTTATCTCGCCAGCCTTTGTTGATTTTGGCGCATCGTTATTAGTTTAACGAGCTGTTTTTATTTTACCCTGCCGCCATTCATTTGTCAACAAAATACTTTCGAATCTTCAGCATTTTCTTTATAAAGTAAAGTTTCTACACAGCCAGGTTCCGAAGCCACTTCTTCTTCCTATACCTGATATATCCGATAACGGCCTTGTACACTTCCTCCAGCATAACCATCCCGTACACGATGTGGATGGGCTTCTTCATCACCAGGCCCCCGATAAACGCCAGGGGGATCCCGATGAACCACACGCCGCTGGTGTCGATGAACAGACACATGGCCGTGTCGCCGCCGCTGCGCAGCACGCCCACCACATTGACGTAATTGAACATCTTAAAGGGCGTAAACAGACAGAAGACCAGGATGCAACGGCTCACGGACAGAGCCACCTCGTCGCTGATCCCGGGCTGGTACAGGGAGATGAACTTCCATCTCATGCCGGCGCACAGCAGGGCCGTGGTCACGGTCACTAAAAACTGGAGGATAAAGAAATTCCTGGCATAGACTTCCGCCCTCTTTAACTGCCCGGCGCCCATCTCATTGCCCAGGATCACCGCCGTGGCGGCGCTTAAGCCCTGGAACAGCACCACCATCACATCCTGTATGGTGGTGGCGATGGTGATGGCGGCCACGGCGTCATCCCCCATCCTCCCGTAAGCCATGGAGTACACCGTGGTGCCCAGGCCCCAGACAAACTCATTGACAATCACCGGAAAGGCGGTGAGGAAAAATTTTCTTAAAAATTCTCCCGACCACCCAAACAGCTCTCTTACAGGGCAGGCCAAGGGCGTCCCCATCAAGTATACAACACACATGATGCACACCATCTCCACCACCCTGGCGATGAGGGTGGCAAGGGCCGCGCCTGCCACTCCCATGGCAGGCGCGCCCAGTTTCCCGAAGATCAGGATATAGTTAAAACAGATATTTACCAGGATAGCCACACAGCTGATAATCACCGGCTCTTTTACCCGGTTCACTGCCCTGAGCATGGCCACGTAGGTGTTGGTCAGAGCCGTGCAGGGGTAGGACAGGGCCGCTATGGCCAGGTAGGCCGCCCCCATGCGGATGCTGGCCTCGCTGGTGGTGAAGATCCGCATCATCATCTCCGGTTTTACGCAGGCCGGAACCATAAAGATCACAGCAGCGGCCACTGCCAGGGTCAGGGCCACCCCCAGGACCCGCCTGATATTTTTCACGTCTTTATTTCCCCAATACTGGGCTGCCAGAACGCCGGAACCGCTGTTAACCCCGAATACCAGAAGGGTGAACACAAAAAAAACCTTGTTGGCAAGCCCCACAGAGGCAATGGCTGTGGCCCCCAGGCTGCCGATCATCAAGTTGTCCACCAGATTTACCACAGTGTTGAGCATTCCCTGCATGGCCACGGGGAGGGCGATCATCACTGTCTTTTTCAAAAATCCCGTATCCCGCAGCATTTCTTTTGTATCTCGCAATATTCCTGTCATTTTCCGTCCTCTTTACGTCTCTGTGTTCTCCGCGGGGAGAGCCACGGCCCTCACCAGCTGGATCATCTTGTTCTCCACCTTGAGGATCTTAAAGAGATATCCTTTATATTCCACCTCCGAATCCTCATCTTCCCTTGGAATCCGGTTCAGCTTGGAGATCAGGAAACCGTTGATAGTGTCGTAGGCATCCTTTTCTTCTTCAGAAAATTCAATCTCCAGGGCCTGGGCGGCCTCTGACAGAGGGGTCATGCCATTTAAGAGAAATCCGTCCTCCTGGACAGAGATGAACTCTTCCTCCGCGTCGTACTCGTCCAGGATATTTCCCACGATCTCCTCTAAGATGTCCTCCATGGTTAGGAGCCCCGCCGTCTGGCCGTACTCATCCACCACGATCTCCATGTGAATCTTCTGGGACTGCATCTCCCGAAACAAGGTATCAATATTCCTGGTCTCCGGTATAAAATGGGCCTCCCGCAGCAGGCCTGGTATCTGCCCTATGGGTTTGTCTTTCCACTCCTGTCCCTCGCCGTAGATCACCGCGTCTCTCATATGTAGGATGCCGATGATGTGATCCGTATCGTTCTCATATACCGGATACCGGGAATTCTTTCCCTCCCCGAGAATGAACCTGATGGAGTCCGAGAGGGTCTCGGAGGCGCTTAAGGACACCACATTGGTCCTGTGGGTCATAATGTCTTTGGCCTCCTTGTCATTGAGCTCAAAGATGTTGGTGATCATCTCCGCCTCCTTGGCTTCCAGAACCCCCTGCTCATGTCCCTCATTGACCATGGACATGATTTCCTCCTCCGTCACATTGTCCTCCCTGGCGTTCATGTCAACTCCGCAGAGCTTCAGAACCCCAAAGGACAGGCCTGACACCAGCCAGATAAACGGAATCAGGGGCACGATCAGGGCGCTGATCAGCGGAAGGAGCCTGTAACTCCACTTCTTTGGCTCCCTCGCGCCGCACTGCTTGGGGATGATTGTCCCGAAGGACACAACGCACACCAGGATCAAGACCCCTATGAGCAGGATACTGACCACCTTAAGCACAGAGCCTTCTAAAACCCTGGTCTGCCAGATGGCAGCCTCCAGCCTCTGGCTCCACTTCTTTAAAATATAGGCACCCATAACCATGCCTATGGTATTGCTGACAATCTGTGTGGAATCGATCAATCTGGCCGGGCTGTTTACAAACCGCAGAAGCTTTCCGGCCTTCTCATCGCCAAGCTCCGCCTCCCTCTCCAGATTGCTCTCATTGATGTTCCGTATGGCAGAACCAAATCCGTAAAAAGCAGCCTCCAGCAGCACAAATCCAAAAAACAGCAGAAAACTAAAAGGCCAATACCCGTCGTCCATGAATCTTTTATAACTCTCCTTCTTTCGTATGATCTTTATCCCATTAATGGCAAACTATCAATAGCAGGCTATGTAGGCAGCTCCAGGCTGACCATCAGGGCATAGTCCACCTTCTTTTGCAGGTCCTCGTCAATGTGGCAGATCCTCTCCCTCAGTCTCTGCTTGTCAATGGTCCGAAGCTGCTCAAGCAGGATTACGGAATCCTTCACAATATCGCATTTCCTGGCTTCCAGCTCCACATGGGTGGGAAGCTTGGCTTTGTTCATCTTTGATGTGATGGCCGCGCAGATCACCGTAGGACTGTGCCTGTTTCCCACATCGTTCTGGATGATCAGCACCGGCCGCACCCCTCCCTGCTCGGAACCCACCACAGGCCTCAAGTCCGCATAATAAATATCTCCTCGTCTTATAATCACGTCTTCACTCTCCGTCAATCAAGTTCTTACCTGTAGTATTAACCTGTTTGCGGCGGCATATTCATGCTGCTTGTGATTATTCTATTCCAGCATATGCGGTTCCTGTGCCTGACCTCCCTTGATTTCTATCTGAAATCATCGTAGGGATCGTCAAAATAATCCTTTTTCCCCACAATCTTCCCGCCTCTTAGGTAGACCCTGGGAACACGTTTTCCGATATCGCAGATAATCTCATAGTGGAAGCCTCCTCCCAGCCGGGCCAGCTCCTCCACCGTGATCTCCTCCCCGCCGTCCTTTCCGATGAGGGTCACTAAGTCGTCCTCCTCCGCGTCCGGGATCGCCGTCACATCCACCATCAGCTGGTCCATGCACACCCGCCCTAAGATGGGGGCGCTCTTCCCCCTGATCAGAACCCGTCCCTTGCCGGACAGGCTTCTGGGGTAGCCGTCACCGTAGCCCACGGGGATGGTGGCCACGGTCAGCGGGCGGTCTGCCACAAAGGTTCCCCCGTAGCTCACCGCTGTTCCCGGATCAATGGTCTTTATGTAGGTGATGTAGCTCTTTAACTCCATAGCCGGATGCAGGATCACCCTATCCTTTTCCACCTCATCAGAGGGATACAGGCCGTAGATAGAGATCCCCGCCCGCACCATGTCGCAGTTTGCCTCCCTCATGTCCACGATGCCGGCGCTGTTGGAAATGTGCTTTACGGGGATTTTGACCCCCCGCTGTTCAAGCATGCTTATAAAATCCAGATATTCTTTTAACTGCCTTCTGGCAGAGGTTTTGTCCGTCTCATCCGCTTTCGCGAAATGGGTGAAAATGCCTTCCACCTGGATCCCTTTCATGGAACTGATCCTGGCTGCCAGATCCGCTGACTCTTCACAGACTTTCAGCCCGATGCGGCTCATGCCGGTGTCCAGAGCCAGGTGCACCAACGCGGTCTTTCCCATGCCGGCCGCGGTCTTTGAAAGGGCTAAGGCCTGTTTTTCCTGAAACACAGCGGAGCGGATCTCATGCTCAATCAGTTCCTCATAGCGGCTCTGGTGAGTGACACCCAGGATCAAGATCGGCTTTTTGATGCCGTGGCGCCTCAAATTCAGCGCCTCATCGATCGTTGCCACTGCATAGGAGCTCACATAGGGGTCAATGACCTTTGCCACCGGCACCGCCCCGTGGCCGTAGCCATCCGTCTTCACAACCCCCATCATGGCCACGCCCTCTTTTAAGTTGCCTGCCATGGCTCTCATATTGTTCTCTACCGCATCTAAATCTACGGCGGCGTAAACTCTTTCATATGGTCTCATCTCTCATCTACCTCCCTGCTTTGTGGTATCGGCACGCGACGCTTCGCGTCACCTGCCAGATCGTCGGAAGGCATCCTAGAAACGCTTGCGCGTTTACCTTCCTCCTTTGTGGTATCGGCACGCGACGCTTCGCGTCACCTGCCAGGTCGTCGGAAGGCATCCTAGAAACGCTTGCGCGTTTGCCTTCCTCCTTCATCCAGTCTGTCAGCAAGTTCTCTGGCAAGCATGGAACCGGAACCGTGATCTTTTCGGTACCGGTCGCCTGCCAGGCCGTGGACATACACCGCTGTCACGGCCCCGTCAAAGGGCTCCATCTTCTGGGCCAGAAGCCCTGCCACCGTGCCGGCCAGAACATCGCCGGATCCTGCCTTGGCCATGCAGCTGTTGCCGCTGGAATTGACATAGCACTGGCCCTCCCTGTTGGACACCACGGTAGCCGCGTCCTTGAGCACGCACACAATCCCGTGCCCCACGCTGTACTCCATGGCGGTTTTGGGAACATCTTTCTGGATCTCCCCGATGGTCTTTCCCGCAAGCCTGGCCATCTCCCCAAGATGAGGGGTGATCACGATATTTTCCGTATAGTATTGTTCTAAATAAGGGTGATCCGCAATGGCATTGAGGGCGTCCGCATCCAGGACAATGGGCACATAGGCGCTGGTGAGGACTGACCGGATCAGAAGCTCCACGTAGGGCTCCCGTCCCAGCCCCGGGCCCGCAGCGATCACATCGGCCCAGGCGCACTCTCTCCCGATCCTCTCCTCCCAGGCGTCGCTCCCTTCCTCCTCCAAGCTGCCGCCGGGCTCCCCGGCTCTGTCTTCTGATTCATCCCCTGGTCTGGCCTCAATGCCGGCTCTCTCCCCCAGCCGTCCGCCGGTGAGCACCTCCGGCTTGTAGACAGAGACGATGGCCTCGGGAAGCTGCTGCTGTAAGATCTGTCTGTTTTCTTCCACTGTCAGGATCTTCACAAGCCCCGCTCCCATGCGGTAAGCGGCCAGGGCCGTCAGATACGCGGCTCCGCTCATGCCGGGGCTTCCGGCGATCACCAGAACTTTTCCAAATGTCCCCTTGTTGCTGTAGGCGGGACGAGGGGGCAAGCCCTTTAAGTCCTCTTTCTCGAAAGTCCAGGCAAAAGGCCGGGCCTTCTCATAGCTGATCTTGGGAAATCCGATGTCCTCGATCACCAGCTTCCCGCAGTACTCCCTGCCTGGATACAGGGCGGTCCCCAGCTTCTGACAGCCAAAGGTGACGGTCACATCCGCTTTTAACGCGGTTCCCATGACCTGCCCCGTGGCGCTGTCTATGCCTGAGGGGATATCCACTGCCACCACTGCCGCATGGTCCATGGCGCCTGATGTGTCGAGGATCTCTTTGTATTCCCCCTCCACGTCTCTGGCCAGCCCGACGCCTAAGAGGCCGTCTATGATCAGATCGCAGCGTCCGGGGATGAAATCCTTCCACTCCACGGCGGATAGGCCAAGACGGTCCGCGATCTCCAGCTGGGTGTGAAACTCCTTTGTTCCCCGCTCCCGGTTTCCCGCGATGATAATGGTCACCCTGTATCCCTCCAGAGCCAGCATCCTGGCCGCCGCCACGGCGTCCGCCCCGTTGTTCCCGGTGCCGCACACTGCCCAGATGCTGTCTGTCTTCTTTACAAGCTTCCCTGCCTCCCTGGCCACCGCCATGGCGGCCCGCTCCATGAGCACCAGGGATGGGATCCCTATGGACTCCATGGTATACCGGTCCACTTCCTTCATCTGCTCGCCTGTCATCAGATATCTCATGTCCTGTCCCCCTCCGCCACGGCAAATGCCGCCGCATATTCTTTTGTGTTGGTGATGGACACATGGAACCGGGCGATGTTTCTCTCCCTGGCTTTCTCCATGGCTCCCCCGTAGACTCTCACAAAAGGCTTTCCCAGCTCATCACGGAGCACCTCGATGTCTGCCGGGCCAAAGCCCAGGAAGCCTGTGCCAAGGGATTTGGCCACAGCCTCCTTGACAGCAAAATTGCCAGCAAGCCTGGAGATGCTTTTCCCCGCCTGCCGGCACTCCTCTGCCGTGTAGATCCGTGCCAGAAAAGCCTGCTTTTGGCAGGCCTTCCCCACACGGGCAATTTCGATCATGTCTGTTCCGATTCCCACTATCATGTCTGCGCGTTTCTTTCCGGCTTCTCTTTCTTTAAAGCCTTTTCTTCTTCTATTTTTTCCTTCTGCGCTTTCTGGTCCTGCATACTGCATACCCGGTAAGAAAGACGCATCAGGCTCTCTGACAGATGGACGTTCTCCACCACCACATCGTCCGGGACCACAAGATCCGTGTGGGCAAAATTCCAGATGGCCTTGATCCCCGCCGCCACCAGCCGGTCCGCGATCTCCGGCGCCTTGGTCTTCGGTATGGTCAGAGCCGCGATCTGCACTTCATTGTCCACAATAAATTTCTCCAGCTCCTCCACTCCCAGGATCTCCACGCCTCTCACCACCCGGCCGATGAGGCGCGGGTTGATGTCGAACATTCCCTTGATGATAAATCCCCGCCGCTCAAAATTGGCATAATTGGCGATGGCCTGCCCCAGATTCCCTGCTCCGATGATGATCAGGTTGTGCTGTCGGTCAACGCCCATGATCTTGGCGATCTCTGTGTACAAATACTTTACATTATATCCATAACCCTGCTGCCCGAACCCCCCGAAATTGTTCAGATCCTGCCGGATCTGGGATGCCGTCACATGCATCCTCTGACTCAGGTCATTGGACGAGATGCGTTCTACGCCTTCCTCCATCAACTCTCCCAGATGTCTGTAATACCTTGGCAGTCTGGCGATCACTGCTTTTGAGATTGGCTTATATTCCACGCCCATATTCCTCTTTTCTATCTATGTTCTATCTATGCTAAGAAGTATTATACTAAGATGCCAATTTAATGTCAAATTATTTCCTAATAAAGAACATTTAAAAAACAATCCAACTGCTTCTTGACGAACCTGCCCGGGACAGGTTATACTGGTAATACCTTATTTGCCGGAAATTCTTTCCGGCAGGCTTCAGGATCATCTTGTTTCCCAAGCGGTGTCTCACCGCAGATTCACATGGGCATATGGCAAAACGGCGGAGGTGGGGCCTATGGGCGCGAACATATCATGATTTTCATCATAATCTGTGAAACAAAAAACAATTAGTCATATATGCGGAAATAACGTATACTGGAAGAAAACCATGGATCCAGGAGGTGCCCGCCATGCCCGCATATATGGGAGAGAAATTTCTCTTCAACGCGATCTGGAACCATATCCAGTCCCACAAGGGCCCCTGCAAAGTCTATCCCGCGCCCCTGGCCGTGTACTTAAATAAGGACAACCGCACCTATCTGGAGCCTGATATTATCCTGGTGTGCGACCCTGACAAGATCGTGGAGAAAGGGTGCATAGGCGCCCCGGACTTTGTGGCGGAGATCGTTTCCCCCAGCACCCAAAGCCGGGACTACCTTCTGAAGCTGAACAAATACCAGGACGCCGGGGTCAGCGAGTACTGGATCCTGGATACAAACCGAGATACCATCCATGTGTATGATTTCACGTCGGACAGAAAGTATACCTTTGGTTTTAATGATAAAGTGGCTTTAAGAGTCCTTGAGGGGCTGGAGGTGGATTTTTCTCAGTTTCCGCTGTAGCATTGAGGGGGCAGCCCATGGGCTGCCCTTGATATTGAATACAAAAAAACTCTGAGCAGAACATGGAAGACGCGGGTAGGGTAGTAAACGAATAAACTGTGATATATTTTTACTTGTCACACGTACTAAATACGTGTATAATACCAAATAGAAGAAGGGCGAATATATGAAAGGATCGGAGATGGTAAAGCAAATGCTAAAAATCGGATGCCGCAAAGTCCGGGAAGGCAGCAACCATGAAATATGGTACAGTCCAGTTACTAATCGAGAATTTCCTTTTCCAAGGCACTATAATCAGGAATTGGGAACTGGAATAGAAAATAAACTCCGAAAGGATTCGGGGCTGAAATAATCGCTCTTCCTTTCCATAATCCTCTATAAACTTTATATGAAGAAAGGAGTTAATGCTATGGCAAAGTATGTTTACCCTGCTGTATTTACACCAGAAGAAGAAGGCTACTTTATTGATTTCCCTGACTTTGATTCCTGCTATACCCAGGGAAAGGATATACAAGAAGGAATCCGTATGGCGGAAGATGTCCTCTCTCTTATGCTAACACATTTTGAAGATGAACACAAAGAAATTCCTAATCCGTCAGCCATCAATGATCTGCCAGTGTCGGATGGTGCATTTACCACTTATATTTCATGTGATACTACTGTATATCGCCGCCTTATGAATAATACCGCCGTAAAAAAGACGTTGACAATCCCGTCGTGGCTCAATGATTCTGCTGTGGCCGCCGGACTGAATTTTTCCCAAGTGCTTCAGGAGGCCTTGAAGGAACAACTGAATCTCGCCTAAGAGGGGGATAAACCTATGAGTGACAATGAATTATTATTAGCCATTTCAAACACGATAAAAACACAAATTGAACCAATAAGAGAAGACATCAAACGAACAAAATTATTACTTGAGAATGATATACTGTCAAGACTTCAAAATATTGAAGCTTGTTATACATCAACTTATCGAAGATATGAAAGCGGAGCGGATCAAATTGAAACCATGAGAATAGATATTGACGTACTGCAAAAAGTAGTAACAGAGCATAGCGAAAAACTCCAGAAAATCTCATAAACGTAAGAGCGCCCCGCCGCAGGAGCGCTCTTTTCTTAATTTGGGAAATTTTCTCTTAGGACCTGTGCGCACAAACATCGAGGAGGGCAGCCCACGGGCTGCCCTCTTCTTGTGTCTTAACTGAACTTCTTATTTCTCAAGTCAGCTTTCTGTCTGATCTCCGGTTCTTCTCCTCCTTTTCCGGCGTTCCCCCACTGTCAGGGTTCCGATTCCTGCCAGGGACAGGGCCAGAATCACTCTCAGCCATCTCTGGCGCTCCTCGTCTCCTGTCTTCGGAAGCAGACCGAACAGAGGCACGTCCTCCTCCGGAATGTAGATGAACTCTTCGTTGACAGGATCCCAAACCTTCACATAAGTTCTGGGCACTCCGTTCTCCTCAATGGTCACTGTCGGCGGACTGTTGGGATCATTGGGATCCGGCAGTACCGGCGTGTCCGGTACGGGCTGGGGATTCTCCGGCGTCGGCGTATCGGGATTCTCCGGGGTTGGATCCGGAGTCGGGTCTGTTCCCGGACCTGGCTGCGGATCGCTTCCGCCGCCTCCGCCTGGATTTCCGCCGCCTCCGCCAGACCTTCTGTAGCGGTTGGTGAACAGGATCTCATCCGCTCCCTCCGGCTTCGCGATCCTCGCCTCGGCCCTCAGTTCTCCTGTGGCATCGTCGCGGGTCACCACTACCTCCACGGTGTACTCTGTGGTGTCGAAGGTGTAGCCTCTCCGGTTCTCCCTTACCTCTGTGATCTTGTAGGTGTAAATTCCGGGCAGAGAATACTCGATCTCTCCGAATACAATCTCTCCGTCCTCGTTGTTGGTGGCCGTATCGGCTGATGGCATGGGCACGGTGCCGTTTCCGGAGCGCATCCTGTCTCCCTTCACAAGAACCTCCAGGGTCCTGGCCTGGGTCAGCACTTTCTCTGTCACGGTCCTTCTGCCTGATCTCAACAGGCCTCCGGGCTCTCTTGTCTCGCTTTCTCCACGCTCCGCGTTGGATGGGGTGGCCTCCGCGGCTCCTCCGGTCTCCGGGGTCTCTGTGTCTTCTCCTGCTTTCCCGGCTGCGTCTGCCTTCTGGGCCTCACTCTCTGGCTCTTCTGCGATCTCAGCGCTGATTCCCTGGATCCGGAAGGTAAACTGACCGTTGGTCAGAACCGCTCCGTTCAGTACTTTTCTGGCTCTCAGCTGGAGCTTTGTGGTCCCTGCCTCGATCTCCACCTCGTTGGAGGGGATGTCCGGGGTTCTCTCCGGCTCTGGGTCTTCCGGGTTCTTCGGATCGTCCGGGTTTTTGGGAACGTAGCTTGTCGTGGCGATGTTCCGCCAATGGGTCCCTTCCGAGGGGACTGTCACCGTGAACTCCACGGTTCTCTGCTCTCCCTCTCCCAGATTTCCCAGGCTCCAGGTAATTTCTCCCCTGGTCTCATCGTAATTGCTGCTCTCCCCTCCTCTTACGGAGCCTTCCACAAGGGTTAACTGATTTCCAGCTTCGTCGGTTGGAATGAGATCCTTTACAATCACGTCATAAGCCGGGGCGTCTCCGGTGTTGGTGACAGTCAGGTAATAGGTCACCTGGTCGTCTTTCTTTACATGGAGCAGGGACGTGGTTGGCTGGCTCTCTGTGTCTCTGACCGCCTTCTGGGTCTTTCTGATCTGAATCGCGGGAGCTTTATCCTCTGTTTTCTCGATCTCCACTTCATTAGACGGGATATCCGGTGTTCGGTCTTTCTCCGGCCCTGGTTTTTCCGGGTCCTCAGGATCCGGCGGAATATAGCTGGCAAAAGCGCCGTTGATCCAATTGGTTCCTCCCTCGGGAACCGTGACCGTAAACTCTACCGTCCTGCTGGCTCCGGCCTCCAGATCTCCCAGACTCCAGGTAATCTCCCTACTGGCCTCATCGTAGCCGCTGTCTTCTCCTCCTTTTACGGATCCTTTTACCAATGTCAGATCGTTTCCCGCTCCGTCCGTGGGAAGAGTGTCCTTTACAACCACGTCGTAGGCCCGGGCATCTCCGGTGTTAGTGACAGTCAGGTAGTAGGTCACCTGGTCGTCCGGCTTCACATGGAGCAAGTCTGTGGTTGGCTTGCCGTCCACGTCTTTGGTCAGCTTCTGGGTCTTCCCGATCCGAATTCCCGGAACCGCCTCCACCTCGTTGGACGGGGTTCCCGGCTCTTCCGGATCTGGATCCGGATCTCCCTCGGTTACATAGGCGATGTTGGTCCACTTGGTTGTCTCTTTTACTTCCGGCACCTTTGCCTGGAACTGTACGCTTACACTGCTGTGCGCTTCCAGCATTCCGATCTTCCAGGTGATGACGCCGTCTTCCACGTTTCCACTCGGCCTTGCGGAGCCGTCCACAAAGCTCAGGCCTTCCGGTATGGGATCTGTCACGATCACGTCGTCAGCTTTCACATCAGAGTCATTGGATACGGTTATGCAGTAGGTAATCACGTCTCCCGGCTTCACGCTCAGGAGGCCTTCGGTCTCCTTGCTGTCGTCATCTCCTATATACTGAGTCTTTCTGATAGTGAGTTTTGGTTCCCCTGTCTTCTTGATATCAACCGGATTGGTGGGTTCGGGATCTGTGGGCTTCGGGTCTGGCTGGTTAGGATCGTTAGGATCTGGCGTGATATCCGGCGTGTAGCTCACATAGCCTATATTGGTCCATTCATGGCCTGACTCTGGAACTCCCACCGTGAATTCCAGCACAGCGCTCTGACCCGCATCCAGATCAAAGGCATCCCAATGGATCGTATTTCCTTTCTGGGAACCTGTGATCTCCTTTCCTGTTCCGTTTATCACTCCTTTGATCGAGCCTTCTTTTACGGGTCCGAGATAAATATTCCCGTCAGAAGGAATCTCGTCAGTCACGGTCACAGCTTTTGCGTTGCCTTCGCTGTTATTTTCCACCGTGATATAGTAGGTTACCTGGTCTTCTGGTTTTACTTCCAGCAACCTGGTCGTTCTCTCCCCACCGTTGACAGATTGCTCTTTTCTGATGTCTAAATGAGGAACAACGTACACCGGATCGGTGGGTTTCGGTTTGTCCGGCTCATCCGGGGTGAAGATCGCAGCCACGTTTTTCCAGGCTGTGCTTTCTTTAATCTCAGGCACCCTCACCTGGAAGGACAGCGCCTTGCTTGTGCGGGCCGGGACATCTCCTGTCCACTTAATTGTCTTTGTCTCGCTATTCCAGACATTTTCATCCTTCACAGAATTACCGTCAACTTTGACAGAACCTTCTATAAAGACAAGGGGATTCTCTTTCCCGTCTGCGGCGTCTAGATCTGTCAGTATGGTATCCGTGATCCCTACGCCTTTTACATCCGTATCGCCTTCATTTGTCACGGTGATATAGTAGGTTACGATCTCGCCTTCTTCCACAGAGAGCGTGGAGGTGGTTGGAGCTTCCGGTCTTTCCGGTTCTCCTTCCCTGCGGACTGTCTGCTGCTTTTTCCAGCTCAGTTTCGGAGCTTCTTCGGTTTCGTCTTTCTTGATATCCACCGGATTGGTGGGCTCGGGATCTGTGGGTTTCGGATCTGGCGGGTTGGGGTCGTCAGGATCCGGCGTGATATCCGGCGTGTAGCTCACATAGCCGATATTGATCCACTTATGGCCGGACTCCGGAACTCCCACCGTGAATTCCACCACGGCGCTTTGGCCCGCTTCCAGGTCAAAGGCATCCCAATAGATGGTGTTTCCTCTCTGGGAACCTGTGATAACCTTTCCTGTTTCATTTACCACTCCCGTGATGGAGCCTTTCTTTACAGGGCCGAGAGAAATGTTTCCGTCAGAGGGAATCTCGTCGGTGACGGTTACGGCCTTAGCGTTGCCCTCGCTGTTATTTTCCACCGTGATATAGTAAGTTACCTGGTCTCCCGGTTTCACATCCAACGGATCCTTTGTCCTGGTCCCGCCGTTGACAGCTTGTTGTTTCATAATATCCAGATGGGGAACAACATATACTGGGTCGGTAGGTTTCGGTTTGTCCGGCTCATCCGGAGTGAGGATGGCGGCTATGTTTTTCCAGGCCGTGCTTTCACCGATCTCGGGGACTTTTACCTGGAAAGTCAATGTCCTGCTGGTGTGGGACGGGATATCCAGAGTCCACTTAACTGTTTGTGTCTCTTCATCCCAAGCGTCCTTATCAGCTACAGAAACTTCGTCAACCTCAATGGAACCTGGTACAAAAACAAGCTGATTTTTCTTTGCCTGATCTGTTGGTATGGTATCGCTTATCTGTACATTTTTAGCATCTGCTTCTCCGTCGTTCGTAACCGTAATATAGTAGGTAACGGTATCCCCTGCATCCACGGACAGTGTAGCATCCGTCGGCTCTTCCGGTTTTGACGGCTCTCCCTCACTTTGGACGGTCTGTTTCTTTTCCCATCTTAGGTCGGGAACCTGTTCTTCAATCCACACTTTTTCGGATGCAATCTCTTTTGGTTCCTCCAGGTCGTCGGGGTTATTTCCCTTATAAACAGCGGATGCCTCGTTATCCCATTCGGTGTAAGCTTTCACACCCGGGGTCTTTACCTGGAATACCAAAGTAGCGCTCTTGCCCGGCTCAAGGGTTCCTACTTCCCAGGTGAGTTTGTAGCCGTCTTCTTCCCTGCCTCCGCTGCCTGTAATCGGAGTCCCGGCTTTTCCGTCATCAAGATTGTGCCATCCCTTAACTGTGTCAAGGAGTTCCAGACGGATGGGATCCGTAAATGGAATCTCATCGTAAACCTTGACATCTGTAGCATTGTTTTCGCCTGTGTTTGTTACCGTCAGATAATAGGTAACCGTATCTCCTTCCGTTACAGTCAAACGTTCTGTGGTTCTCCCTTCTGGGTCGTCGGTGATCTGACCGCTGAGGGACTGCTCTTTCTTGAGCTCCACGATGGAGTTCTTCTGGGTGTTGATAAATATCACATCAGACCGGAATATGGACTCCTGGGATTCCTCGATCTTTGTCTCGTTAATGGTTCCGTTGATGGTTCGTCCTGTCTCCGTCTCTGTAAAATCCACATCTTTTTCATTGACAGTAACCCTGTACAGAGGATAATCTTGTCTGGAAGTCTCTGTGATGGTATACTTGGTGCCTTTTGGCAGATCATAAAACATCACCTTTTCTCCTGCCGCCAGGTCAAATGTATACTCTCCTGTTTCGCTTGCCTTATCTTGCTGCTTTACCATGGAATCGTCTTTGGTTTCCTCATTGTCCCGCTTATACTGAAGCCAGGAGAGATTCTTAATCGGATTGCCCTCAGGATCTTTCAATGTGACTGCAAAGGAGAAGGTTTCACTGGTGGGAGCGTCCCCGCTGGTCAGTTTCTTTTCGAGGGTCAGAATTCCTGGATTGAATGAATTTTCAAATCGAACCCAATTCTGTTCTTTTACTGTTCCTTCGGTAGCCCTTCCTTCTCTCATCACGGAACTTGCCATATCTTCATCTTCTGTGTTTCCGATATACAATGTAGTAAAATCGTATTTGTCTTCTTTCTCTTTTCCGGTTTTTGCGTCTATTATCTTAGGTAATTCCTCTACCCTATAATAGGTTTCTGCAGGGAGCTTCGTTATCTCAATATACTCATTATCTTTTAAACGGAACTCCGATCCTGTAGTTATGTAAGGAAGTGTTTTGGTCACTTCTTCCGGCACTCCATTTATTATTTCATATCTGGTATAACTATAACCATTCTCCAGTTCTTTTGTATCCTCTTTTCCTATCGGTCCATTGTACAAATGCAAGATAAATGCAAACTCATCATCCTCATTCAATCCGTCTATGGTTGAATCGGAAGATTTCTTAACTTGCTTTTCTATCTTCATTTCGTTATATCCAGGTGGCTGGGTCACTAAAGAGGCGAATGGCAGGGAAAATCTCATGTAACAGCTGGAACCTGATGCTCCTCGCTCGGTATAGAAAAATGTCAGCCGGTAGTGCTTGGATTTGTTTGGCGGACCATCTGGTTTCCCATCTTTCGTATACGGAATATACTCAATGTAATCCCAGAGATTCACATACTCGCCTATGGAGGAATGTACACCGCCGATGTCGGCAATCAGTTTCGCGTTTTTCAGTCCTGTCACATTACCATTTTCATCAATTTCTGTTTCAGACAGGAACACCCATAGATCGTCATCGCCATAAAAGAAGTAGCGTAAAGGTGCTATATATCCTGGGTCAACAACAAAATCTGTATAGAATGACATACCGAAATAGGAATTGTGGTCTTTAGCATCATCCGAGATGGGAAAAATCCCTGACGAATATTTTCGTTTATCATTCGCCGGTCTCTTCAATACAGTTTTATCGTTTTCAGAAACATACTTAGGAGTACCAGCCCCAAATTTCATATCATGGCTATTTGTTCCATAAGAATCCGCATAATCCATAGGCCAAAAACTGTTTGTCCACGGTCCGCCTGAACCCAGTTGGCCGTTTGAGGCTCGAAATAAACTAAAAGAATCCACAAATGTATCCAAATTATCAACAACAGTATTATTGCCTTTATTTACTTTTTCAAGAGTATAGGTACCGCCATCACGATCAAAAATTAAACTGAACTCATCATTCACATAATTTGTTTTTCCATGAATCGGGTTGTCAGAAGTGCTATGCCTTTTTCTGTCAAAAATGGCCGGAGCGTCAATATCTGATGCCCATTGCAAAGTCTTGTCCCCCAGATTCATTCCAGTCACTAACCCAAAGGAAGCCCCTTCTATAACACCGCTACGATTATATGCATTAAAATAATCCTTCTTACCTTCAGTTCTCTCTAAAACGCCCAGACCTGTTCCGGTATTACTGTTTCCAAATGCATACTGCTTACCATCTCCAGATACATTTTGCGAATCATTAATCCCTTGTCCTGCCGTTTTTGCATAAAGTTCACCGGCACTGTTTCTATCCCCTTCCTGAGTACAGACTGAATCCGAGTAAACCTTTCCATCCGAAATATCATAATCAAAAAAGTCTACATCTTTTTTCTCATATTCACCGTCGGTCGTTGTAAAGACAAGCCGAATAACCGTACCTTCCTTGATACAAATTGTATGGCTACCATTTGTCGGCATAACTTTGTCTCCACCAGGAACTGGAATTGGTTCAGCTGGTATCTTATTTTCAGGAAGCCCTTTGTTCTTTGGGTTATTGGTAAATATAAATCCAGAGGGATCATGCCTTTGTACCCCATTGACCATCTGTGTTGGGGCTACATAAACTATAAAATCATTGCTATCTGTTGATTGAGGATCACAATCTTCCCCTTTGATATTTTGCTTTACGAACAGCTCCACTCATGCTTCTTTACCCTCCTTCTCAGCCTGAACTGATGGTTCTTCCTATCCAGGATCCCGTCTTGCTGAATGTGTCTGCCATAAGGCAATGTTCTATAATTATCAGGAAACCTTGCTGACAACCTCTGGCCTGTCCAGAAGCTCTCCCGCAGCCTCCTGCTGCGTCAGTAAACGCAGACTTTAAGATCCCCCCGCCGTCTTCTCCCTCCCCGCATACTCCCGCAGGAAATCCCCATGCAATTCCTCCTCAGCCCTCTTCCTGGCCCTCACCGCATCCTCAAACACCTGGTAGCTGCCAAGATAGTACCGTTTACCCTTAAAACAGATGGACGCCCTCCAAGTCCCTTTGGATGGCCGCCAGTCCACCCCCGGCACTCCGCTGGTGTTGTTCCGGCGGATGGTATTTGCCTGGATCATCTCCACGCAGGTCCCGTCCACATAGGTCAGGCCTGCCACTCCTGTAGCAGAACACTCCCCACAGCTGGTCACATGGCCGCTTCTGAGATGGCCGGTGCGGACAACTGTCACGGCGCCGCAGTCACACCGGCAGGTCCACGCGGTGCGGTCTCCCATATTCTCAGCAGGCCCTATCACCGTCAGCTTTCCGTACCTCTGCCCCGTGAGATCCAGCTTTTTTCTGGAATACTGCTTCATAATACCCCCTTTTCCTCTTCCGGCTTTCCGGCACAGAATCTATATTCTGTGAAATGCCGCGGGGGGATCACCTGGCAGGGGGGCTTTTCCTGCTCATCGCGCCGGGGCAATCAGCTTCCCTGACCGATTTTTCCGGCTTGTGCGCAATCGAGCAGGGGAGTTTTTCCCCACTGCTCGCCGCACTAACCCCGGTCAGTCTTGCTGACAGACTTCTTCTCGAGGTTCGTGTGCAATATAAAAATCCTGACTTCTTGAGTCAGGCACACAGCAGCCACAAAAATAAATGGTCACAAAAAAAACTTTTTGTGACCTCTAATTTTTGTGCTAAATTTATGAACAATTTTTTTACTCTCTATTGCAATCAAGGCCAGGAGTATGCTATAATAACGTCGAATATGTACAGTTGTCTTCCTGTTCCGGAACAGAATATAGATTCTGTGACAGTCAGCTGACCAGCCCCAACTGTTCCAATTGCTGCACATGCTCTTCATCCGTTGTCAGAAGATAGATGCGGGTGGTTTCTATGGAACTGTGTCCCAGAACATTTGCCAGCTTTACGATATCCCGCGAGGCCTGATAGAATGTGATGGCGAACAGATGCCTTAAGTTGTGGGGAAATGTCTTGGAAGCCTCCACCCCTGCTTCTTTGCAGATGCTTTTCATGGCTTTCCAGATCTGATATCGAGATAAGGGGATTCCGTCTTTGCTGCGAAAGATTTCGCCGGAGGCGATTTTTTTATTTTCCGCGTATTTCAGCAGTTTTCTGCAAAGTTTTTTGGGGAACAGGATGGTGCGGATCTTCCCTTTCAGAGACACTTCGGCTCTCCCGGACCTGGCCGCTTCCACCGTGATATACTGCACTTCGGATACCCGGATCCCTGTGGCGCAGATGGTCTCCATCACCAGCTCCAGCCATTCCATGCACCGGCGGGAGGCTGCCTCCAAAAGGCGGCGGTATTCTGTCTGTGTCAGATCCCGGGAGGCGTCGCGGAACACCCGTTTTTGAAGCTTTAAAAATTTTACCCGGCAGTCCTCCCAGCCCATAAAGCGGAACAGCCCGTTGATGGCGGAGAGCTTGGCATTTACGGTGGAGGGCGCGTGGCCGTTTTCCAGAAGATGGTTCTTCCACTGGGCGGCGGTCTCCCTGGTCACTTCCCGCCCGGCAAGCCACGCGGCAAAGGCCTCAAGATCCCGCAGATATTTTTCGACAGTGGCCGCTGCTCTCTCTTCGGATACCAGAAATCGGGCATAAGCAGCGATATGGGATTGGGTCAGTGTAGAATTTGTCATAGATTCAACCTCCTTGAGAAATGTTACGTATATTGTAACATTATACCCAAAAAGGGCCTATTGCATCGCTGTTTTCACAAACTTCTCGATCACGCAGGTATGACCTTTCTGTTTATCATAGTTGATTCCAATTAACAGGATATCCCCCGCATACCCTTCCAGCCAGTCTGTATAGTTCTTCTGCTTAATCTGGGCGATGGCGCCCTCTGCGGACCGATTCCACTTCAATTCCACTACCAGCGCGGGTTTATCTACGTCTCGTCTTGGAAGATATACCACATCGGCAAATCCCTTTCCTGATGGCAGTTCCATAAGAGGATTCATATAATATACCTTAGCGCCGTAATATGCCATGAGGACTGTACAAGTAAGAGAATTTTCGTCATTATACTTGAGCATGGAGGCAGTCTCGCTGTGGATCACGGCGATGCCTTCTGCTACAGCTTTTCCATCCAGTTTCCAGGTATCTTCAAGGAGCTTCTCCGAACATTCCAGTGCTTTGACAAGCCCAGTCCATCCGCCAGTTTTTACAGACCGTATAAACTCCTGCGAAATCTCCAAATTTGGAATAAAAACATTGGACGACTCTTCATCAAATGCCAGATAGCCCAAATGAACCAGCAGCGTAAGGACATCATCTTTTGTCTTAAAGGATGTCATATCATTTTGGCATGTTGACGGATCGATCTTGCATGGCACATTGCTAAGCATCCCGATAATCGCTTCTTTTAAACCGTCAAAATTCATACTAATGTAGATCTTTAGTGCCTCATATGTTTCAGTGCTGGTCCAGTAACTCTTGAATTTTTTCCATGTCATTACATCTACAACGGATTTAGGGTTATAGATGTGGGTATGTTCTAACAGATAGCCGTCATACCACCTTTCCACTTCTTTATAGTCTACACCATGCTGGAGGCATTGTTCCTGCACTTCCTCATGTGTAAAACCGAAATATTCTCCCAGATTTTTGGCATCGATCATAGAATACTCATCAAAAATATTAATAGCGGAGTGCTCCCCATACTTTTTAATTGGAAGGATCCCTGTCATATATGCCAGTTCCACATATTCAGCGCCTTTAAAAAGTCCTCTTAAAAAATCCAGATATGCTTTCTGTACTTCCAGGCGTTCTTTCGCAAATCGGAATACACAATCCCACTCATCAATGATAAAGATAAATTTTTCTTTTTTCTGTGAGTAAATCTGTCCCAGGACACCTGGCAGCCCATATTGATCCGCTTTAAAATAGCGGCCATACTCTATCTCAAGTTCTCTGATCACAGATTCCTGGATCTTCTCAATAAAAATATCAAGATGTGACGGGTCAAACAAAAATCTCTGGATATCCAGCCTTATAACATTGTGATTATTTAAATGAGTCTCAAAGCTGTCTTCGTCCTCAATCTTCTTTCCCGCAAACAGTTCCCGTGAATCGCAGCCTCTGCTATAATAGGCCACAAGCATATCCGCGGCCATAGACTTTCCGAAACGGCGGGGACGGCTCACGCAGACATATTTTGTTCTGGATTTGTTTACTTTTTTATTCATAAGGGAGATCATCTTCGTCTTATCGATATAGATATCATCAGAGATTGCCTGACGAAACGCCTCGTTTCCTGGATTTAGATACAGTCCCATATTAATCCGCCCACTCCTTCCTGATCATTAGCTTAACATATTTGATGCCCTTTTGGAAGGATTTTTTCTTCTTTCCATCATTATTCTTGTCTATTTATCAAATCTCTGGTATAGTTAAAAACGTCACCAAAAAACAGAATCTTAAACTGAAGGAGGACATTATGATTCTATCCTGCAGCCACATCTCCAAAGCTTTTGGAACCGATGTGATACTGGACGATATTTCTTTTCATATAGAAGATTACGAAAAAGCCGCCATCGTGGGCATCAACGGAGCCGGGAAGTCCACGCTGTTGAAGATCATTGTGGGGGAATTGCCTGCTGACGGGGGCAGCGCCACCCTCTCTAAGGGAAAGACCTTGGGCTACCTTGCCCAGCACCAGGACTTAACCAGCCACCGCACCATCCACCAGGAGCTTCTGGAGGTCAAGCGCCCTCTCATCGACATGGAGGAGCGGATCCGCGCCCTGGAGCTGGAGATGAAACACGCAGAGGGCCAGGAGCTAGAGGAGATGCTGGAGACCTACACCCGCTTAAACCACCAGTTCGAGCTGGAGAACGGCTACAGCTACCAGAGCGAGATCGTGGGCGTTCTCAAAGGCCTGGGATTTTCGGAGGAGGACTTTGACCGGGAGATCTCCACCCTGTCGGGAGGGCAGAAGACCCGGGTGTCTTTGGGAAAGCTTCTCCTGTCCCGGCCTGACATCATCCTCTTGGACGAGCCTACCAACCACCTGGATATGGAATCCATCGCATGGCTGGAGACTTACCTCATGAATTACAAAGGAGCGGTGATCATCGTGGCCCATGACCGGTATTTTCTGGACCGGGTGGTCACAAAGATCGTGGAGTTAGACCGGGGAAAGGCCACGGTATTCCAGGGCAATTACTCTGCCTACGGCCAGAAGAAGGCCCAGATCCGGGAAGCCCAGCTGAAGGCCTACTTAAACCAGCAGCAGGAAATCCGCCACCAGGAGGAGGTCATCGCCAAACTAAAGTCCTTTAACAGGGAAAAATCCATCAAGAGGGCGGAGAGCCGGGAGAAGATGCTGGCCAAGATCGAGGTTTTGGAGAAGCCCACTGAGGTCAACGACGAGATGAACTTAAAGCTGGAGCCGGACATTGTCAGCGGCGGGGATGTGCTGACGGTCAGAAATCTGGCTAAGTCCTTTGGTGACAACCATCTGTTCTCCCATGTGGACATTGACATCAAGAGGGGCGAGCGGGTGGCTGTCATCGGCAACAACGGCACCGGCAAGACCACCCTCCTAAAGATCATCAATGAGATGCTTCCCGCGGACGCTGGGGAGATCACCCTGGGAACCAGGGTCCATATCGGCTACTACGACCAGGACCACCAGGTCCTCCACATGGAGAAGACCCTGTTTGACGAGCTCCA
The DNA here is from genome assembly GCA_947066955.1 of uncultured Hungatella sp. Taxonomy (GTDB): domain Bacteria; phylum Bacillota; class Clostridia; order Lachnospirales; family Lachnospiraceae; genus UBA3402. The sequence goes on from CAMTAF010000009.1 coordinate 48,848, forward strand.
GGACACCTACCCGGCCCTTAACAATACCAGGATCCGCAATGTCCTGGCCGCGTTTCTATTTACCGGGGACGACGTGTTCAAGCGGGTGGGGGATTTAAGCGGCGGCGAGCGGGGCCGTGTGTCCCTTGCCAAGCTGATGCTGTCCAACGCCAATTTCCTGATCCTAGACGAGCCCACCAATCACCTGGACATCACCTCCAAGGAGATTTTGGAACATGCCTTAAACCAGTACACCGGCACCGTGCTGTACGTGTCCCATGACCGGTATTTTATTAACCAGACCGCCACCAGGATCTTAGAGCTCACCGGGGAGACTTTCCTCAACTACATCGGCAATTATGACTACTATCTGGAAAAGCGGGAGCTGATGAACAGCCTCTACGCCGGCCAGGGCCAGGAGATGGCAAGGCGGGGCGGCAGCGCCTCTGCCTCTTCCGGGACATTTACCGGCTCTGCCCCAGACCCTGCCGCACAGCCTGATGGGAAACAGGATTGGAAGACCCGGAAGGAAGCCCAGGCAAAGCTGCGGAAAAAGCAGAATGACCTAAAAAAGACAGAGGACCAGATCGCTTCCCTGGAAGAGAGGGACTCGGAACTTGACAGCCAGCTTATGAAGCCGGAGATTGCTTCTGATGTGGGAAAACTTATGGAGATCCACAGAGAAAAAGAATCCATCAAAGAACAGTTAGAGCAATTATATGAAGTGTGGGAGACCCTGGCTGAGGAAACGTGATCCCTGGCCGGCTCACCGGCCCGGAGCGCGCAATACACGTTCGGAAAGGAAATAAAACCATGACCAAAAAACGGATTGCCGCCATCGCGGCCCTGATCCTCATCGGAGGTTTGTATCTGGCCTCCCTGATCTTCGCTTTTCTTGACAGCCCCTTTGCCAGGAGCTGTCTCATGGCCGCGCTCTTTAGCACCATCGTGGTCCCGCCTGTTATCTACGGGTATCTGGTGCTCATGAGACGGTTGGGCGACAGCGGACCAGAGGAAGACAGGACCAGGGAGGCCAAGTCAGAAGAACAGGGGCCTGGGGAGGACTCGTCTTCCGGCAAAACGACCTGAATTTTCCTGTCATCCCCTGCCCCTCTCTCCCTTTGGACCGCACAGAGCCATCATCTCCTGATCTTCATCCGAGTCCCCTGCGGCAGCCGCCTCCTCCGGTTTCATCCCCAGCCAGCTGCACAGAGTCCTCAGCCCTGCTGCCTTGGAGGCCCCCGGCGCCACTGCCTGAAGGCAGCATCCCTCTGAAAAGATCCGGATTCCGCCCCCTTCGCATTTTCCCGTGGCATATTCTCTGCAGCTCTCTGACACCTCCCGGATCTCCTCCTCTTTCCACGGCCTGTGTCCGGGACGCAGCAAGGTGAGCTTGCAGACCTCGCCTCCTCTCTCATATACCAGCAGCCTGGCCCCGAATCCTCCTGCCTTCTGTCTCAGGACGGGGATCCACCGCCTGTCCAGGGGACAGATCATCTCCCGCTCCTCTCCCAGAACCACATGGCCGCCTCCCGAAAAGACGCCCCCAGAAAACAGCTGCCATACACACCGGCACTGCTTTCTGGCCGCCTCCACGGGAAGGGTGGTGGCAAAAAAGAGCTTGATCCCTATCCTGGCCGCCAGCTCCAGATCTGCCCTGGCAAACCGGGAAATTTCTTTTTGTCCCCTGGGGATCAAGGTTCCCTGGATATCCAGAAATGCTGCCCGGACTTTCCTTGGAATCCGAAACAGTGGGTAGGAACCAAAAAAGATATGGTTCATCACATCCCGCCGTCCCCCGTAGGCTAAGTAACAGGAACAGAGCTTCCTGCCGCAGCGTTCCGGCGCTGAAAGCATTCGGCGCAGCCCCACGCACCCGCCGCGCTCATACCAGCCTTTGCCCAGGGTCCGGCTGATATTGCACCGGCGGACTTTCCCATCCGCCTCCACAAAAACCCTGTTTTGGCACTGCCTCTCGTCCGCCTCTGCCATCTCAAGCTCGCGGCAAAAAAAGGGATCGATCTCCTGAAAGTTTTTTATCTCCTCCTCTGTATAAGACCTGCCAAGGCCATCCATCTTGTTGATCCACAGATAGATCTCCTCCGGAAGCTCCTTCCTCAGGCAGCGGATGATCTCCAGATTTTCGGGAACCCCCACCGCTCCGGCGCAGATCTCCACCCCCTCTTTAAGGATTTGTCCGCACTTTTGGGCAAAGGACCCCGGAGAAGTCATCTCGGGGTGAAAGGTAGCCCAGAGCCGCAGCTTCTCTGTCCGCCCTCCCGCTATCCGGTATTGAGCCAGGGACTCCTCGACCGGAAAGCTTAAGTTGGTCTGAGCGCCCACACAGTCCAGATTATCCATAGAAGACAAAAGCCCCAGCCCCTGCCAATACCAGCCGTGGATCAGCGCCTCCCCATAGGGCACCACCATGACGGCCCCCACAGGCAAGCCCTCCTCCGGCTGGTCCACGGCTCTCACAGGCTGACCAACCCCCGGCCGGTCCACGGCTTCCACAGGCTGGCCAGCCCCCGGCCAATCCACGGCTTCCACAAGCTGGCCAGCCCCCGGCCAATCCACGGCTTCCACAGGCTGGCCAGCCCCCGGCCAATCCACGGCTTCCACAGGCTGGCCCTTTTCCGGCCGGTCCGTAGCTTCGAAGGCTTCTCCGCTGCCGGCCTCTCCTTCCCAGCAGCCCGCAAGACTTTCCACAAACCGGAGCCACTGTGCTCTGTCCCTCTCGCATTCCCGCGCCGTGCCTTTGTGTTTGGAAAATGGGCAGTAGCTGCACCCATAGTTACAGCTCTTTAGGCTCCCTCTGTAGAGAACCGTGATCTTCTCCGTGTACATGGTCCCACTCCTCCATCTTCCGCCGGATCTCCCCGGAGATCAGCTGAGGCCCCAGCCAGTCCGACAGTCCCAGCCCCTCCGGGGTGAGGGTGAGATTCCGGGCCCCATGGCATTTTTCAAGATATCCCTGTTCCTCCCACTGTGAGAGCAGGGGAAAATCTTCCAGGACATCCTCTCCGAACCTCTCTTGATACTGATCCCTGGGGAGCCCCGGACGGATCAGGATATGGCGGATAACATATCTGCGCTTCTCCTCCTCCCGGGACAGAAAGATGCCGTGGCTGATCCTGGCGTAGTCCTCCTGCCTCATATATGCTCTCAGCTCCTCTGCGCACCTCTCCCTCGTGATTGCGTAGGGGGTGCAGAAATGGAGGTTGCCGGCGTAGCTCCTGCCTCCGCAGCCCAGAGCCAGAGAGGAGGAAGACCCGCAGTCGGAGAACTCCCGGCTCTTTTCCTGAGTCATGGGCTCCCCGCCCCTCTGCTCCCCTCCGATCCCCGAATCCCTGTCCTCCCGCCCCCGCCGGGTTTTCACAAATCTCCGCATGGAATCCTGGCAAAAGCCTTCTGACATCAGGTACGCCGAGGCCTCCCGGTACTGCTCATAGGCCCGCTCCGGCTCAAGGATCATTCCTTCCCTCAAGTCCCTCTCCATAGCCGCCCCGTGCTTTACATACAAAGGGTACAAAAAGATCTCCTCCGGTCGGAAATTTACAGCCTCCTTTAAGGAGAGCAGCAGGGAATCCACGGTCTGCCCCGGGATCCCGTAGATAAAGTCAACATTTACGCAGGGAAAATCAAAGGATTTCAAAAGCTCCAGGCCTCTCCTGGCCCGGTCCGCGCTGTGCCCCCTCTTGAGGGTCTTAAGCTCCTGCCCCTGAAAGCTCTGGATCCCCATGCTGACCCTGGTGACTCCCTGCTCCTTCAGCAGCCGCAGCTTCTCTTTTGTGGTCTGGTTGGGAGCCGTCTCCATGATGATCTGGCGGTCCGGTTCCAATTTCAGGCAGCGGTCTACCATGTGAAATACTCTCTCAAGCTGTTTCTCGCTGAGGATCAGGGGCGTTCCCCCTCCTACGGTGAAATCGGAAAACACCGCGCCCGCCTCCTCCATGATTGGCGCGTACTGGCCAAGCTGCCGTTCTACGCAGTCCAGATACCGGTCCATGACCTCCTCCCCCATGCCGGTGACGGAAAACAGGTTGCAGTAGCCGCACTTGGACTGGCAGAAGGGCACATGAAAATAGAGCCCATGGCCCGGCCCCGCGAACCGATCCCCATAGTCTCTTAAATCTACCCCCACAAGAGGCCTGTAAGCCGTCTTGTGGGGATAGCTGTACATATACTGAACATAAGGGTTTCTCTGTGTCATAGCCTGTCCTTCCTCCTCCACCGGGCTGTTGGTCCCGAAAACGGTCACAGGAAAAAGTGCTTGTAGGGAACCGTGTTCACCGCCGGGTGGTTGATGCCGTGGAACTGGCACCCATCCTCCCCGTAGCAGGTTCCATGGTCGGAACAGCAGATGACAAAAGCGCTGCCCCGCATCTCCTTCCAGCCGTCAAACAGCCGCCCCAGCTCTCTGTCCGCGGCTCTGAGCGCCGCCCTGTGGGTCACAAGACTGTCCTGCTTCGCCCCCTCCACATAAAAATAGTTGGGATAGTGGATAGCGTCAATGTTTAAGTACAGAAAGATCCTCTGTTCTTCCTCTGCCTGGGCCGCTTTTTTCAGAATAAAATCCACCTGATTGGCAGCGCTGTCCTTGACGCCGCAGCCAAAGGACGGGTTCCACCAGCTTTTCTTAAAATATCCGGGGAACACCTTCCCCAGATCTGACCTCTTATCAAAAAAGGATACTCCCCCCACGCACCAGGTATCGTACCCCTCTCTCTCCAGGCCCTCCATAATAGTGCTCCCCGAATACCCGAAAGCCCCCTCGGGGACCTTGTTGCCCATGCCGATCTGCCGCGGGAAGAACAGCATCTCCCTGTCTGCCAGGTTTTTTGCCTCATAGTCGCAGGGCAGGAAGCCGGAGAACATGGCATGGTGGGACGGCCAGGTAAAATTTCCGGGGGCCTGACATTTTCTCCAGGAGCCGTATTGGTTCAGCACCGGGGTTCCCCCCTCCTTCTCCTCCTCCACAGCCGCGTCGTACCGCAGGGTGTCCAGACACACAAACAGGATATCCTTCTTCCCCACCACCTCTCCCATGTCAACCGTAATCTTCTTTGCCCCTCCTGCCCTGGAAAACAG
>CAMTAF010000010.1 GCA_947066955.1 uncultured Hungatella sp.
CCTAAAAACGCTGCGCGTTTGCCTTCCTCCTTAAAATTGATTTTTATTGGAGAGCATTTGTCTGCTCTCTGATAGAGACAAAAGAAAGTCCATGGGAGATGGACGGAATGATTTTTTGGGGAGAGATTTCGCCCATGGGGAGTGGGCGAATACTTGCGGGCGACTTGCGGACGACATAAGAAATTAGTGACTTTTTGATAGTCACAAATTAAAATGAAGATAAGTGTAAAAAAGAGGGAATGAGCAGGAGTGTCAACTTGGGCATAGAGTTGGACATATAAAGAATGGAGGAAAGGATATGGAGGAAGCAAAGAAAAAATAAACGAACTTGCCGATATTTAGATAAAAAAGAAAAAGATGAATGGGCAAACTCAAAGAAGGCGTCACACGGGGCCCGAGAGGAGGTTTGCCAGAAAAAGCTGGACAGGGCCCGGCGCGGCGAGCAGGGAAAAGAGTTCATTTTTGCCTGTAGATCTCTTTCAAATCATCAATGGCCATTTCGACATCTAAAGTATGGAAACCAAGCCAGCATTCATTCATTGTTTCAGCGTCAGCGATTTGATATATTTCATTACTAGATTCACCTGTGTAATAATGCCAATAGCGGTAAGTATACCCGGTCCAATACATCACTTCCGAGGGATAGGTCGTGCCGGCCTTTTTAAGCCCATTGACTTCATCGTCTAGTTCATCAAGAATATATTCCTCACCCGCCCATTGTAACCGGTCATAGACATCATCAAGGGAAGCTGCGGCTTTACTGTTCATAAAAGATTTTATAAATGATGGACAATCCAATCCGGTTTTTAGGGCAAGTTCAAACAATCGCCCCTGTATATCGCAGAGTTGACGCTTCTCAAGAGTTAAATTTTGCATTTTATTCACCTGCCTTTAAAATTTCGTCAAAGAACTGGCCATCACGGCGATATTTTCTGCAGATTTCCTCTGCCATTGCAATGCCTTTTGAGCGGTTGGCCTCACTTTCTTGTTTTAGTTTATCCCGATCATGCTCAGTGAGCACTTGTTCGTCAAGGATTTTTATTTTTTTGCAAGCCTTTTCTGTTAAAGCCACATATTGCTTACCAAGCTTTAACGCCGAAAGACTGTTAATAAGCGCCATATCAGTAATTTCTCCATTGAAAAAACGGTCTAGAACAACGAACATTCTATCGTTAGCAATGTAGCCAATAATCATGTCACAGTCCTTGCTCAAATTTGCAAAACGATGATAGATGGCTGAATGTTTTATAGATTCCATTTTGCCGCGATTGTATGCGACTAACAATGCCCAATCTAATCCTACTTCTACATTAAGAATTTTGAGATCTGATAGATTGACACTTAACGTATATATTCTGGCATTAGGATAATTACAAATTAAAGTAAGCGGCTGAGTTCGGTCAGTTCCCATATAAAACCCTTTTCCAAAATCGCAGCGTTCCCGGCTTATAGGGGCTATGGGACCGCGAATCCCTGATTTCGAACCATGGTAGAGAGTTACAATTTCTTGTATAATCTGGGAGCTTTTCATAGTGACCTCCTTGAGTTGCGATATAACATATGAACGACCTGATTATAACATATGAGATATTGGAATACAATATCCTTTGCTAACTGGCCGGAAAAAGAGTTCTTGAACTACAAAGGATTTCTCTATATAATAGAATCAGGAGTAATGGAAGGAATCAGAGAGTCCGAACCGGATAAACGGGACAAAGGGTATGCGTGGCTCACGGCCATAGGCATTCAGGCAGCGGTAGGGTTTCCGATCAGGGCCCATGTAATCGAATAGGCCCTGTGTAAATAAAAGCGGGAGATGATACTCCCGCTGGGTCATCAGCCGCCGCGTCAGGCATACAATCACCTCCCCATTGTAAAGTATACCGCTATATTGAATTTAGCATAACATAATCTGGCAGCAAAGTCTATTGGTTTCAGGACATGGCCGTCCTGTTCTATATTCTCCCCTCGTCCATATATTCCTGATATTTTTTCCCTACATACTTGATGGTCTCCTCGATCAGACCGTTGTCCAGTCCGTTGGCTTTGAGGACTTTCTCATAGGTGTCATAGGTGCGGAAGATGTGGTCGAAGGACTCCCGGTTGTAACAGCGCCCGTTGGACAGGGCGGAGGAGAAGTCCAGGATCTTCCAGCGCCAGTCTTCGATCTCTTTGTCCAGGAACATGTCCGTGAGCTTTTGGATATCCTGGCATATCTCGCTGTCGCGGGTGTCGGAGTGTTCCGTGTATTGGTTCAGTTTTTCCTGCAGCTCTTTCAGATCCTGTGATGTTTTTATGAGCAGGGCGTGCTCCTCTCTCTGCCTTCTGGTCCATTTTATCTCGATTCCCAGCTTATCGGCGGCCCACTCTAACAGGGCGACGGCTGCCTTTAAGCCCACCAGGATAGTAAAGACCTCAAAGACGAGAGAGGAGTAGTCGATGGTTGTCAGTACTTTCAGATCTCCCATATCGCTCACCTGCCCAACTTTATTTGTGTTTTAAGTCGTAAAGGGCCGTGCCGATGAGGTCGTCCAAGTGGGCGTCGAAATCATGGTAGGCTGCTGTTAAGACCTGGCGCGCGGAGACGGTGAGGGCGGAGACGGCCTTCGACTTGGCCAGCTCTCTCACCTCTTCCTGGGCCTCAGCTGTCCACTGGCCGGTGCCTTTGATGTCTTTGACCGTGGTCTCATACACGTCCTTTACGGCGTTTAACACGTTGCTGTACAAAATGTCCGTGTATTTGCCCATTCTCTTTTCCTTGGCGTAATTTCCGATCTGGGCGCCTATGTATGTGATGACCGGGAGAAGGACAACGGTCCAGAGTGTGTGGATTACCTGAATCCAGTCAATGTGTTCGATGATATGGTTCATGTTCTTGCCTCCCTCCTAAATGCGATATTGTCTGTTTTCGTGGTCATAGTCCGCGATGATCAGCTCGCCCTGGCGGTTTGTGACCATGCATTTTCCTTCGTCGATGCCCGGTTCGGGGCAGAGGAAATACTTTTGTCCGCCGGGGCCGGTCTGGTATCCTGTGAGCATATAGCCGTTTTCGTCAAAGAGATACCAGCCGGAGGTGCCGCCGGTCTGCTCTGTGAGCCAGTGCCAGCCCTCTTTCCCGTAGCTTCCGTCCGGGAACTGATACCACCACCGCTTTCCGTCGGCGGCCCGGAGAAATCCCTGAACACAGGTGTTCTTTTGGGGCTCCACAAGGGAGTAATCGGGCCGTCCGTAGCCGTCGATCCGGCGGCTTCCATTGGTCCAGCCCACAGGGTACTGCTTGTACGCCACGCAGCCGCCTTCATTTTCCAGGATTTTCTCAGAGCTGGTGTTCCCCTCTATGGTGTGGACCGTGCCGTTTTCCACTTTATACACATATCCGGTGTGATAAACCCTGGATCCGTTGTGGAAAAAGATCTGGTCTCCCTCCTGGGGAGTCTGGTGATAGCGGCCCATTTTTTTGTAAAAGCTGACGGATGTGGGAGTGTAGGCGGAAAATCCGCCAAGGAGCGCCCTGGCGGCATCCACTCCGAATAAGTGGATCAGCACCGTGTCCACAAAGGAATCGCACCAGGGCTGTCCCTGGACATTGATTCCGGTTTTCTGTCTGTAGAGATCGGCAAACACCGTGTAGTTGCCGTCTCCGGCATTGGTCTTAAAATTTTCCGGGTTATCGTAGGATCCCAGATTCTCCTTTTTGTTCTTTTCGCAGTAGCCCACCCATTTTCTGAATTCCGGGGTGACTTTTTCCTGAATAATTCCCATAATTAATCCTCCATGATCTCGGCGATCTTGACGCGCACCGTTTCTCTCAGTTCCTTTTCGTCAAAGGGGATGGCTTCCAGCTGTTCTCTGGCCTGGGCCTTTGACAGATACCCGTTGTTGTACTGGCTCACGGCCAGAAAAATCTTATAGCAGTTGATGCTGTCGGCGATGTTGCGCCAATAGCTGATCCGGTTCTGCCCGGCCCGGCAGGACAGGCATGGTTTGTAGGATTTTCCGCATACGGCGCAGGTAGCAAAGTCTTTGTTGTGGTTCATTTGTCTTCCTCCTATATTGTGATAAAATAACTTAGTTCTTTTGGCTTGACCTTTTTTAAGTCAATTCCAAACCCGGAGTATCCGCTGGTGAGCAGATGGTCCACGTTTTTGATGTGCAGGATGCTTGTGACGCAGTCCATGAAGGCATTGATCTTCATGTCCCAGACAGTGGACCAGCTGTACTTAAAGCCTTCCATGTTGGTCAGGGCCGATATAAGGGGGAGCAGGACTGAGCGGAACTTGGAGTCCTGGCCGGCCTCATACTGTTCCCTGGCCTCGTCCAAAAGCACCTGCCTGGTGGTCTCGTTCATGGCCCGCTCCACATTTTTTTCCAGCCTGTGGGTTTTTCTGAGATACTCTGTGATGATCTCGTATATGGAGCGGTCGATGACAGCGGGGGAGAGGGGGTCCGCCAGGATGACGCTGTCACTGTCCCTCCCGACCGCTGTCTGGAAACCGGTGAGATCCAGGCCGCCGAAAAGGATGGCGGACTGGCTTTTGTCAAAGGTTTTGTACCTTGTCAAAAATAGTTCATAGTCCGAGATCTTGTTCCAGTCCACGCCGGACAGGGAGAGGACGTATTTCAGGTCCGTGGGGGTGGCGGTGAAACTTTGTATAAAAGAAAAATATTTCTGCTCTCCCCAATCCGCGATCTCCCCCAAGGTGGGCTGATGGATTCGGATGTTTTGGTTGACGACAAAATCCTTTCCCCGATAGATTTGCAGCTCGTCGTTGTTCAAAATCAATTCACCTCCTATCTGAACTGAATTGATGCCGCCTACTCGGCGGCGGAACCATCAAAGTAAACCTGCATGCGCCCGGCCAGCGGACGCGCCATCATCCCATACCCGAGGGCATACCGTAATACAGGCTCCTTCGGAGCAGAGGCACTTTGTGCCAAAAGGTATAAAAACATAGCGGGCGCACTTGGCATACCTGAATGGATGCCGCCTACTCGGCGGCGGAATCATCAAAGTAACCGTTCAGTTTCCGGTTGTAATACCGGGTGACTTTTGGCCGGACCCGGATCCTGGGCTTGCAGGTGATGTGGTCATAGGTATGGATCTCTTTTTCCGGAATAAAAGAACCTTCCAGGCTTAAGCCGTCCATGACCTTGACAATGGTATTTTCCTGGGAAGTGGTGGAAGACAGGTGGTGGAAAATGACGTCTTCCGCGGTCTTAAAGACCCGGCGGACAGTGGCAATGTTCACATCGCCTGTGCCCGCGATCTGCTGTAATAAATTTTCCTGAGTAATGGTCAAATGTGTCCCTCCAATCTGTTAAAAAGTGATTATGATTTTCATAGATACACAAAGGAAAGCCCATGGCCGGTGGCTGTTTTTTGGGGGCCCTGTCCGGATCCGGCCACGGATTATGGACGATTATGGGGCGCGGACATAGGAGGACGGGCGCGTGAAGACTTCTTTTGGCAGGTCCGGCAGCGGAACGAGCGGGAGTTTGCGGGAACTTCCAGCCATTCTCCGCAGTCGGCGCACTGGATAAATTTTGTTTTGGGAACCTTTAGGTTTTTTTCCAGGTTCTGGGCGATGTACCGGCCATAACAGAACCACAGCAATTGTTTGTACCGCTTTTCGTGTCCGTAGAGATATTCGGTGAGCATATCGGCCAACGCTTCATCCGGGTATCCCAACCGGCGGAATTCTTCTTTGATTTTGCAGGCAACATATTGAAGGTTGTCCCGGTGCTCGTCTTTCATGTTGATCATGTGGCGGTACTGTCTGTTCAGCGTGTCGTACAGGCGGGACACTTCCTTTGGGCAGACCGTGTCTTTGTCTGCCATCATTTTTCGGTAGTCCAAAGCTTCCGTTATAAGCCCCCGGGTGTTGATCCCTTTGTCCGGAATCCTGCCATAGAGCTTGTTTACAAAGCTTTCGTTTCTTTCCTCCACCTGGGAGGATTCCTTATCTTTGGCGAATTCAAAAAACGCGGGCAGTTTGCGGTTGGCGTACCGGGATACCCTTTGGGCGAACCACTCTGGCCGGGCGGGCATGTACAGGGTTTTGGCGGAGTCGATGCAGAAATTATTTTCCATGCACAGCAGTTTTATGGTGTCAAGGGCTTCCTGCTTTTCCTGAGCAGAACCTTTTAGGAACACCTCATGGTTCCATATCTTTGAGATGGCATTGCTGTAAATGCCGATGTTGCCGCTTGTAAACGCCTTTCTAAGTCCGTCATAGATGTTTTTGGGGTTCAGAAGGACCGGCTCTGATTTTTTCATGTTATAGTACAGAGGCACAATATCTTTCATGCACCGCGCGGCGGCCCGGACAAAGGTTTCGTCTGACACGATAAAGGCTTTATCGCCGTCCACGTCAAACTGCAGAAGTTTGCTGATTAGGTCGTGGCTGCTTGTGTAAAGGGCGCTGGTGGAAAACCATTGTCCGATGTCTTCTGAGCGCGGTCCGCAGGACTGACTGGCGGTGTTGGAGCGGATGGCGTGTTCTCTGTACAGGTGAGGGCTTCTGAGACAATCGATTTTTTCGGACCAGCGGGCCGGCCGGCAATATACTTCCCCGTCAGCCAGCAGGCCTTTGGGGTTTTCCATGTGGCCGAACCAGTATTCGCAGGCCGCGTAATAGTCCGGAAGGATGAAGGTGTATGTTCCGTTGATCTCTAACTTTCCTCCCCGGTATTTTTTGACAAGGCTGTTTTTTACATCCCGGAGGACATCTTTGGCGTAGGTGTCGCCTAACAGGGCGGGGTAGATCTTCACGGCTTTTTGAAAAGGGGTCATGCTGGTGTTGTAAGGCGTGATTCCCAGAACCTCCATCATAGCCTCCTGGGAAGTACAGATATTTTGGATCCTTTGAGAGGATTTTTCGGTCAGGAGGCCGATCTCTTCATCTGTGATATCTGTCAGGGTTTGGAGCATCTGGTAATTGATCTTCCCGGGCTTAAACCGGTCTTCCTCCACATTGAGCCTTCCGGCGCGGCAACGGTATTTTTTAAAATAGATTTTGTATTCCTCCCAGGAATCGTAGTACTTATGCATCTTAAACTGGCTTCTGGTAAAAATGATCCGGATATCTTCTTTGATGATGTCATGTTTTGCGCCGTAAATGTCGGTGATCTCAGGGGAGAGACGGTTTTCCTCAATAAATCTTCGAAAATCAAACACGCCCAGAAGGCCTTTGATCCACGGGGCCCGGAACATAAAGTTTTTGGAGGACACGGCAGGGAGCATCATCCCGGCTCCGTCCGTGTGGGTGATGGGGACATAGCCGGTCTTTCTTGTGATGGAATAGTCGGCGTCGTCTAAAAAGTCAAAGGTTCCGTACACTTCTGTCTCAAAGTCGTCTATGACGATGGATCTGTCAATGTCGAATTCTTTCCACTCATCGGTGGCGGAGTTGGTCAGGGCGAGATAGGCTAAGTGTTTGTTTACGTTGTTTCCGCCTTTTTGGTTGATCCTTTCTATGGTCAGGCCGCACATGATGGTTTTTTCTATATGGTTCCAAACAGATTCTTTGATGAAAACAGCTTTTTTCTGGCGGATCTGCCCGGCCGATGAGGTGAAGTACCGGTATTTTTCGGATTTGTATTGGAATCCGTGAAAACAGATGTCTTTAAATACGTCAAAATAGTAAACCTGCACCACCATCAGATCTTCTGTCAGTTCATCTTGTCCGATTCCCATGGACCGGCTGAGAAAGGAGTCAAAGACCGATATGACATCCGTATCTTTGAGGCAGCCTTCTCTCAGAACACGGATGTGGTCCTTTCCGCCGGTCAGCTCATTTTGGCCTGCTTTGTTGGAGAGGATGGCGAGAAGCTTTTCCTTTGCCTGTTTTGCCTTTTGGTTTTTGTGATCTCCCAGGCTTTTCAGGCGCAGGGCTTCCTGGCCGGAACAGTCCGGCTGTCTTAACCTGTTTTGCAGGGCCCGGTGTTCCTGGCGGTACGCAAGGATCTTCCGGTGAAGAGTGTTTTCGCGGTTGCTGAAAAAGTATCCTGTGTCAATGGAATACAGGTGGTATTGCTTGTCTAACATAGAGAGCTCCCCTTTCTTTGCGTTTTTACGGGTCCTTTTGACCCTGGCATCTCTATATTCTCTTTTTCAAAAGAAAAACGAACATTTGTTTGCAAAACTCTTGACATTTAAGAACATTCGTTCTATACTATTCCTATCAAAAGAGCAGAAGGATTAGGAAAGGGGAGGAGCCAGATGGGGAGAGAGCGGGCGAAGCGGATATGAAAGCTATGGAACAGATCCTGGCGGAATACTATGAGGGCAACGGACAGAAGCTTCACAGGACAGTGGATCAGATCTTGTCCGGTTTTGGAGGAATATGGGACAAGGATGTGGATGATTTCTACTCCCTTGCCAACGAGGTGTTTGTGGATGTTATGAGGCGGTATAGGGGGACGGGATCCTTTGACGGTTTCCTGTATTCCTGCCTGTCTGCCAGGGTCAAGACAGAGTTCACCAGGAGAAACCGGAAGAAGCGGGGAGCGGACAGGCTGTCAGTTTCTATGAATACGCCTGTGGGGGATGGCCTGACCGTCGGCGATCTGATTCCCTCGGACTTTGACATCGAGCAGGAGGTGTTTGGGGATAGGGATCCCTGTTACAGCGGCAGGCTGGAAGAGTATTTTCACAGCCTGTCCAGGGTCCAGAGACAGATCATGGAGCTGAAGATGGACAGTGTCCCGGTTCCGGAGATCAGGAGAAGGTTAAGGCTCAGCAAGAGGCAGTATGATCAGAACTTCTGTCAGGCCACGTCTTTTGAGAAGATCAGCCTGATACAGGGCAGGCATGATATAAGAAAGTTGGATTTTATAAAGTCAGAGGAGAGTGACGAGGATATGGGAAATCATATGACACAGACCAGGGAGAAAAGCAAGCAGGACAGGATGAGCGCGGCTTCGGTGGCGAAGAAGATTGACAGGCACATCCTCCGGTTCGACCACCCCCTTCAGAGGGAGTCGGAACAGTGGTCCCCTTCCATGAAGGGGAATCTGATCTCGGATATCCTTCAGGGGAATCCCCTTCCCTCCCTGGTGTTCGCCGAGCAGGTGGTTAACAGCATCGCCATAATCTGGAACTTAGACGGCAAGCAGAGGTGCACCAATGTGTACACTTACTTGAGAGACGGTTTCCGGATCAGCAAGAATGTCCGGCGCTGGGAGATCGAGTACCAGACTCCCGCCACAGACGGGGAGGGGAACGAGATCTTTGATAAGGATCATTTTCCCGTGTACGAGCGGAGGCGGTTCGATATCAGGGGGAAGCGGTTTTCCGAGCTTCCGGAGGAGCTTAAGGACAGGCTGAGGGACTACAACTTTGAGGTGGTACAGTACTTAAACTGTTCCGGTGAGGACATCGCGTACCACATCGCCCGGTACAACGAGGGGAAACCCATGACTGTGTCCCAGAAGGGCATCACCAGGCTGGGGGAGGAGTACGCGGGCCTGGTGAAGGCTATCGCCAATATGCGTTTTTTTAAGGACGTGGGAGGCTACAAGGTATCGGAGTTTAAGAACGGCGCTGTCAACCGTGTGGTGGTGGAGGGCATCATGGCGGCCTATTATCTGGATGACTGGAAGAAAAGGCAGGAGGACATGTGCGATTTTATCCGGAACCACGCCGGCCCCGCTGACTTTGACGATTTTGAGGACATGGTGAACAGGCTGGAAAAGGTGATGACAGACGAGGTGGCGGAGGTATTTGACTCTAAGGACAGCTTTTTGTGGTTCGGACTGTTCGCCAGATTCCGGAACCTGGGGCTGGAAGACCAGAAGTTTATGGAGTTTATGACAGAGTTTATCTGGTCCCTGCACAGGAGGAAGGTGAAAGGGGTGTCTTTTGACGATTTAAGCAGAAAGTCAACCAAGGACAAGAGCACCGTCAGGGACAAGATGGATCATCTGGTGAAGCTGATGGAGGAATTTTTTGGGAGGCGGGTGGAAAACAAAATACTCGACATCGGTGTTGAATAATAGTATAATCACTTTATCAGAAGCTTGCTCTTTACATTGAGTCTGGTGATGAACAGTATAAACCGAAACCAAGAAAAGAAGATGACAGATAAATTGAATAAGAACTGATAGAGGGAGGACGGTGCTACTTACTGTCCTCTTTCCTGTCAGAGATAAGGAAGCGCGCTGACGCGCAGGAAAGCAGGTGAATCATATGTATATAGCGGATTTGCACATCCACTCCAGATATTCCAGGGCTACCAGCAAAGATTGCACTCCGGAGCATCTGGATCTGTGGGCCAGGCGGAAGGGGATCCATATTCTGGGGACAGGGGATTTCACTCATCCCGCATGGAGACAGGAGCTTGAGGAAAAGCTTGTTCCGGCTGAGGAAGGATTTTACAGATTAAAGGAGGAGCTGAGGATTCGGGACACCCTGGCAGGCAGCGGCGTCTCCCCGAGGTTTGTGGTCTCCGGTGAGATCAGCTCCATCTACAAGAAAAACGACAAGGTCAGAAAGGTTCACAATGTGATCCTCCTGCCCGGGCTTCGGGAGGCGGAGCTTTTGGCCAGGAAGCTGGAGACCATCGGCAATATCCACTCTGACGGCAGGCCCATCCTGGGGCTGGACAGCCGGGATCTTCTTGAGATCACTCTGGAGATCTGCCCGGATGCTATTTTTGTGCCCGCCCACATATGGACGCCTCATTTTTCCATGTTTGGGGCGTTTTCCGGGTTCTCTACCATAGAGGAGTGCTTTGAGGATATGGCGCCCCACATCCACGCCTTTGAGACAGGTCTGTCCTCGGACCCGCCTATGAACTGGAGGGTGTCAGCTTTGGACCGTCTGCAGATGATATCCAATTCCGACGCCCACTCTCCGGCCAAGCTGGGGCGGGAGGCCAATCTCATGGATATAGATCTGTGTTACCAGGGTCTCTATGACGCGGTTCAGAAGGGGAAGGGGCTTAAGGGAACCATAGAGTTTTTTCCGGAGGAGGGAAAGTATCACTATGACGGACACCGCAAGTGCAACCTGTGCCTGAGCCCCCGGGAGGCCTTGAAGTACCAGGGAAAATGCCCTGTGTGCGGAAGAAAGCTGACCCTGGGGGTGTCTCACCGCATTGAACAGCTGGCGGACCGGGATGAGGGGATTGTCCGCCCAGGGGCCCTGCCCTTTGAGAGCCTGGCGCCTTTGGAGGAGGTGATCGCCGCCTCCACGGGATCTTCCCCGGCCAGCGTGAAAGTGCGGCGGCAGTATGAGAAATTGCTGGGGAGCGTGGGCACGGAGTTTGAGATCCTGCGGGAGATTCCGGAAGAGGATATCGAAAAGAAGGCGGGATATTTTATCGCCGAGGGGATCAGGCGGCTGAGGCAGGGGAAGGTGCAGAGATTTCCCGGATTTGACGGGGAATACGGCACCATACGCCTGTTTGAGCCGTCGGAGCTGGACTCTATGGACGGACAGATCAGCATGTTCGGGCCAGGGGATGCAGGTCAGGGAGGCGAGGCCGGAGGGAAAGCCGAGACGGAGAGGAAACGGCAGACTGAGGGCCGGAGAGATGCGGAGGGAATAAAAGAGCAGGAGGCCCTAAGGCAGGGCGGCGCGGAGACGATGAAAGCGCCCCAGGCCAAGGGTCCGCATATGGCGGACAGGAGGGCGCAGAATCTTGCAGAAAGCCCGGATATATCGGCGGATCATGGGACAGCAGGGACTGTCGGGGGGACGGAGAGCCTCAACAGCCGGCAGCTTGAAGCAGTCAGATCCATTTCCCGGAGAATCTCGGTGGCAGCAGGGCCTGGGACGGGAAAGACCAGAACCCTGGTTTCCCGCATTGTCTATCTGCTGCAGAACCGGCGGGTAAAGCCGTCGGAGATCACGGCTGTCACTTTCACCAACAAGGCAGCTCAGGAGCTGCGAAGCCGTCTGGAGGGGCAGCTTGGGGGAAAGCGGGGAATGCGGGGCCTCAAGGCCGGCACATTCCACTCCATCTGCTATGAGCTTCTTAAGGCGGCGGGCGAAGAATTTACTCTGGCGGACGAGGAGACCGTGCTGGAGATCGTCCGGGAGGCCGCGGACGAGGCGGGGATCAAAGGGAGCCCGCGGAAGCTGCGGGAGATGATCTCCCGGAGGAAGACGGAGGCTGCGGGAGGGGAGGCTGTGGAAGAGGAGGACCGGGATCCTGACGCCGGGCGTCTCCTGGCCTGTTATCAGAAACGGCTGGACGCTCTGTCGGCCCTGGACTTTGACGACCTTCTTATAAGGGCGCTTTCGGTTTCCGAAAATGTTACATTTCCCTATCTTCTGGTAGATGAGTTTCAGGATATCAGCCCCCTGCAGTACCGTCTGATCCAGGCCTGGGGGAAGGGCGGGCGGGAGATCTTCATCATCGGAGATCCCGATCAAGCAATCTACGGCTTTCGCGGAGCGGATGCCCAAAGCTTTGAGCGGTTTAGCCGGGAAGAGGAGGCGGAGGCCATAAGCTTAAGGAGAAATTACCGCTCTACCCCGGAGATCCTGGCAGCCTCCCAGGCAGTGCTGGGCGGCTCAAAAACACCCTTGGAACCAATAAGGCCTCAGGGATTTCCTGTCCGCCTGGTACAGACACGGGGGGAGATGGCGGAGGCAATTTTCGTTGCAAAAGAGATCAACCGCCTGGTTGGAGGAATCGACATGCTGGACACGGAGGAGGGCTTCGCCTGCGGGGACGACCGAAAGGCCAGGAGTTTTGGGGATATCGCTGTTCTCTACCGGACTCACAGGCAGGCGGAGCTTTTGGAGATGTGTCTGAAAAAAGAGAGCATCCCCTATGTGGTGGCTGGGAGGGAGGAATTTTTGGAGGAGCCCCAGGTTCGCGGGAGCCTAAGCTTCTTCAGGAGCATCTTAGACCCGGAGGACCGCCTGTCCCGGAGGGTCTGCCTTAGGCTTTTGTGGAACTTAGAGGAGGCGGAGATTTCCCGGAGCGCGTACGGCGCCATGGCGGAAAAATACAGAAAAGTGTGCAGGCGGGGAAAGCCGGGGAATATCTGGAGTTCCTGGAGGAAAGACATGGGACTGGAGGACGATAAAGCCATGGAGAAGCTGGGTGACATGGCGGTGTTCTACAAGAACATGGAGGAGATGCTGGGCGCCCTGGCATTTGGAAAGGAGAGCGACTTGAGAAGGTTCGGCGGCAAGACCTACACCTCCGACGCGGTGACTCTCATGACCATGCACGGCTCCAAGGGACTGGAATTCCCTGTGACTCTGGTCTGCGGGGTGAGAAAAGGCACGGTGCCCCTGGAGTTTAAGGGGAGGGAGACGGATGTGGATGAGGAGCGCAGGCTTCTCTATGTGGCCATGACCAGGGCAGAGGAGGAATTGATTATGACCTGTTCCGGGGAGGTCTCCGTATTTCTTCAGGAGATACCGGACAAGATCATCCAGAGGCAGTCTGTAAAGCCAAGACCTGCCCAGGAGGATGTGGGGAAGCAGCTGAGTCTGTTTGACTTTATATAAGAAACGGCAAGTATTTTTGCCGTTTGCTATAAAAATATAAGATTTCTCTGTAACAAATCAAGTTTTTCCACCACCAACTTTAAGAGGGGGGAAGATCAGATGGATTCCATGGAAGAGATTTACAGGATGCATGGGAAAACGGTATATGGTTTTCTCCTGACCCGGACAGGGAACCCTGACACGGCAGAGGAATTGACACAGGAGACCTTCTGCCGGGCCTTAAAGCAGGTGAACAGATTCCGAGGGGACAGCAGCGTGTCCACATGGCTCTGCGGCATCGCGAAAAACGTATGGCTGGAGTATGTAAAAAAGAGAAAACGACAGCAGGACTCAGAGTTGTCATGGGAGGATCCAGGAGCCGGGGAGCTGGCAGGCCGGGCGGATTCCTGCTCGGTACAGGACTCCCACATGCTCATGTGGGAGAACATGGAGATCCTGAAAATACTCCACAGCCTAAAGGAGCCGGTGCGGGAGACGATGTATCTGCGCTTGATCGGCAACCTGACCTTTGCCCAGATCGGCGAGATCATGGGGCGGAGCGAGAACTGGGCCAGAGTCACCTTCTACCGGGGCAAAGAGATCGTGATGAGGAGGAAGGCAAATGCGTAAGCATTTCTAGGATGCCTTCCTCCGACCTGGCAGGTGCCGCGAAGCGGCGCGTGCCGATACCAAAAACTAGGAGGAAGGCAAATGAATGAGAAGATTCCGTGTGATGTGATACAAGATCTGCTGCCTCTCTACGTGGACGGACTGACCAGGGAGACTACTGCCAAAGAGGTGGAGGAACATTTGGAAAATTGTGTCTCGTGCAGGGAAAGCTATGACCGGATGAAGTCGTCTGTGGAGGCCTGCGCAAAGATGCAGAAGCAGGAGACGGAGCGGGAGATCGATTATCTCAAGGCGCTGAAAAGGAGGAATATCCGCAATATTGTCCTGGGAGCGGCGGCGGTGTTTGTGGTGATGACGGCGGCCATGGGGGTGAAATTATTTTTCATAGGTTCCCCCACAGAGTCCTACATGATCACGTATCTTGACGCTGACCAGCAGGAGATTCGCGTAGGAGGGACGTTTTTCGGTTCGGCCGCCGTGTATGCCGGACACAGACTAAAGACCAGGCCTGACGGGACTCAGGAGCTGGTGATCTACTCCTGTCTGGCGTCAGCCTGGAACAGAAACGGGGTGTTTAATCTGACACTGGACATGGGGCAGATAAAGGAGCAGGTGGATGTGGGGGGCGCTGTGGTGAAAAAGGACGGCGCGGTGGTCAGCCGTCTGGCCAATGAGCTGTATGAGGCGAGAAATCCCTATGTGGGAGACGCCTCGGCTGACGGGAGGCTGGCGGGAATTCTGGGGATCGGAAGGCATATAGGGGCCTTTACCAATGAACTGATGACATCGAAGGAACCTTATGGATGGACCCTGAATTTTCAGGACAGTGTTGGGAATTCTCAGGTCATGGAGGCCAAGATGAGGGATTTGGGGTGCGTGCTGCTGGCCCTGACAGACAACTTGGGGGAGGTGGCATGGACCTACACAGTGGAGACAGAGGAGGGGGCTCTTAAGCGGGAAGGGGCGCTTACCTGCCAGGAGGCCTCTGAGTATCTGGGGGCAGAGGTGAAGTCCTTTGGGGAAAGCCCCGAGAAGGTGCAGGCACTGTTGGAGGCGCTCCAGTTGGAGACCCCATGACTGACCGCGCCGCGCTATGCGTTTGCTCAGCGACGGTTTGTGAATGTGAAAAGAGAACATATCCTGCTACTGGAAAATCAGCAGATCTTCATGCCGGAATCCTCCGATGGTTTGTAGAGAGGCAGATTCGGAAGCACTTGTAATCTGCTTATCCAAATGCTATAATCTCCATATAGCATTTGGATAAGGAGGAATCCTGATGAGCCAGAACAATGCAGATATTCTTCTTGAATATCTGAAAGGTATTTTATATGGTTTCCAAGTCCAGCCCCCGGATTTGAGCGGACTGGAGGGAACGTGGCGGGAACTGGGTGAGGAGCTTAAAGTCCTGCAGAACTGGATCGAAGAGATGCGGTCCTATTCGGAGGATCTTTCCCTGGGAAACATCTCTATCCCCTACCCGTCCCAGGACAACCCGCTGTGTGTGAATCTAAGACATCTCCAGGCCAGCTTAAAGCATCTCAGCTGGCAGGCCGATCAGGTGGCGGCCGGGGACTACTCCCAGGAGGTTACCTACCCAGGCGAATTTGCCGCCGCGTTTAACACCATGACAGCCCAGTTAAAAGAGCGGGAGTCCTATCTGAAAGAGGAGAAAAATCAGGCAGAGAAAGAAGCGGAGATCATAAAGAGTTACAATGAACTGCTTTTGGAGCTGATCAGGCGGCAGAACAAGTGGATTCTGGTGGTGGATCCGGAGACGAAGGATATTGTGTACTGCAATAAGCGTCATCCGGGGCAGGAGGAGATTCATGATTCGGAGTTCTGTGAGATCTGCGGCAACCGTTTGCCCTTCCGCAGCAAAGTGCTGAACTGGGAGAACAAGGGGCAGAGCAATGTCTGGGAGATCAGCGACGGGGATAGCAACTACTACAGGGTTACCACATTTCCGGTAGAGTGGAGGAACCGTCAGGCTAACGCCCATATCCTGGTGGATATCACCGAGGAGAAGGCCCGCACCAGTTCCCTCAAGGACAAGGCATATCATGACGCCCTGACGGGAATCCATAATCGGGTTTATTTTGAGGAGTGCATGGACGCCATGCTCTCGGAGAAAGACAAGCTCACCCTGGGATATTTGGATTTAGACTGTTTAAAGACCGTTAACGACCAGTACGGACACGCGGAGGGGGACAGTTATATCCTGAGATTTGTGTCCACGGTCCAGAAATATTTCCGCACCACGGATATTTTCTGCCGGATCGGGGGAGATGAGTTCTGCCTGATCCTCAGGGGGATTCCGGAGGATGTGGTTTCGGAGAAGCTTCAGAAGGCTATGGAAGAGTTCCAGAGCTTCAGTGATAAAGAGTATATTCACGGCTTCAGCTTTGGCGTGGTTCAGATGAACGGTAAGGAGGAGACCAGAAGTTTAAAGGAGATTCTGGAGGAAGCGGATGCTGCCATGTACCAGTGCAAGCGCCGCAATAAAGAATTGTACAGGCAGCGCAGGGAGGCAGGCAGGACATGAGGATATTAGTGATCAACAGCGGAAGCTCTTCCTTAAAATTTCAGGTCATCGACTCGGACAGCGAGGAGGTGCTGGTAAAAGGGCTTTGTGAGCGCATCGGCATCGACGGGGTCTTTACCTACAAGACCGACAAGGTATCGGTGAAGGAGCCGGTGGCCATGGAGAACCATACCCAGGCGGTGAACACCCTCCTGGAGGCCCTGGTGGATCCGGAAAAAGGAATCATCAGCGATTTTTCCCAGATCGATGTCATCGGGCACCGGCTGGTTCACGGGGGAGAGAAGTTTACAGGATCCGTGGTGGTCACGGATGAGGTGATCCAGGCTATGACGGAGTGCAATGATCTGGCGCCCCTCCACAATCCTGCTAATCTGGTGGGAGTGGATGCCTGCAGAAAGCTGATGCCGGACACTTTGATGGTGGGCGTCTTCGACACAGCCTTTAATCAGACCATGGAGCCCAAGGCCTATCTCTACGGCCTTCCCTACCGCTACTATGAGAAATACAAGATCCGCCGCTACGGCTTCCACGGCATCAGCCACAAGTATGTGTCCCAGAGAGCGGCGGAGTTTATGGGGAAGGACCCCAAAGACGTGAAGACCATTGTCTGCCACTTAGGCAACGGGGCCAGCATCTGCGCGGTGAAATACGGAAAAGTCATCGACAATTCCATGGGATTTACCCCCTTGGAAGGGCTTGTCATGGGCACCAGGTGCGGGGATGTGGATCCGGGAGCTCTGGAGTTTCTCGCCAAGAAAGAGAACCTGGATTTCCCTCAGGTCATGGCCATCCTAAACCAGGAATCAGGAGTCCTGGGCATCTCCAAGAATTTCTCCAGCGATTTCAGGGAACTGAAGGACGCGGAGATCAAGTACAACGAGAAAGCGGCCCTGGCCAGGGAGATTTTCGCCTACAAGGTGGCAAAGTATGTGGGCAGCTACGCCGCGGCCATGAACGGGGTGGACAATATCGTCTTCACCGCGGGAGTGGGGGAGAACGACTCGGACATCCGCCAGGAGATCTGCAATTATCTGGGATTTCTGGGAATCACCATCGATGAGCTGAAGAACCGGGAGCAGGCGGAGGCGGTGAAGATCTCCGAGGGGACTTCAAAGGTCAATGTGCTGGTGATCCGCACCAACGAGGAGCTTGAGATCGCCAGGGAGGCGGCAGAGGTGGCGAGAGAGGTTCTGGGCAGTTCCTAAAGCAATTAAAGTTCCGGAGATGCTGCGCTTATGGATATTCCGGCGTTTTTTGACGCCTGAAATATAATAGCAGGAGGATATAGAAATGAGAAAGATGAGAAAGTTTTTGGGAGCAGCGGTATTGTCCGCAAGTTTGTCGGCTGTTACAGCGGGGACGGCATTTGCCAACTTTAACTACAATGTCGGCAACAAGTATGCAGGGACAGCGGACGCGGTGTTTACCGAATATGAAACGTCCCATGAGGAACATGTCATGGTGGTTCAAGATGGCACGGAGATGATTCTGACTCCCCATGATGAAGAGTCCTATTTTTACTTTATGGCATACGACGCAAACGGCGTTATGATTTGGGAGGACCCGATCTGTGACATCGTGCCAGCGGAGACCCCTGTATCCTTTACTATGAAAAGTTATCTGACAAAGGAGGATGTCCCGAATCTGGCTCTCCAGGGTATTGAGGGTCTGAATGTGGGCGCCTATAGAATCCTCCAGTACAACGGGCTTACGGATCAGTACTATTGGAGCTATTTTATAGTTGACGGAGCCTTTAACAGCAGCGGTCTTAAGAACCTGGAGTTAAAGTGGGACAAGACCTATACCTGGACACAGAAAGACGGAAAATGGCAGGTAACCTCCGCTGACGGGATCTCTCTCGCCGACGAATGGTACCGCGACCCGTCAACCGGAAACTATTACTATCTGGACAGGGAGTGCAACATGCTGACAGACGCGGTGACGCCGGATGGATATTATGTGAATGCGGACGGCGTGTGGGTTCAGTAATCCGTATAAGCCCAGGGCAGGGGAAACGTCACCCCCTGCCCTGGGGACCGGTCTTAGGCATCAGGCATTCCCCCACCTTCTCGGTGAGCTCCTGGAGCACTGACACCACCAGGCTCCGCTCACATCCCTGGCTCTGACCCAGGGCATAGGCATAGTAGCCTCCGTAGATGGCAAAGGTCAGCCCCATATTGGAGACAGGGTCCAGGCGGAGATCAGGATATTTTTCAAATACCAGCTCTTTTAAGGCTCTGTCAATCTTGGACACCAGAAGGCTGCTGCGGTTGTCCGAAAAGAGGATCTGGATCAAGTGGTCCTGGGACAGATATCCAAAGAGCAGCTCTCTTGTAAATTCCCCCGAATTATCAACAATGTATTCCGGGTGGTCCATGGACTGGATCACGGACATCACCACCTCGTTTTCTAAAGAATCCGACAGCTCATAGATATCCCCGTAGTGAGAGTAAAAGGTTGACTTGTTGATCATGGCCATCTGGCACAGCTCCCGAACCGTGATCTTTTCCAAGGGCTTTTTGGCCCGGATGGAGAGGAAGGAGTTGATGATGGCGTTTTTGGTTTTGGCGACGCGAAGGTCCATAATTGTTCTCCCGACACTTTTTGAAAATAGTTGGTTAACCTACCAGACCGCGAAATTGTCTGTAGCCTGGCAGGGATTTTTTTTCTATAATCCATTATAGTAGGAAAAACAACCAGTGTCCAGAAAAATAAAAAAGGAATACGAGGGAGGAAAAGTATGGATTTTTACGGATTTTACACAGGAACGGAGTTTCAGGCCTATGAGTATCTGGGGGCCCACAGGGAGGGGAATCGGACCGTGTTCCGCACCTTCGCGCCGGGGGCCAGGAGGATCCAGGTCATCGGGGAGTTTAACGGCTGGCAGGGAACGGATATGGACAAGATCCATGACGGGAATTTCTGGGAAGCCAGGATCGGCGAGGCAAAGCCGGGGCAGATGTACAAGTACCGGATCACCGGGGCGGACGGCAGCTGCAGGGATCACTGCGACCCTTATGGGGTTTGGATGGAACTGCGTCCTGCCGCCGCCTCTTTTATACCAGGCAGCGGCAGGTTTGACTTCGGGGACAGCCAGTGGATGAAGAAGAGGACAGTGGCAAAGGACAGGCCCTTGAATATTTATGAGATCCACGCAGGTTCCTGGAAACGTCCTTCTGACGAGCCGGAGGACTGGTACACCTACGATGAGCTGGGAGGGAGGCTGATCCCTTACTTAAAGGAGCAGGGGTACAACTATGTGGAGGTGATGCCTCTGGCGGAGCATCCCTGTGACCAGTCCTGGGGATATCAGATCACCGGATTTTTCAGCCCCACCTCCCGCTATGGGACGCCGGAGCAGCTTAAGTCCTTTGTGAAGCTGTGCCACATCAATGACATCGGGGTCATCATGGACTTTGTCCCCGTGCATTTCGCTGTGGACGATTATGCCCTGTGGAATTACGACGGAACCGCTCTGTATGAGTACCCCAACCAGGCTGTGGGCAGGAGCCAGTGGGGGAGCTGCAACTTTATGCACTCCCGCGGGGAGGTCCGCAGCTTTCTCCAGTCCGCGGCCAACTACTGGCTGACGGAGTTCCACTTTGACGGGCTCAGGATGGATGCCATCAGCAACATGATCTACTGGCAGGGGGATCCAGCCAGGGGGGAGAACAGGGGAGCGGTGATGTTTCTGCAGAACTTAAACCAGGGGCTTAAGGAACGGCACCCCTCGGCCATGCTCATCGCCGAGGACTCCACGTCCAGGCCGAATATCACAAAGCCGGCGGACCAGGGAGGGCTGGGGTTTGACTACAAGTGGGATATGGGGTGGATGAACGACACCCTGTCCTATTTCCAGTCCTGGCCCCAGCAGAGGACGGAGAACTATCACAAGCTTACTTTTTCCATGCAGTACTACTATGAGGAGAACTACCTGCTTCCCCTGTCCCACGACGAGAACGTCCACGGAAAGGCCACTATTTTACAGAAAATGTACGGGGACTACGAGATCAAATTCCCCCAGGCCAGGGCATTTTACCTATACATGTACACTCACCCGGGAAAGAAGCTGAACTTTATGGGAAATGAGCTGGGCCAGCTGAGGGAGTGGGACGAGACGCGGCAGCAGGATTGGGACATCTTGAAGTACCCCAACCACGATGCTTTCCGGCGGTTTATGAAGGATCTAAATAAATTGTATGAGGAGAATCCGGCCCTGTGGCAGCAGGATTACGAGAGGGAGGGTTTTCAATGGTTGGACTGCCACCAGGAATCCCGGTGCCTCTACGCCTTTGAGCGGAGGAGTCCCAAGCAGCGGGTGGTGGCGGTGTTCAATTTCTCGGACCAGATTCAGGCGGACTATGAGTTGGCAGTGCCGGGAGCCGGGAGTCTGACCCTTCTCCTGGACACGGACCGGGATATCTACGGGGGGAGCCTGATGGGGCTTGAGAAAAAAGTGACGGTGAAGGCGGACCCGGATGGAAAAGTGAAGCTCACCCTGGCCCCGTTTTCCGGGAAATGCTATGGGGTGGAAGGATAGTGTAACTTTACTTGGGGAATTTTATAAAATATATAGTGCAGAACACACGTTCCCATGATATACTATGGATAGAAGCATTGAGAGCCGGGAGCCGCCAGTAATCTACAAAAGCGTATTGCTATGCATTGGCTGCCGATGTCCGTTGAGCCAGTAGCTGTAGCGAGTCTGCCCATCAAGATCCCCAAGTAAAGTTACACTATCGGGTGGAAGAAATAAATTGACGCCAATAACCATATGGCTTATAATAATTGCTGGCAAGAAAATATCATTTTGACATATGGAAATATGCGGATTATGAGCGATATGATGAAAGAAACAGGATGCAGGGAACAGGAGGGCCTGCCGGACAGGGAGCAAAACCGGTATCTGTCCGCCTTTATGGATATTGGGGAGCTGCTGCTGATTCACGGGGCAGAGGTGAACCGGGTGGAGGACACCATCTCCCGGCTGTGCGGGGCCTATGGTTTTGTGCGGTCGGATGTATTTACCATCACCTCAAGTATTGTGGCAAGCGCCATGACCCCTGACGGGACAACCATAACCCAGACCCGCAGAATCAAGGACAGGGACACGGATCTGGGAAAAGTGGAACTGGTGAACGGGCTGTCCAGAAGGATATGTAAGGATCCTGTGAGCGTGGAGGCGATTCAGGAGGAGATCAGGGCTATCCGGGATAGGAGAAGCATCTCTGAGGGCGTAAAATTGGGGATGTACATGCTGATCTCCTCTTCCCTGTCAGTATTTTTCGGGGGAAGCTGGCCGGACGGTCTGGCCGCGGCCCTCTCCGGAATGGTCCTGTACGGTATGCTGCGCCAGAGCGCGGCTATGAGGCTCAACGGAATTATCCAGACCATGATGTGCAGCGCGGTCACGGCTCTGGCGGTATCTCTGCTGGTGAAAATAGGGATCGGAACCCATCCGGACAAGATCATGATCGGCAACATCATGTTGGTGATCCCGGGGATCCAGCTGACCAATTCCCTGCGGGATATGATTAACGGAGACATGATCAGCGGGCTTTTGAACATGAGCGAGGCTCTGCTGAAGGCAGTGTCTGTAGCCATGGGATTTGCGGTTACGCTGTTGGCAGGAGGTGGAAGATGAGCTTTTACGCGGTCCAGACCGTAATGGGGGTCTTAGGATCCATAGGATTCTCCATCCTGTTCGGAGTGACGGATCGGAAACTTTTGTGGATTGCCCTTGGCAGCGGCGCGGGGTGGGCGGTTTATCTGATCTGCGTGGCCAGGGGATACGGCATCTTCGCGGGGCTGTTTGCCGCCAGCCTCTTTGTGGCAATGCTCAGCGAGGTGCTGGCCCGGATTCTGAAGACGCCTGTGATCCTGATGCTGGTGCCCATGCTGATTCCGGAGATGCCGGGAGGGGATCTGTACTACACCATGTACTATCTTGTGCAGAGGCAGTATGTGGAGTTTGGCAATTCCTCCAACCAGGTGCTCGCAGAGGCGGGGGCCATTGCCCTGGGGATCATACTGGCATCCTATGGGGCGAAATTTATCAGAAGTATCAGGCTTCATGTGCCGGAGGCGCGGAAGAAGGCCCAGTGAGAAAGTGCCCTGCCAGAGTCCGGGAAGGATTCTGGCAGGGCACTTTCTCTAAGAACAGAAAGGAAAAAAATATGTTATTTCTGAGGTCCGTCACATTCCTCAATGGCCTCAAGGGCAGTCTGGCCCAGGAGGACGCCGGTGATGCCCGGGGCATACCGGTGGAATATGACCTCTGCATATTGGATACTGTTGCGGATGATCTCCTGTGTAGGGGTCATGCCGCTGCAGTCTGTAAAGGATTTAAAACGGATGGTGCCGTCCCTGAGATTAAACTCAAAATTGCCGCTGTTCAGGCCGTAATTGGCCCGGCAGATGAACTCTGCCATGGACATCATCTTGTCCGGGCCCGCCCTGCCTGCCGCGTCAGGGGCGGCGGCATAGAGGGTGTAGCTGTCCGGCTTTACGCAGATGGTGTATCTTATGCTTTTGATATCGCTTGGGATATCCCGGCGCAGTCTCAGGCTGAATTGGAAAATTCCTGTTTCCTCATCAAAGGAAAAGCAGCCGCGCCAGCCGCTGCCATCCAGGCAATCCCGGATAGCGGCAGCAATGGATAGGGAGTAGCGAGGCACTTTTTGTGCACACGGGGCGGAAAGGAAATTTTTAGCAAGTTCTGACATCTGCGCGTTTTATCCCTGATCATTCTCGCATTTTTCTACAGCATCTTTAGCCGAAGCCCCGCCGAAGATGATGCCCAGGATCCCCGGGGCATAGCGGTTGAACATGCCGGCAGGAACATGGATGCTGCTTTTGATCATCTCGGAGGAGGGAATGATGCCGTCGCAGTCCACGTAGCACTTGTAGCGGATCTCGCCGTCCCTCATATCCAGTTCAAAATTGCCGCAGCGCAGCCCGTAATTGGCCCGGCAGATAAATTCTGCCATCTGGAGCATCATGTCCGGATCATCTGTGTCGGCGCCGATGGGAGCGGTGGCGTAGAGGATATAGTTGTCCTCATGTACGCGGATAATGTAATTGATCTTCTTCATCTGGCCCTTCATTCCCAGACCGAAGGTGAAACCGCCCTTCTCCTCATCGAAGGTAAAATGCCAGTCATTGGTCTCCAGAAAAGTTTTGATAGCGTTGGCGATAGTGTCGGAATAATTTGTAGTCTTCATAAAATTGGTACCCCCTTTTGGTTAGTTAAATAGTTGTTTGTTGTTTCATCTGATGACAGAAGTATACCAGATGGAAGAGAAGTAGTGGTCGCTTGGCAAGCGACATTTTTTATGCGCAGGCCCGTGCAGTGGAAGTTTGCCGCTAAAGCGGCGCACGGGCCGGATTCCAAAGACAAAAAATAAACTGCAAGCCTATGAAAAATTCAGAAAATAGTGTATAATAGTAAATGCGCTGATGCGCACGCAAGCGGGCGCCCTGGCGGGCGGCATGATACTATTTGACTCTGCACCATATAATGGAGGAGGTTGCTGGTATGGGAGAAATGATCTCATCATTTGACGGCATGAAGCTGTACTTAAACAAGGAAGTTCCGGACAACGCGAAAGCGGTTCTGGTGATTGTGCACGGGCTGTGCGAGCACCAGGGCCGGTATGATTATCTGGCGGAGGTGTTCCACAAGGCGGGGATCGGAACCTACCGGTTCGACCACAGAGGCCATGGGCGCTCGGAAGGAGAGCGGACCTATTACAGCGATTTTAACGAGCTGC
This sequence comes from uncultured Hungatella sp., assembly GCA_947066955.1. Taxonomy (GTDB): domain Bacteria; phylum Bacillota; class Clostridia; order Lachnospirales; family Lachnospiraceae; genus UBA3402. The sequence continues at coordinate 24,398 of CAMTAF010000010.1, forward strand.
TGGACGACACCAACGTGGTGGTGGACATGGCTGTGGCGGAGAACCCGGATATCCCCGTGTTCCTCATGGGACACAGCATGGGCGGCTTTACCGTGTCCCTCTACGGAGCAAAGTATCCGGACAAGAAGCTTAGGGGCATTGTCACCAGCGGGGCCCTGACTCATGACAACATCGGCCTGATCACCGGAGCGCCCAAGGGACAGGATCCTCACACAAAACTTCCCAATGAGCTGGGGGGAGGCGTCTGTTCTGTGGCGGAGGTGGTGGACTGGTACGGCAAGGACCCGTACAACACCAAGACATTTACCACCGGACTGTGCTACGCCCTGTGCGAAGGGCTTCAGTGGTTTAAGGACAAGGAGAAGGAGTTCGCCTACCCGGTTCTGATGCTCCACGGAGAGAAGGACGGGCTGGTGAGCGTGAAGGATACTTATGAGTTCTTTGCCGCCGCGGCGTCTGTGGATAAACAGATGAAGATCTACGGCAATCTGTTCCACGAGATTTTCAACGAGTACTGCAAGGATGAGGTCATCGGGGACGCTCTTAAGTGGATCGAGAACAGGATCTAACTGCGCGGCCCGTGCGCATAAAGAGGGGCATGGGCCGGATTATCGGCCCATGCCTTAAAACAACTAGGAAGGAAACATTGCTGGATATGAAAATGAAGCGGATAATCTGGGGAGTGTGCGCGGCTCTCGGAATTCTCATGTGCGCAGGCTGTCAGTCGAAACACCCCGGGGCGGACTTGGCGGAAAGAGAACAGGCACAGCAGGCGGGGCCGGATGTCCGGGAAGAGTCAGGCCTTGGCGGCCAGGAGCAGCCGGACGGCCAGGAGGGGCAGGCAGGCCCTGGCGGGCAGGAGTTGCCGGAGGACCCGTCTGTGCAGAGGCAGCCGGAGAGCCAGGCGGAACCGGGAGCTTTGGCAGAGCAGGAGCGTATCCCTCAGGGGACCACGGTTTCCACCCAGAGCGGCCCGTCGGCGGATCCCGCGGCTGCGGCTCATCCGGAGGCGTCTGAAAAGGAGGAGAAGCTTTTAGAGGAGGTGGAAGGGTATCTGGAAAAGCTGACACTGGAGGAGAAGGTTGCCCAGCTTTTCATTGTGCTTCCGGAAGCTCTGATGAAGGTGGACAGGGTGACGGCAGCAGGGGAGACTACCAGAAATGCCATCCATCAGATTCCTGTAGGCGGATTTATCTATATGGCGGGAAATCTGACATCGGCAGACCAGGTGAAAACCATGCTGTCCAATGTTCAGGCCTACAGCATGGAACGCACGGGGCTCCCTGCATTTTTAAGTGTAGACGAGGAAGGGGGAACCGTGACCAGAATCAGCGGGAAGGGAAAATTTGACGTGCCCGATATCGGCGACATGGCGGCAGTGGGCCAGACAAATGACACGGCCCAGGCGAAGAAGGTTGGAACCGACATGGGAACTTATCTGGCGGACCTGGGATTCAACATGGACTTTGCCCCTGTGGCGGATGTGCTCAGCAACCCGGAGAACACGGTAGTAAAATCCCGTTCCTTTGGCAGCGATCCCAAGCTGGTGTCGGACATGTCCCTGGCCTTAGCGGAAGGCCTGAGGGAACAGGGGATCCTCAGCGTCTTTAAGCATTTTCCAGGTCACGGGGCCACTGCGGGGGATACCCACGCAGGCTACGCTTTTACGGACAAGACCTTGGAGGACCTGCTGTCCTGCGAGCTCATCCCTTTCCAGCGGTGCATCGAAGAAAAGGCAGGAATGATCATGGTGGGCCACATCTCCCTGCCAGGTATCACCGGCAGCGACATGCCGGCCTCCCTGTCCCCGGAGATCATCAATGAGGTGCTGCGGGGCAGGATGGGCTACGACGGCGTGGTGGTGACGGACGCTCTGGACATGGGCGCTATCGTTCAGCAGTTTTCGTCGGCGGAGGCGGCGGTGAAAGTCCTGACAGCCGGGGCGGACCTGATCCTGATGCCCGAGAACTTTGACGAGGCTTACCAGGGGGTCTTGGACGCGGTGAAAGACGGGACGCTGTCCCCGGAGCGGATCGATGAGTCCCTGAGACGAATCTTGAAGGTGAAGCTGGGGATGAAGCAGGATAAAGAGAGCGCATGATCCCCTTATTGGGATCTTATTTCCTCCAGCTGGCGGATCAGTTCCAGGTCATCGCTGTTGAGCTTTAAGTTGGAGGCAAGCTCCGTTCCGTCGGGAGCGGTCACCTTGAACTCCACCACGGTCCCCTCGGTCAGGCATTGTTTATACACGGCCTTCCAGAATTTGGGGAACTTGGGGTGGTTTTTGGTAAAACGGTCCCAGGAAGATTTTAACTGGATCAGCATCATAGGATTTACAGACATAGGCAGCCTCCTTCTGTTTTCAGCGTTTCTGTGCATTGCCGGGGGCAAGGTTTAGGGATCCGCCTTCGCGGGAGCGCGGGACTTATGGATTCCCTGTATCATCATAATACAATATTTTCAGGAAAGCAACGGTGAAACCATGTTTTTTATTTGCGGCATCAATCAGGGACAAAAGGAACTCCCCTATGACAAGCTGGTGATCTGCGGCAGCTGCGGAGGGTACGGCCGGTATCAGGTTTTTGTAACCTACATGTGCCTGAGCCTGTTCTTCATCCCCGTGTTAAAGTGGGGGAAAAGATATTATGTGAAAATGTCCTGCTGCGGGACCGTGTATGAGTTGGCCCCGGAGATTGGCGGCCAGATAGCCAGAGGCCGTCAGGCGGAGATCGGGCAGGGGGATCTGAAGCTGATTCAGCAGGGAAGAAGGGAGCAGTGGCGGCCCGCTATGGGGAGAAAACGCGTGTGTGGAAACTGCGGCTATGAGACAGAGGAAGATTTCAGCTATTGCCCCAAGTGCGGGGGCAGATTGGAGGAGCGGTAAAAATGGATAGACGAAAGGGCAGGATAAAGGCAGCGTCCGCGGTATTTCTGGCAGCAGTGATGACCGCAGCCCTGTGGGGAGCGGGAGGCGGGAGCGCCTGGGCAGCCTCCATATCCGGAAAAACCTCCGGGCCGGGCCAGCCGTCTGTGACAGGAGACGGTTGGGACTGGGAGAGCAGTCGAGGCCAAAGCCAGACAGCCGCGCCGGAAGATGGGCAGCCCGTCCCCCTGGGCAGCAGTCCGGCTGACGGCTATGAGTCAACGCCTGTGGGCGCTCACGGGGCTCTCAGAGTTCAGGGCTCTCACTTAGTGGACGCCAAGGGGGAGAATTACCGGCTCATGGGCATGTCCACCCACGGGCTGGCCTGGTTTCCCCAGTATGTAAACAAGGAGGCGTTCCGGACGCTTCGGGATGACTGGAACACCAACTGTGTGCGCCTGGCCCTGTACACGGACGAGTACAACGGATACTGCAGCGGCGGAAACAAGGAAGAGCTGAAACACCTGGTGGATCAGGGCGTGTCCTATGCCACGGAGCTGGGCATGTATGTGATCGTGGACTGGCATGTGTTAAATGACAGGGACCCCAATGTCCATAAGGATGAGGCCCTGGCGTTTTTCGGGGAGATGGCGGAGAAGTGGAAAGACTATGACAATGTGATCTATGAGATCTGCAATGAACCCAACTCCGGGGCCACATGGGAGGGGATCAAGAGTTATGCAAACCAGGTGATCCCGGTGATCCGCAGCCACGACAGCGACGCGGTGGTTATCGTGGGAACCCCCACCTGGAGCCAGGATATCCACCAGGCCCTGGCCAGCCCCCTGGAGTTTGACAACGTGATGTACGCCCTACATTTTTACGCGGGAACCCACACGGACTGGCTCAGAGACCGGTGCGCGGAGTGTGTGGAAAAAGGCCTCCCCGTGTTTGTCAGCGAGTTCGGCATGTGCGACGCTTCCGGAAGCGGGGGCAACAATTTCGACCAGGCCTCCAAATGGATGGAGCTGATGAGACGGTATGATCTCAGCTGCTGCTGCTGGAACCTGGCCAACAAGAACGAGACCAGCAGCGTCATAAAGCCGGAATGCCCAAAGACGGAAGGCTGGTGGGAGGAGGACTTAAGCGAGTCCGGCCGATGGATACGGGATCGGTTTCGCGGGGGGCTTCAGTAGAAAGCCTCCCTTTTCAATCCTTCATCTCCCGTATCCGGGCCACAATATCCTCGTAGCTCTCCCCGTATTTCTGGTACACGGGCTGGACGCTCTCTATGAATTCCTCCTTATTCTCCACCTGGGTGATAACCGCCCCGGCCTTCTCTAAGATCTTCCGGTTATTGTCCTCCTGTTCATCCCAGAGCTGCCGCTGGCGCACAGAGGACTTTCTGGCAGCGGTCCGGATGATCTCCTGATCCTCCGGACTCAAACCTTCGAGAACGCTCTTGTTGATGATGATCATCTCAGGGATGCGCACATGCTCGTCATTGACGATGTAGGGCGCTTTGGTGTAATGTCCCATGCTGATATAGCTGGACACATTGTTTTCCGCGCCGTCGATCTCCCCCTCGCGGAGAGCGGCGGCTACCTTGTCGTAGGGGATTTGAACCGGGACTGCCCCAAGGGCGCTGATCACGTCAGCCATCAGGGAGCTCTCCTGAACCCGGATCTTCATCCCCTCTAAGTCCTTCACGCTGCTGACAGCCTTGTCCACGGTATAGAAGTTCCTGGCTCCCGCGTCGTACCAGCACAGCCCCACCACCCCGATGTCCTCCATGTAGCTTAGATAGTTCTCACCGATGGAGCTGTTGAGGACCTTCCACATGTGGTCGGAATTTTCATAGAGATAAGGCATCTGCAGGGCGATGAGCCTGGGTTCATACTCGATCAGAAGGGCCGTGGAGACTCTGGCAAGGTCGATGCCGCCGTACACCACCTGCTGTACAGTTGTTTTTTCATCCCCAAGGCGCCCTGAATGGTAGGTGAGGATCCGGATCCTGTCGTGGCTCATCTCATTTACCAGGCCGGCAAAATAATCGCAGGCAATGGAGGCCGGGTGCTCGGGCCCCTGGTTGTTGGCAAGCCTCAGGATGATCTGGCTGTCCATAGTCATAGGTTCCCCCAGATCCATCTGAGTCTGTAAAGTGGAAATGTCCGACTGACGGCTCCTCTGCAAGTCCGAGGCCCTGTGCAGGGAGATCACCGTATAGGTACATACCAGCAGAAAGCCTGCAAGCAGTACATTCTTGGTTATTTTGTTCATTTTGGCGTGTTCCTCCATGTGCAAGCTTCGTCAGTCTTCTGGCTGGAAAAAGATCTGGTTGCGGTACTCGGTGGGCGTGACCCCCATCTTTTTCCGGAACACTTTGGTGAAATAATTGGAATCCGGATATCCCGCCATGGCTCCGGCCTCCCGGACGCTTAGAAACGGGCTGGAGAGGTACTGTTTTGCCATATTGATCCTGACCGTGATGATGTATTCCTTGCAGGATACGCCGTAAAACTGCTTGAATATCTTGTTAAAATGATTGAGGGAGATCTGGTAGCGCTCCACAATCTCTTCCACGGAAATATCGTCCATGTAGTTGCTGTCAATATACTTTTTCGCTTCTTTCACCACCATGGCTGTCCGGTTTCCCATCCAGCCTTCCGGTTCATCGGCCTCTGCCGTTTCCTCGGGATTTTTTTCTTCGGAACTTCTTTTCCAGGAAGAAAGCTCATCCTCATAGTCTCTCTCAAAGATTTTTTCAATGGTCTGAACCAGTTCATCCTCGTCAAGGGGTTTTAAGAGAAATTCCACAGCCCCGATGGACACGGCCTGCCTGGCGTAGCGGAACTCCGCGAAAGCAGTGAGGTAGATGATCCTGCACTCAGGAATCAGGGCCTTGATCCTCCTTCCGGCTTCCATGCCGTCGATGAGAGGCATCTCGATATCCAGGATCGCAATATCCGGTCTGATTTCAGAGGCCTTTTCCAGGGCGATTTTCCCGTTGGCTGCCTCGCAGATCAGGCCGATCTGGGGAAAATGGTTTTCCAGGATTCTCCGGATCAGGGTACATGCCATCACCTCGTCATCCGCGATCAGAACTTTTTTCATTTGAACATTCCTCCTTGTTAATTCTGATTTCAATACAGGTTCCCCAGTTTTTTTTACTGTAGATTTTTATCTGGCAGTCAGGGTATGCCAGCTTCAGGCGGTCGAACACATTGCGCATGCCGATGCCGGAGTGGCCCCCTTCTGTGCCGGAAAGCTTTTTTCCGGAGAGGAGAGCCTGACGCTGGTCTTCCTCCATGCCTACCCCGTTGTCTAAAACCTTCAGCACCAGAAATCCCTGGCTGAGAAAAAGCTTTATCTCCACGGTTCCGCCATTTTCCCGTTTTAGGATCCCGTGGTTGATGCAGTTTTCCACCATGGGCTGGAGGGTCAAAGGGGGAATGCCGTAATTTTTAAGATCAATGTCTGCTTTTAGTACATAATTGAGACGTTCTCCAAAACGTTTCTTTTCAATGTAGATATAATTTTTTATCAATGACAATTCTTTAACGATTGGCACGATTCTTTGGGTGTTCTCTAAGTTGTAGCGGAAGATCCTGGCGAGGCACAGGATCATCTCATTGGTGGTTCGGGCCTTTTCTACTGTGGCCATGCCGGAGATGGCATTTAAGGTGTTGAATAAAAAGTGAGGGTTGATCTGGGACTGGAGATAGGAAAGCCTGGCGCTCTCCAACATTTTCTCGCTGTTAATGACTTTTAATTCCCTCTCGTGAAGCTGCCGTGTCATCTCTTCCCTGGCTTTGAGTTCAGAGATAACCTGCTGAAGCCTGGCTTTCATGCTGTTAAAAGAGCGGTTGGTCCGTCCGATCTCGTCGTCTTTATCCACCGGAAGATCCGGGATCTGAAACTGTTCCTGCTCCACGGCCTTGATATTTTCCGCCAGAAGGATCAGGGGATTTAAAATATGGTCTGAGAGGAAGAATAGGAATACAACGGCGATGGTGATCACGATGATCATCAGGTTTCCGCTTATGAGGCGGCGCATCTCGATTCCTGTGGAGATGCTGTGATAGGTTTCCAGGCCGTAGGATAAGTTGGCCTGAAGGAGTTTGATGGTGTTGCTGCTGATCATCTCCCCGATGTCCCGGATCTGTTCCATCTGGACAACCTCCCCGGAGCCGGACAGAGAACTCTGAACCATCTCATCGTAGGTGACATACATGTTTCTCACCGACTGGGTGAGAAGGTAGCCGTTGAGGGACTGGTTTTGGGCATCCTGCACCATATTGGTGATGTAACTGTTTACCTGAAGGTTGTTGCGCATATAGTTCATCCAGTTGTCTTCTGACTTGTCGTCTAAGTAACGGTCGTACAGCTCTACGTCATCATTAAAAGTTACCAGAAACTGATTGATGGTATAATACCTGGTAAGCATGGTGTCGAAGGCTTCCTGAAATTTCATTTCTGAGTACACAGAATACAGGTTGGATACGGTAAATAAGGATATGACAAGACAAAAAAACGCCATTACCCTGGCTTTCATGGAATGTCCTTCCTTTTTTCTCATTTTCTCCATCATAGTCTCTCCAAAATGCCGGGAATTTACAAGGAGACGGAACTTTCCTAACAAGAAAATTCCGTCTCCCTGTCATAAGGAATCGCAATGTCCGCAAAGCGGAACTATTACTGGATCCAAGCGCCGTTGGCGTCTACCTTGTAGCCGTCCGGCGTGGTGGTATCGCGGTACAGATGTCCCTGATCCTGTCCTGCTGTAGGCTCAAAGTAATAGGACTTGCCGTCGATCTCGTTCCAGCCGGTGTACATGCGGCCGAAATTGCCGTCATGCTGGTTGTGGAGATAGTAGGTGCTTCCGTTGCTGTCGGTGAACCATCCGCCTACACAGTAGCCGCTGGCGTTGAAGTAATACCAGCAGGACTGTCCGTTCCACTCTAAGGACTCCCATGTAGCTGCGGGATAAGTTCCGTCGGCTCTCTCATACCACCAGCCGTTGGCATCGCTCTTCCAGGAGCCTGCTGCTGCTCGGTTGGAGGAGGAGGAACCGGAAGAACCGGAGCCTGAACCTGAACCGCCGCCTCTGCTGGAGTACCGGGTGGCCTTGATGATCAGTTCCACGGGGATGGAGACAGTGCCCTTATCTGTATCCGGATTGATGGTTGCCGCTTTCAGGCTTACGTTAGCCTGGGCAGGATCGGCTGAGCCGTCTGCCTGAGCGGAGTAGCTGAGTACCGCGTTGGCCTTGATGTATCCGTCTTCTCCGGTGGGATTTTCTCTGGTTCCGTTGACAGGAGGCTTGTACTCCACCTTCTCCAGACTCTCGAAATTCAGAGAAAGTCCGGTCTCGGCGTTGAAGTTCGCGATGATATCCTGGATCCTGTCCATAAGGGCCTGTTTTGCGGTCTCCTCGGTTACGGTGCCGGTGACGTTTGTGGGCCTTACAGGAACCTTCTCCAGCTCTTTGGTGAGATACTCTTCTGCATTGTCAACAAGCTTGGCAAATTCTCCAACCTCGATCTTCACGGTCTTGGTTACAGGAAGAACGCCGTCGTAAGCCACAAAGGTTACATTGTAGATGCCTGCCTTTGGCGCCGTCCATGTAAATTCCTTGGTAGCCGGGTCAAACTTGGCTCCGGCCGGCAGATTCTTAACAGAATATTCCAGTGTCGCGTCGGAAGCGGCCTGGTCACGCTCTCCCTCCCTCTCTGCTGCCGGGTTTCTTGCCTCAACGGTAAATTTCACATCCTGTCCTTCGGTTACTTTCGTGAACTCCTGATCCACATCCGAGAAGAACGGACGGTGTACGGTTACGGGGAGATCAAAGTCCTCTCCGTTGTAGGTCCATACGTTGTCGCCGTACTCATAACCGGTAGCCACGCTGGCCACGGTCTCCTTGTCATACAGGCTGTCCTTTGGAGTGCTTGGCTCAGGAGCCTTAACGGTGTGGGTGTACACATCCTCAGCCTTCAGGCCGGTGATGTTCTTGCACTGGGTTGAGAAGTATGGCTGGTTGGGAACATACTCAAAACCGGATTTTCTCTTGTACTCGTTGCTGATCTGAGCAACCGGCTTCACATCGTCTTTGACATCTGCCTGGAAGCTGTCGAAGCTGACATCCTGGCAGTCGTCAAGAACAACCGCGTGGCGCTCGTCCTCGATCTCAAAGCCGAAAGTGACATTCTTAAGCTGCAGTCCGTCTACGTGGCGGGCATACATTCCGTATGCCGGAAGGATACCGAAGTTGCTGGGCTCCGGATACTGCTCCTGCATCTCAGGAACATTGTAAGGCTCGTCTACCCACTCTTCTTTGCTGTCATCCCAGATCACTCTCGGAAGAAGAGAGGCTCTCTTGGAGAAGAAGGTGTTGGACAGCCAGTGAAGGGTCTGTTTGGCGGGAGCGGTCATGTACTGAGTGTACTCCCAGGAAGTCTGTACAAGCTGCTGCTCAACCGCATCCTGCATCCTCAGTCCGCCTCTGTAAGTTACGTCGATATCTTCAAAGGTCACGTTCTTGATCTTGCTGTCTACCAGACCTGTGAGGGTGATGGGATAGCGGGGATCTACGTTGGTGATCTTTACGTTGCCCACATAAATGTTGTAGGCGGTTGCCAGTCCGCTGTAGCCCACAGCGTCGCCGTAGTAATATCTCTCGTCAACCTGGGCGTTGGAAGCGGAAGCCTTGTCAGCGTCAGAGTCGGTAGCTGTCTTGATCTTCTTGTCATAGTTGACTACATACTCATGAGCCTGGGCATCCCACTTGTACTCATAGAGGGTGCCATCCTCTGCCTCGAAGTAGTTGTTCTCGTTGAGGAGAGCGGGCTCCTCCTGGTTGACAAGCTCGATCTTAGTTCCGTTGGACATCTCTACAGCATTTCTCTGCCAGTTGTAGGCCGGGAAGTACTGCTTGATGGGGTACTCTGTCCACTCATACTCAGAGTCCTCGCTGTTAAGCGGGAGAACCCAGCCGGAGTTGGTGAGACGCACGTTGTTCGCGGCGTTTACAAGGGGCTCCGTGCTGTTGCCGGTCACCGGATAGCGGCCCCTGTTTCCGATACGGATATACACCGGGGAGCTGCTGATGGTGTCCATCTCAGCGTTGACCATGATGATGTCATGGATTGCGGAACCGTCAACGGACTCCAGGCAGAAGCCTCTGGAGCGCTGGAACTTCACGCCGTCGATGGTGACGGTGTTGTAACCGCAGGTGGACTCGGTGCCGAACTTGATTCTGGCGGTGGGGCCGCAGAGGTCCGTGGCAACCTGCTTGTCCGTGGTGTAGGTGCCTGCCAGAACAGAGCCGGCGTCATATCCGCTGACGATACAGTTCTTCACCAGACAGTTCTGAACCGGCATCATCTTCCCTGCGCCGTAGGAGGCCTTGAACACGATGGCATCGTCTGTCAGGGAGTTGAAGTGGGAGTTCTGGATGGTGACATCCTGGCCGCAGTCAATATTGAAAGCGTCGCGGTTGGTATCTACCACCATGTTGTCCACCAGCATGTTCTTGGTGCCTTCCATAATAATGGCAAAATGTCCGCCGTTGAGGATGTCGAAATCAGACAGAACCACATTCTCGCAGCGCAGCAGGGCGATGGCCTTGTTGCCGTACCAGGTCTCAGTCTGGCCAGTGCGGTATCTTGGGTTGCCCGGGTCTCCTCCGGAGAGAACCTGGTCCAGACTTCCCTCATCGTTCATCTGGCTGCCGTCAAGACGGCCCTCGCCGTAGATCATGATGTTCTCTTTGTCAGCAGCGTAGAGCATGCTGTTGGCAAAATAGGTGTGTCCGCCATCCTGAAGGCCGGCGTAGATGTTTACTTCCGGCTGCAAGTAGTTGCCCGGCTCCCCGTCGTCATAGAAATCCTCTGCCTCTGAGGTGACATTGCCGGACCGGTCATACATGGTGGTCTTGGCTGCCTGAAGAACCGCGCCTTCCTCTAAGTAGATGTTCACGTTGCTCTCCAGCTCAATGGTGTAGACGCGGAAGGTTCCCGCCGGAACCACGATCTCGCCGCCGTCCACGGCTAAGGACTGGATGGCCTCGTTGATGGCTTTGGTGTTCTCGACAGCATGGGTATCCTCGTCGTCAGCCGTCCTTCTCTCCAGGGCAACGGCGCCGAAATCCTCGATGTTGACCCGGTTGTCGTCCTTAGCTAAAGCGCCCTTGGTGACCGTGGCGCCGGTGGCCAGTTTGACGCCCTTGTACTCGGTCTTGCCGGACAGATCAATGTAATTTGCTCCCTTAAGTCCAAGGCTCTCTGACGCCAGGCCGCTTGCGCCGTAGGCGGGCATCATAACTGTGCCTGCTGCCAGGGCTACGGTAAGACACCCGGCCAGACGCCGTCTGAACTTCCGCGGGAGATTTCCTAAAAACTGTGTCATATTAACCCTCTTTCCCATCATTTCAAAATGATATTTTTGTTAGCCCGCTCCGGGGCTGTAATCCTTACCCTAATCCTCCTTTCTGTCTTACAGGGCCTTTGCATGGGACGCACATAGGAACCTCTATCGCCGGGTATGTAAAAATACATAGTTATTCGGTCAAAAATGATAAAAATTATTATCAGATTTATCCTGAATCGCGTTTTTGAAACCGGAGATATTTGTTAAAATGCTTTATGCAAACCGCCCATTCTTACTTTTTATTATATACTTTAGTCATATTGTTATATATAGTAATTTTATGAGATTCTTAGTAACTTTTTGATAGTGCCTGCGCCGGGGCGGCGTGTGTGGGCCGCCATGACCTCTGGATGAGGAGGAAAAAAGGGGGTGAAGGCCCCTTTCCTGACGGAAGCGCAGTGGATATGGGGCTTGTTCTCTTTTGGGTTATTTTACCATATTTGATGGTTTTACTCAATGCTTGCGGCAAAGCGGGGTGTGATGTAGGCATTTTGTAGCTCATTTAACATTTTGCAAACAATTCTTAAACGGGACAATGGTTTTAGCAGGCGCCCTGGTCATAGCCGGGGTTTTTCTGTGCATTGCCGTCATAAAAATCCTCAAAATTTTATGCTTATCTGCGGATTTGGGGGAGAAATCGCAGCAGTATAAATTTTTTGTGAAAAAATATTGCACAAAAAATATAGACATGGTATACTATAGCTTACAAGAAGATTAATCCTGGAGGGAATCAGCATGTTAATAGAATTAAGAGCAAAAAACTGTTTTTCATTTTCAGATCAGATTATATTTTCTGCAAAAGCTGATATGAGAAATAAAAAGTTCTCATCTAATGTTCATACCGAAAATAATTTTCATATTTTGAAAACATTAGGAATCTACGGACCAAACAATGCGGGTAAAACATGTCTGGTAAAATGTATCCGCAGTGCCAAGAACATTTTATTAAACCAGAAACCCTGTATTATGCCAAATATTTTTCAGGAAAGTAGAATATGTCAGCTGGGTATTACATTTTTGGAAGAAGGCAGAGAGTTTGTCTATGATTTCTGGTATGATGATAAAAATGGCGAATATCCCTATGAGAAGTTTGCTGAAATCACAAAAGATCAGTATGGAAACGAAAAGGAAAATATATGGCTTTTAAAAGATATTATTAATGGAAACTGTCAATATAGTGATGAAAATCTTTTGAAAATGATGCCTCTTATGTCCCAGAGTAATCTGCTTTTTTATCTGGTAGATGCCAGCAAATTCCAGCAGTTGGCGGAAATGAAGCGGATTGTCACGAAGTTTGCGTCAAAGATTGATATTGTCAACATGAATAATATTCCTTTAAAGCATACCATCAAGCTTATGAAAAACAAAAATGATCTTCAAAGAAAAGTTGTGGAGTTTATCAAGAATTCAGATCTCTATATGGATGACTTTGAATATGTGGACATGGATGAGATTCGTGTAAAAATGGACGCTGATGAGGAAAAACCAGAGGAAAAGGCGCTTGATATTCCAGAGCAGATCATAGACCAGATTCGATTGGTTTCAGTCTATAAGGGGATTGCGGTTCCCAGTATACTCTTTGACTCTACAGGTACAAAAAAAATTGCTGCTCTTGCAAGCTATATCATAGAAGGAATTGAACAAGGCAGAATTCTCGTTGTGGATGAGCTGGACAGCAGTATTCACTTTAAACTGACCAGAGCAATTGTTGCCATGTTTAATAATGAGCTGAATACCAATGCACAGATGATATTCACTGTACATGATATCAACTTGATGGACTGCAAAAAAATGTTCCGAAAAGAACAGATATGGTTTGTTCATAAGGATGAGAAAGGCATTTATGTGTATTCCCTGGCAGAGTTTACAGCACAACAGGGAGTACGGGACACTACGGATATTGTGGAAAAATATCGAAAAGGAGTATTGGGCGCTCTGCCAGACCCTGAATTGATTCGTTCCTTGTTAAGTCTCAAGGGGAATCGAGGGGAGGTGCCAGCTGATGGCGAATAAGCTTCCTCAGATTTTTACAGGCAGTAAGATATGTATTATATGTGAGGGGGATGAAGAATATGAATATTTAGAAAGATTGATATCCTTAGATGTATGGAGTAAAAAGTATCTTTTCCAGCTGGAGAACGCCGAAGGAAATGGGAATATTCCGGCGCGGTATCAAGACAAGTTTCAAAACAGTTCATACGATCTAGTTTTAGTATTCTGCGATACAGATAAAAAGCCTTATGAGCAGTACGCAGACATTAAACGAAAAATTAATGAATTTCACGGGGTTGAAAATATAGCAGACCAGATTGTTATCTATGGGAATCCATGCACCATGCAGATTATCATCGAGCATTGGGATGATGTGGTGCTTGGTTCTCACAAAAAGAAGAAAAATGCTCCCATTATTTTTAGTCTGACGGGTATAGAAAGATATAAGGGCAGAGCAGACCAGCGCCGGGAGCTATTCTCTAAGATCACTAAAGAAAATTATCAGGAAATGCAAGTGAGGATTAAGAATCTGCCCTCTGATGATACAATAGAAGGAAGCACTAATTTTGGAAAATTTATTGAATATTTTTCGACAGATGACAGTAAGTGGATACAAATGATCAATAAAGCTTTAGAAGGGTGAATATCATGAAACAACCCTGTCTCAAAGGCAGAGCAGTTTTGGACATAAAACAGCACTATAATCCAAGGCTGGGCCACCAAGAGGGAACGGGGAAACACCTACAAGCTGGGAGCCGGCACATGGGCGGACGGGAGCTCTATAGTAAAAAAGTATGGAAATCTATTACATATAGATATTTGACACTTATCAGCCATGATACTATACTTTTGAGTGTAAGGAACCTCGGAATGGAAAGGAGAATATGGTTATGAAGACAATCGTGAACAAAACTTTTGATATGGAGCGCGCGTTATATGGAAGTCAGGGGATTGCCCTTAGAAATTGCAGTTTTGACGGCCCGACGGACGGGGAGAGCGCTTTGAAGGAAAGCAGGAATATCCAGGTTCAGGACTGCTTTTTTAACTTGAGATACCCCTTCTGGCATGACAGGGGCCTTAAGATCACCGGTTCCCAGATGACGGAGCTTTGCCGCGCGGCGCTGTGGTATTCGGAGGATATTGAGATCACGGACAGCAAGCTTCACGGGATTAAGGCCCTCCGGGAGTGCGGCCGCGTGAACATGAGGGGCTGTGACGTGATTTCGCCGGAATTCGGCTGGTCGGTTCGGGATGTGAGGATGAAGGACTGCAGGGTGGAGAGTGAATATTTCATGATGCGTTCGGATCATTTGCGGTTTGACCATGTCTCGATGAAGGGGAAATATTCGTTCCAGTATATTGAGGATTCTGTGTTCGAGAACTGTGATTTTGACACAAAGGACGCTTTCTGGCACGCGAAAAATGTGGTGGTGCGGAACAGTACCATCAAGGGAGAGTACCTGGCCTGGTACTGTGAGAATGTGACTTTTGAGAACTGCCGGATTATCGGGACCCAGCCTTTGTGTTACTGCAAGAATTTAAAGCTGATCAACTGTGAGATGATTGACACGGACCTGGCTTTTGAGAGATCAGAGGTGGAGGCCACGGTGACAACCAAAGTGGTGAGTATCAAGAATCCTCTGTCCGGCCATATCTATGTGCCCTGCGCGGGAGAGGTGATCCAGGATGATGAGGCATGCCATGGGGAGATTCTCATGGAGATGGGATGCTGCTGCGCGTAGCGGCGGAGAGACGGTTTTGGGCAGTGGGGATATGGGGAGCTGTTGGGGAAGATTTTCGCAGAAAGTTTTCGTGGAAGCTGTGGAGTGATGAGAAGCCGGACGGGCCAGTGAGTCTGGCGGGGCGATGAGAGGAGACGGAAAGGATGGAAGGGACACAGAAGGAAAATATTATGGGAACTCAGAGAATGAGCAGGTTAATCCTGATGACAGGGATCCCTTTGATGATCAGTCTGTTTATCAATTCTTTATACAATTTTGTGGATTCCATGTTTGTTTCCCGGATTTCCGAGGATGCGCTGACGGCCCTCTCCCTTGCGGCGCCGGTTCAGCTTCTCGTGTCTTCTCTGGGCCTTGGGAATGCGGTGGGGCTGAACGCGGTGATCTCCAGGGCTCTTGGGAGAAAGGATCCGGGCGAGGTGAGAAAGGCGGCGGACGCGGCAATCTTTATCGCCCTGTGCTCCTGGGGCGTGATCGCGGTAATGTGTCTGCTGTTTGTGAGAAATTATTTTCAGTGGCAGTCCGGAGGAAACCAGGTGATCGCGGACTACGGCGTGGATTATCTGACAGTGTGCATGCTGTTTTCTTTCGGGCAGATGGGGCAGTGGGTTTTTGATAGGTTTGTCATTGCCAGCGGACGCTCGGGGCTGTTTTTGTTTACCTTGTCGGCGGCGTCTGTGACCAATCTGATTCTTGATCCCATCTTTATCTTCGGCTGGTTTGGCTTTCCCAGGATGGAGACGCTGGGCGCCGCCGTTGCCACGGTGATCGGGCAGATCGTGGGAATGGCTGCCGGGATCGTGATCAACCGGAGGTGGAATCAGGAGATTCCCTTTGGATTTACCCTCCGCCCCCATATGGGGAGCGTGGCTATGATTCTGAAGGTGGGTCTGCCCTCCACCCTGGTGCAGGTGCTGACGTCTTTTGTGGGGATCTTGATGAATTCGATTCTTCTGGGGTTTTCCACCACAGCGGTAGCGGTGTACGGCATATGCGCCCGCATTTTTAACATCTGTACCGTAGGGGTTCACGGGATCAATAACGGGCTGATTCCGGTTGTGGCCTACAACTACGGGGCAGGGAACAAAGGGCGGATCACAGAGGGGGTCAAGTGGGCCATGGTGTACGGAGCCCTGTTGTATCTGGCGTTTTTCGGCGTGCTGGAGCTTGCGCCGGCCATGGTGCTTCGGATTTTTGACGCGTCTGAGTTTATGCTTAAGATCGGAACCCCGGCGCTGCGGATCCTGGCAATGTCCTGTTTTTTGTCCATCCCCGGCCTTGTGCTGTCAGCGGGCCTCCAGGGCTTATCCATGGGAATGAGCAGCATGGTCATCACCATGACCAGGCAGGCCATTCTGCCTCTCGCGTTTACCGTGATTTTAAGCAGGTTTGGGAATCTGGATATCCTGTGGACCGGATTTCTGGCCGCGGAAGCGGCGGGGATCCCTCTGGCAGTGGTTTTGTGGAAAATGAGGCTGGCAAAAATAGGAATTCCATTATAAATCCATCGCGTCGGGATTCAACAGGAACTCGTAAAGGCCCAAATGCAGGATACCATCCTCATCAATCCACGGCTTCATCCCGCTCTTTGTGACAATGATCTTCCGGAAAAAGTCCCTGACGCCAAGCAACGGCCGAAGTTCTGTCTTTTCCTTCTGAGCATCTCCAAGGCTTAAGACAGACTGGATATAGTACTTTTTTCTTCCCTTATTAACAACAAAATCAATCTCACAACTGATTTTCTTCCTTTTCCCTTCTGCGTTTGTCTCAAAAATATCAACGACGCCTACATCCACCGAATATCCCCTGCAGACCAGCTCGTTGTAGATGATGTTCTCCATGATATGCGTCTCCTCCTGCTGCCGGAGGTTCAGCCGCACGTTCCGAAGCCCGATGTCGCTGCAGTAATATTTCGACGGATAAGAGAAATATTTCTTTCCTTTCACGTCATAGCGTTTGGACTGACGGAACAGAAAGGATTCGGAAAGATAGGTCAGATAGCTGGCAATGGTTCCGCTGTCCACCTTGATCCCCTTGACCGTCCGCAAGGTATTTGCTATCTTCGTAGCATTAGTAAGGGAGCCTACGGAAGAACACAGGTCATCCGTTAATTCACTCAAAACCTCCGGAAGCCCGATCTGATACCGCTCAATGATATCTTTAAAATAGACTTCCTCAAAGAGTGAGGACAGATATTTGAATTTGTCATCCTCTGTCTTCCGGAACAGCACCAGCGGCATACCGCCGTACAGGGCGTATTCCTCATAGGCTTCTGCCTTGTCTCCTCCTGCGTAGCCGTAGTATTCCCTGAAAGAAAGAGGATAGACTTCAACCGAATCCCCACGGCCCCGAAAAGCGGTCATCACATCCTTAGAGAGCATTTTAGAATTACTTTCGGTCACATAGATATCCACATTGCGAAGCCTTTGCAGGCCGTTGAGAACATTATATAGGTGAATACTCTCCGGGTTCTTAAGTTCCTCCCGGGAAATCGCATACTGCACCTCATCAATGAAGATATAGAACATGCCTTCCTGGTCCGTGACCTTGGACCGGATATACTTTGACAACTGGGACGGGTCCCGGTACGCTATATTCAGATCGTCATCCAGAGCAATGGTTATGATATGGTCCTCCGGAACCCCATCCCCAAGCAGGTAATCATAAAACAAATTAAAAAGCAAAAAACTTTTGCCGCAGCGGCGAATCCCCGTAATGACCTTGATGAGTCCGTTCTCTCTCCGGTTAATCAGCTGCTCCAGATAACTGTCTCTTCTAATATAGTTTTCCATACTCGGCCTCCTTCTCATTCGGAATTATAGTGCATTGCACTAAAGTTCTGATTCTATTATACCTAATTCGTCTTTTGAAATCAATCTCTTTCATATTCCCGTTGAAAACAGAGGAAAGGAACCTTCCGGTAACTTAGGTTACAAAAAAGTGCGTACTTTCTTTCTGCCAGAACATCCGATAAAATGAGATCAACAGACTATTTAGGGAGGTGCGCTTGATGTTTACAGCGAAGATGGCTTTGAAGCCCCAGGGTATTGATAGAGACAGAGTAAAAGAGCTGAGGGAGAAACTGGACTCAGCGGAGGCCGTTGTGATCGGAGCCGGGGCCGGGCTTTCCACATCAGCGGGATTTGCCTATACGGGGCAGCGGTTCCGGAAATATTTTTCAGACTTTATTGACAGATATGGGTTTCAAGATATGTACTCCGGAGGATTTTATCCCTTCAGGACGCCAGAAGAACACTGGGCATACTGGTCAAGGTATATTTATGTCAACCGATACATGGACCCGCCCAAACCTGTGTACGAGAACCTGCTTGAGCTGGTGAAAGACAAAGATTACTACGTGATCACCACCAACGTGGACCACTGTTTTCAGAAAGCGGGGTTTGACAAAAAGCGGCTGTTTTACACCCAGGGAGATTACGGCCTGCTCCAGTGCAGCGAACCCTGCTGTCAGGAGACATTTGATAACCGGGAAATGATCCGCGAGATGGTGGAACGGCAGAAGAATATGAGGATACCAAAAGAATTGCTGCCAGTGTGCCCCCACTGCGGAAAGCCCCTGACCATGAACCTGCGCAGTGACGACCGCTTTGTGGAGGACGAAGGATGGCACAGGGCGGCAGAGAGATACGGGGATTTTATACGCACAAGGAAGGATGGGGAGATTCTGTTTCTGGAGCTTGGGGTTGGTTATAATACGCCGGGGATTATCAAGTATCCGTTTTGGCAGATGACGGCGGGGAATCCGAAGGCGACTTATGTCTGCGTAAATTATGGAGAAGCCGTTGCGCCGGAGGAAATTAAGGATAGATCCATTTGTATTCATGGGGATATCGCGGAAGTGTTAAAGCAGCTTAAGGATTCGAATGCTCAAAATTGCTTTAGTATGTCATGATCTCCATAGAATGTGATGATGCTCTCAGGTATGATCTTGATGGAACAGAGCTGAAAGAAGCAATCAGAGAGACCTTTGAGCACAGGAAAACCGAATTTGATGATATATTTGCCTTTACTGATGACTTTGTAACAAGTAAGATCCATCGGAGCAGATGGAAGGCATGAAGGTTACTGCTTCCAATAGTTTACAGTATCGGCAATGGGACAGAGTATGAAGCAAAGTGGGATCATGAGTTCCGGAGGTGGAAATAAGATAATTGGAATTTCAGGATTTTCTAAAGGAAGGGTGACTCATACGAGCCACTCATCCTTTCTGATTTTCTTTACATCCCAATACAGGCAGCCCTGGAATCCCCTATTTCTTAACATCGATTTTTGCGGCCCGCTCGTAACCCGTATACACCTGGGCAGTAAAATACGCGGCTTTTGCCTGCTTTATCTGGTAACTGGCAAAAGTTTCTTCCTCCGTCCCATTGCCTGCCGCTGCCTTTTCCTCATCTTCCTTGGCCCATCTGGCCTCCTCGTCTAAAATGGCCCTCATGATGCTTCCCTCTTCCGCGGCGTCATCCTCAAGTACTTCTTCCGCGGTCTCCTTTTTCGCCCGTTCCACATCCCTCTGTTCTATTTCGTATTCCCCGGCTTCTTTAGCCGATTTGTCCTGACTGGTTTTCTGATCCTGAAGGGATTTTAGGGTTAACCCGAGGCCGGCTTTTTCGGTTCCTTCCCCGTTTTCTTGTTCCTGACTCCTGGTCCCGGAGGGGAGCATTTTATATTCCCGGCTTTTGACAAACTCGTGCATGCCGTCGTCAAGAGCCGCTGCCCTCATGTGCTCCATCTTGAGCAGCTCCCGTTTCTTCTCGCTGGAAAGACCAGGGACCTTCCGGATCGTCCGGATCCGCTCCACCGCCGCTGACGCGTACCTGGCTTTCAGCTGCTCCACCTCATCCTTAGTCTGGCAGGCTTCCAAAGCTTTCTCGTAAACCTTTCGCTCCTGTAAAATCGTCTTGGCCTTCTGGTAAGTAGTGGGGTCATATGCTTTTAAATATGCCATCTCCTCGGCGCTGAGCTTTTTCCCGGCATTGAGCTTGATCTCAATATCCATCTCCATCTGGCCGGAACGCTTGGGCGGTTCCTTGTCCTCCTCCACTTTGTTTTGGAAAGAATTGTCCACAAATTCAGGCTCATCCGGCGCGTAATCCCCTGTCTCCTGCCTTTCCTTCCACCGTGCTGCCAGCTCCATATTTTTCGCATAAGCATTTAATGAAGTAACCATCATAATTCCCATAAAACTCCCCCTTCCTCATCCGGCTGTACCTGCAGTGTTTTATTTATATATCGTCGGAGTGTTGATAATCTTAATCTGTGGATAGGTGTTATAGTATTTGGCGTGCGTTTTTCTAAAATCTAACTATACTTATTTAGTGAGATGACATATAATGGAGCCAGTGACAAACAGAAGCCAAAACTGCACCTGATGATTCATGTCAAATATGAAAACTTTATCAATAAAATTTAGCATAATGGTATGGTAAACCACCAGAAAGTATGGTAAACTCATACACAGAATAGCTCTTCTGGTGGTTTGTGCCTTTCTTAAGTGTGGTAACTTAAAGATATCACAAATCCATACAGAAGGGTTATTTTTTTACATAGAATTTTTTTGAGTGACCGCAAGACTGCCTCCGGCGATTGGAAGGAGAAATGATAGTATGAATATTTTGGTGATAAACGGAAGCCCAAGAGGAGCCGACAGCAATACCTACCGGCTGACATCTGCGTTTCTGGATGGAATAAAGCAAGGGATTCAGGATTTTCAGACAAAGGAGCTTTTTGTCAACCGTATAAATATTAAACCCTGCCTGGGCTGCTTTTCGTGCTGGAAGCGCACCCCCGGACAATGCTGCATACAGGATGATATGCGGCAAGTCATTCAGGGTCTGCTCTGGGCGGACATCACGATATGGAGTTTTCCTCTATATTATTTTTCGGTTCCCGGTTCCCTAAAAAACCTTATTGACCGCCAGTTACCCATGCTTCTTCCCTTCATGGAAGAAAGAGAGGGACAGATCGGAAATGGAAACCATCCCTCACGATACGATATGAGCGGAAAAAGAACAGTGGTGATTTCTACTTGTGGCTTTTATACGGCAAAGGGAAATTATGACGGTGTGCGCAGCCTTTTTGACCATCTCCATGGGCGGGGAAATTATACCACCATTTTTTGTGGTCAAGGCGAATTATTTCGGGTGCCGGAACTGTCTGCGCGCACTGACGAATATCTTTCGTATGTAAGACAAGCAGGACAACAGTATATAAAGGGCGGCATTTCCAGAGAAATTCAGGAACAGCTTGACCAGCTCTTGCTGCCCAGGGAAACTTTTGAGGCCTGCGCTGACGCGAGCTGGGGGATTGACAGGGACAGCGCGGAAACAGAAGGAACTGCCGCAAAAAAGGAGTCTGACGCGCTGATTTTCACAAGGCAGATGGCGGCGCTTTATTGCAAAGAAAACTATCCCGGCAAAGATATGGTGCTGGAAATGCACTACACGGATGCGGAGGAAAGCTATCAAATCCTGCTGGGAAAGGATGGCAGCCATGTTTATACAGACGGGTCTTTAACAGCCACCACAAAGATTGAAACGCCGGTCACTGTATGGCGCTCGATTGCAGCCGGAGAAATTCAGGGCGACGAAGCCATGATGCAAGGGCTGTATAAGGTAAAAGGAGATTTTTCCTTGATGCTGAAATGGGACACCTATTTCGGCGGTTCGCGGCCGCAGATGAGACAGGAAGAAGCACCTTTGCCACAGAAGAACACCAATATGAACATAATGCTCATTCCATGGATTGTTTTATGGATAGCCACCGGGATTCACAGGCAAGGGGGAAGTCTTATGAGCATCCTTGTATGCGCGCTGGTTCCCCTTATTTTCTACGGAAACCGAAAGACAATGTATGATATTTTGACAAATACTTTGGTAACCGGTTTTTCTGTAATGATGCTGGCCGGGTGCTCGGAAAAATGGATGCTGCCGCTGTCGTATCTTTCCTTTGGCGCGATGTGGCTTGTGTCCTGTCTTGCAAAAATACCTCTTACGGCTCATTATTCCATGAACAGCTACGGCGGCGAGGAGGCTTTACAAAATGCGCTCTTTCTAAAGACCAACCGCATTTTGACCATGCTTTGGGGCGTTCTTTACCTGTTTACATCCGTTTTTACCTGGCTGCTGATGCGGACCCCTGTCAGCAGCTTTGTCGGGCTTATCAATTCTGTATTGCCGATCTTTATGGGAATTTTTACTGTGTGGTTCCAGAAGTGGTATCCGGCAAAGGTGGCGGGGGGACAGTAAAAGGTGGATAGCAGGTGAAGAATGCTTATTATATGTCCTTTTGTCGCATACGGATGGATAGATGATGGTGCCACGAAGGGCAGGACATGAAGGATTGAAATATTTGTGAATTATTCAACAATTATATTGGAATTTTAATAAAAATATTGTAAAAAAACGATTGAAAAAACAAAATTTATCACATATACTATTGACATGAGGATTAGGAGGAAGGCAAGCGCGAAGCGCTTTTAGGATGCCTTCCGACGACTTGGCAGGTGACGCAGAGCGGCGCGTGCCGATACCGGAAAAGGGAGGAAGGCAAGCGCGAAGCGCTTTTAGGATGCCTTCCGACGACTTGGCAGGTGACGCGCAGCGGCGCGTGCCGACACCAAAAAAGTAGAAGGAGGTGAAAACTATGTTGATTAGATTTGCCGTTGAGAACTACAATTCATTTAAAGGGCAGCAAGTATTTAGCATGGCCGCAGGAAAACAAACAAGACACCCCTCTCACTGTTTTACCGTGAATGGAAAACGTTTGTTAAAGAGTAGCTTCTTCTTTGGAGCAAATGCATCTGGAAAATCAAATTTTGTGCGTGCATTGGACCTTATGCGTCGAGTAACTTTATTGGGGGCAAAGGCGATGCGATATAATGATCGCTTTTTCCGTATCGATCCAGTGTGCAAAGAAAAGCCAGGGATTTTCCAAATTGACTTTATTGCTGAGCAGACGATTTTCTCATATGGTTTTGCAATTAACTACTTGACGCGCGAGTTTTGTGCAGAATGGCTTTACCGCATAGATTCTTCGGACAAGGAAACCTGTATTTTTGAGCGAGAACAAGGAAAGCATATTATAAGCGGCTTGCGACTGGATAAGAATTCCAAACTTCGATTCAACATTTACTGTGAAGATTTAAAGGCAGATGAATTGCTTTTGAAGGAAGTTGGTAACAAGAAAATCGACGAAAACTCTGGCTTGTATGATTTTGTTTCTGCGTATGAATGGTTTAAAAACCTAATCATTGTATACCCGGGCTCTCATGTTTATAAAAAAAATGATTTTTTCTTAAATCCGGTATCCAGTACTGATTCTATGATCGATATGCTCAGGGCCTTTGATACAGGAATAGAGGAAATCACAAAAGGAAAGCAATTGGCAGAAAAAGCATTTTCTTTTTTGCCTGATGAGGTCAAAAAGAATGTTTTGAACAGTATAGAACAAAGCATGAGAAGCGAACATCAAGATAGAGCTCACTGCAAAATTGAAATTGGTGATTATCAGTTCGAAATTTCCATTGAAGATGGAGAAATTGTTGCAGAGAAAATCATGCTGGATCATGGAAACCCGACAGAATTATTCGAACTTTCCGACGAATCAGATGGGACAAAACGCTTGTTTGACTTAATTCCACTGTACGAATTTGGTCAAAAAGGAAAAATTATTGTTATTGACGAACTTGATCGAAGTTTTCATTCAAAGCTTACTGAGGAATATATCAGACGTTTTTTCGAAATCACAAAGGGAAAACCTTGCCAATTAATTTGTACAACCCATGATCTAAATCTGATGGATTTACGAATACTTCGCCAAGATGAGATTTGGTTTATCGAACGTGAAATGGATCACAGCTCAAAAATATATTCTTTGAGTGATTACAAACAGAGATTTGATAAAAACATATTAAATGACTACCTAATTGGCAGATATGGCGCCATACCATGTTTTCAAGACAACGAATGGAAGGTGGATAGTGAATGAGTTTATCTTACCGACTGGGTAGTAGTTCACTGTTTGTCCGTACTCACGAAGATTCCGTAGAACCAAAACGTGTTGTTTTCCTCTCTACAGAGGGGACGAAGACAGAAGTGTGTTATTTTAATTTTATTGAAAGATACAGAGAACAACTTGGAATTGATGCAATAGTTCATATTGAGGTGCTGCGAAGATATGACACTAACAGTGATCCAGAACATGTATTGGAGTTGTTGGAGGAATATATTCAATTCAGAGAAAATAAGATGTTTGAGAAAATAGTTGACTCGCTTAATTTAAAAAATTATTCGACAGAGTTTATAAGATCTTATTTAGAAAACTCTTCCGGTATTTCTGAAAAAGAACGCAATAAATTCAAAGCAGTTTTGCGCGAAGAACAGCTTGATCTTCTGTATCTTAATTTTCTTAACAAGTATCAAGGAAAAGATGATTCGTTTGGCATTGTCATAGACAGGGATTGCGGCAGCCATTCTGTTGAACAGATGAATAGAGTTGTGGGAAAATGCAAGGAGAAGAATTATTTATGCTATATTACAAATCCTTGTATGGAATTTTGGCAACTTCTACACGTCTCAGATGTTGCCTCAGAATACTCCGAATCGTTAGAAGATATTCTCAGGAATGAGTTGGATGAAAAGAAAAACTCTTTTGTCAGCAATTTGCTATATGAGAAAACAGGACAGCGGAAAGCAATTCAGGCAAAAACTTTTGAAAAGTTTTATTTACCCAATATAGACTTAGCGATAGAACGAGCAAAGGGGTTTGCGTCAAGGGACCAGTTGCTAGAAAAACTGGGGTCAAACTTGTGGGAATTGATTGAGCTTTTGCGAGAAAAATAACTATGTATAGATAACGCAAGCTTGGGATTCGTGAGGAAAGAATTACTATGGATATCACACTAGTGAGAATAGGCATTGAAGATGCAGAAAAATTGTGGAAGATGCAAGTAAGAGCGTTTAAGGAATTATATGACAAGTATCAAGATACAGAGACCAGCCCTGCGGCAGAGCCTATGGACAAAATAATGATAAGATTAAAACAGCCATTTACTTACTATTATTTTATCATTGCAAATAACATAGCAGTAGGCGCCATAAGAGTTGTTGATAAACATGAATATGGTGTAGCCAAGCGGATATCACCTGTTTTTGTAATGCCAGAATACAGAAATAGGGGATTAGCGCAGAAAGCAATAAAGTTAGCAGAAGAAAAACATGGATGTTCTGATTGGGAATTGGATACTATATTGGAGGAAAAAGGCAACTGTTATTTATATGAGAAAATGGGATACCGTCAAACAGGGGAGCTTAAAGTGATAAACGAAAAAATGACATTGGTATCCTATAAAAAGGGCACATCAATATAACGGGAAATTTTTCAAATTGCCTATTGACCCTCACGGAACGTCATGGGTTAAAGTGGAACTATCAGGAACAGGAGGCCAACAGCTATGAGGACAGTAAAAGAAGTATCAAATTTAACAGGCATCAGCGTGCGCACGCTCCACTATTATGATGAAATCGGACTGTTAAAGCCGACTGATAAAAGTGAAGCGGGATACCGGCTTTATGACGATAAAGCATTGGAAACATTACAGCAGGTATTGTTCTTCCGTGAGTTTGATATTCCTTTGAAAGAAATCAAAGCGATTATGGCAAATCCGACTCTTGACAGAAACCAGATTTTACAAATGCAGAGGAAAATGCTGACAGCTAAAAAAGAGCGCATGGAACGCCTGATTGCCAGCATTGACGACATCCTGAAAGGAGAAAACAAAATGGATTTTGCAGTTTTCAGCAAAACAGAGATTGAAGAAATGTTCCAGACTATGCTTGAACATATGCCGGAGGATATGAGAAACATCGCAATAAAGGAATTTGGAAGCATCGAACACTGGAAAGAGCATTATATGGAAGTCGTATCTTCTGAAAAAGTGCAGAAAGGCTATGCAAAAGTAGTTGAATGGTATGGCGGAAAGATAAGTTTTTATCTGTTGCCCAGAATCCCGTCAGCAAAGAAGTCGCAGAAAGCTACACCAAACGGATTGAAGCAATATTGCAAAAACTGATTGCCAAACAAAATTGTGCCGTGGATTCTTTTGAAGTAAAAGAGATTGTCGGAGAATACGGCTTTGTTATGAAACAGTTCTCACAGATAAAAGAGGAAAAAGGATTCATGCTGGCACAGGCACAATATTACCGCAATGAAAAAATCAAACCCATGACAGATGAAAAGTATGGGAAAGGGGCTTCCGATTTTTTTGCGGAGGCGATTGAATCTTTTTATGGGAAAGAATAATTAAATATCTGCCATCAATGATAGCAAAGAGCAGGAAATCTGAAAGGGTATCCTGCTTTTTTGTGCACATGGGGCGGGAGCAAGAAGGATGCACACTTGCCGCACCAGGATTTGCAATTATAAAACCAGAAAGAAGAGGTATAAAATTGCGATAACTCGCAAAAATTTTCATTAAGAGTTGTAAAAGCCAGAATGAAACAGGATGGCTGGAATGAATATATGCTTTATGGCGGATTACCTCCTATCATGAATCTTTCAGGCCCGGAGGAAAAGATTCCTGCCGAGAGTCTGCTTGCTATGATTGACAGGAAACCGCTGAAAGACCACATGGAAGCGGTCGGACACAAGGAAGCCTTTGATTTTGTGGGGGACTTGGTAAAGGATCAGGTGCCGTTATCGGAAAGTATTATTAAACAGATCCATTATCTGGTGTTAACAGATAAAAGGGATGATCGAGGCGTTTACAGAAGAGTTCCGGTAAGAATTATGGGTGCAAAGCATGAACCATAAGTCTGTTTAGAATATTTTACTTGTGCAGATATAAGTATGAGGACAAGTAAGTGGTGCGCTTACAATATTGTAATTCCAGCTATGCCTCCTTATGATGAAAGGTTTATCATAAAAAAAGGAATTTTTTGTAAAATTTATTTCCTCTGGAAAGAACAGGAACGAAGCAGGAACTCCTTTTTTATAATATCTGTAAAAGTGGGAAAATACCCCTTTGTGGGCTTTCCGCCCGACAAGTTTTCCGAAATCCGGCTATACTTTTTCAATGAGATAGTATATAATGAAGTCAGTGAAAAATCGGAAGTTGTGGAGATATATAATGAAGAATAAAGACATTGTAAAATATTTCTATGAAGTAATTGTTTCAGAAAATTTACTTGATGAACTTTCTAAATACATATCAGAGGATTGTGTGCAGAGAGATGGCGAAAAAGAAATATTCATAGGAATAGACGGAATGAAGCAACATCTTGCTATTATGAGGGGAACGCACAAAGGAGAATTTATTGGAATAACACCTACGAATAAGGTGTTGGAAATTACAGGGGTGGATATTGATAAAGTCATAGACGGAAAAATTGTTGAACATGGCGGTGCTGCGAATACCTTTGAAACCTTTTTTGAACATCATTTGATTAAACCTGTATAAATACAAATTCCAGTTGGAGAATAAATATGAGTGAGATTCATCGAATAAAATGCGGTAATGTTAATTGCTATATTATTGAAAATGGAACAAATGGAATATTGGTGGATACAGGAAAAAAAGAGTTTATTGACAAGGTAATTGAATCATGTAAATCTTATCAATCGCTGGCTGCTACGAATATTTTAGGGAGAATCGTTTTATCGGTGTCCCTCAAGGAATTTGCAGGTCGCTCTATGCCGGGATTTAAGCCCAATGTATCATTGCATAATGATGACAGTTTATCTAATTACGGAATAAATGCACGTATCATTTTTCACACAAAAAGATATAATGATTACAACAACTGCGAAAGGAGAGATTTACTATGACAGAAAGAGAAAAAATGCTTGCGGGGCAGCTTTATGACTGCGGCGATGAGGAACTTTTAACCCAATGGCATAAAGCAAAGGATTTAGCAAGGAAGTATAACCAGACGGATTCCGCTAATGAACAAGAAAAAGAACAGATTTTGAGTGACTTATTGGGAGGGAAAGGAAAAAATCTCTGGATTACCCCGCCTTTCTTTGTTGACTATGGAAATAATATCTATTTTGGTAATAATTGCGAAGTAAATATGAATTGCACATTTTTGGATGATAATATCATCCGAATTGGCGACAATGCTTTGATTGCTCCTAATGTTCAAATTTATACGGCATTTCATCCGACAAATGCGGTTGACCGTTTTGGAACGCCGAAAGAAGATGGTTCTTTTGAATTTTGTAAAACCCAAACAGCACCCGTTGTAATAGGAAACAATGTATGGATAGGCGGAGGAGCCATTATTATGCCAGGCGTTACGATTGGGGATAATGTGGTAATTG
>CAMTAF010000011.1 GCA_947066955.1 uncultured Hungatella sp.
CGGCGACAGCTTTGATAGTTTACCACGCTGTCTCTCGTTTGTCAACAACTTTTTTTATTTTTTTGAGATCTTTTTGTTTTTCCAGAAGATCCCGCCTCTCCGTTTCAAAAGGCGAAATTTATAATAGCAGACATTATCGCCTTTGTCAACCGGTTTTTTCCCTTTTTTTACATTTTTTTCTATAACGAGGAGGGCTTCTGAGGAGGCCCCTAGGCCTCCTGCCTGGAATCCAGTTCAAACCAGAATTTCACCCCATCCTCTGCGTTCTGCACTCCGCACTCCTGATGGTGGGAGTCCATAACTGCCTTGACAATGGACAGGCCGATGCCGCTGCCCCCGTAAGCCCTTGTCCTGGCCTTGTCTACTTTATAAAATTTTGTCCATATATTCGGCAGATCTTCCTCCGGTATGGGCTGGCCTGTATTTTTCACTGTCACGCGGACCGTCTCCTCCAACTCCTGGATGGTGATGGTGATCTTGTTTTCTCCGGCCAGATGGTTCAGGGCGTTGCTCACATAGTTAGTCACCACTTCTTCGATCTTAAACTCATCCGCCCACACATATACCGGATGGTCACAGGAAAATTCCACAGCCGCCCCTTTCTGCTGAATCAGGATCCCGGTCGCTGACAGCACCCCCTGTATCAGCTCCACCAAATCAAACCTCTCCATGGCTGCCTGGTCATTTCCCGACTCCAGAGCATTGAGGGTCAGGAGCTGGCGGACCATCTTGTTCATCTTGTTGGCCTCATCCATGATGACTTCGCAGTAATAATCCCGGCTCTCCTTCTCCTCGGCCATGCCCTCGGTCAGTCCCTCCGCATAGCCCTGGATAAGCGCGATAGGCGTTTTCAGCTCGTGGGACACATTAGCGATAAATTCCTGCCGCATCTCGTCAATCTGAATCTTTTCCGCGATGTCTCTCTGAAGCTCATTGTTCGCGGACTTCAGTTCTCCGATAGTCTCCTTCAGCTTGTCCGACAGCATATTCATGCTGTTGCCCAGAATTCCAATCTCATCTTGGGCATTTCCCTGGTATTTTGCCTCAAAATCCAGGCGCGTCATCCGCTCCGAGATATCCGCCAGATGAAGGATGGGCGAGGTGACCATTTTCGTGGCAAAATACATGATGATGCTGCCCAGGACCATAGCTATAGCGCCTACATAGACCAAAAAACGGTTGGACAGCTGCACACTCTCCCTGATGCTGGCCAGGGGGATGGACATGATAAATATCGTTCTGTCGTCGGAATAATACCCCCAGCTCTCCAGATAAAAGGACTTGGAGCGGGGATCAAAGGTTTTCTGCACAGTGTAGTCGTCATTTTCTATAAGGATCTCCGTCCTGGGATTGCTCCTCCCCAGCATGTACTGAAACACCCGGTCCATCATGAAACTAATATCCCGGTTGGAAGCCACCAGGGGCGTGTTGTTGAAACTGTCCACAATCAGCAGGGTAATGTTGTACTTGTCGCTCAGCCCCCTCAGAAGCTCCAGAGTCTCGGTCTGTTTCTCGTCGCTGCCGTCAACTCCATCCACAAAATCATCGCTGATGTACTGACCCTGGGCCAGCTTCTCCGCCACCAGGCCGTTTACCTCCGAGTATGCCAGCTGCAGAGCCTCTACTTTCTGATTAATGTAAAATCCCTCCAGCATCCAGTTGTTTACCGCCCAGATGCCCAGAAGGATCGCGGCCATAAGGCCGATAAAGATCACACTGAACCGAAACCGCATGCTTTTTCGGACCCCCCGCAGTCCATGCCCTCTGCGGGATATTACCTGTCTTTTCATTGTCCTTCATCACTCCTGCCGCGTCACGCCAAATTTGCAGCCCGTCTCTGAGAAAGCCGGAGCTTAGATTTTCCATCAAGTTATCGTACTGTGCCTGAGACATAAGCACAAGCTGCATCTAATGATGCGTTACTTCCATCCGAAAAGGGAGCTGCTTGATACTGAACTCATAATAGTAAAATTCATCTCAGTTCCTTTTATCTGGCTTCCCATATAGTTTTCAAGAAAATCAAAATATCCGTCTGCTCCGGACCGCTTCTCCCATGTATCTATTGAATCCTTGATTCTTAAAAGACACATAACCGGAAATCTATAATATCCTTTCAGCATTTCCTGTGTCAATTCATCTGTCTGGACCTGTTGTTTTAAAAGTTTCATTACCTCCTCGTTTGTATATGGATCAAAAGCCATGAGCAATGCTTTCTCCAGTTTTTCATTATCTTCATTTCTGAATTTTTCAGTATCTGCCTTTTCTCCCGTGCATTTCTCTTTTACGTCAAAGAGCACCAATGCAATGGCCTCCCGCAGGCGGCGGCTGTTCGATGATGGGAATTCCCGGTGTACCTTCAATACATTCCCCTCCAATGGCAAAAGAAGCCTGGAATACCCCTCTTCTTCTCCTTTTCTTATCTTACCGAATTCTTTTTCCATCTGTGAATAAATTCTTTCAAACTGATACGACTGCATAGTTTTCTCCCTCTCTGTAATTTTTTATTCGTTCACTTCGAACTTGTACCCCATGCCCCAGATCGTCTTGATGTAATCTCCCTTTTCGCCCATCTTGCTGCGCAGTTTTTTTACATGAGTGTCAATGGTTCTGGCGTCGCCAAAATAGTCATAGTTCCACACATTGTTCAGGATCTTTTCCCTGGAAAGGGCGATGCCCTGGTTCTCCACAAAGTAGGACAGAAGTTCAAATTCTTTAAAGCTCAAGTCCACGGGAACCCCGTCTATGGTCACCTGGTGGGCCGCCTTGTTGATCTCGATCCCGCCTACCTTTATGATGTCGCTGGCCGCCGCGTTGCTCCTGCGCAGGATTGCCTCCACCCTTGCCACCAGGATCTTGGGGCTGAAGGGCTTGGAAATATACTCGTCCGCCCCTAAGTCAAAGCCCTGGAGCTCATCCCTCTCCTCCCCTCTGGCTGTCAACATGATCACCGGAACCTGGGAATACTGGCGGATGGCTTTGCACACCTGCCAGCCGTCCATCTTGGGCATCATCACATCCAGGATCACAAGGGCGATGTCCTTCTGGGCAAAGAACAGGTCCACCGCCTCCTCCCCATCCTCTGCCTCTATGACCTGAAAACCTTTTATTGTCAGGAAATCTTTTACCAGCTTTCTCATCCTGGCCTCGTCGTCCACCACCAGCACTTTTAAATTGTCCATGGTAAAATCCTCCTTGTTCTCTGTGATTAAGACCATTTTAGCAGATTCCTGATGAAATTTCCACGGTTTCACAGAGATTTCACAGATAGCGTGGACTGGACCGTATAAGCAGCACATACCTTTCTGCCCCGTGTGCGCCAAAAATAGAAATACTATTGAATTATAGTATCCCCCTATGCTGTCAAGCAATACATCTTGTCATTTGTAGCAGGGCATGTTAGAATTGGGATCATGATGAAGACAATCTATTTTGAGAAGGGAGCGCATTGACAGAATGGCAAAGATATTTAACGTAAACGGGGCCTGTAAGGCGGACAGACATTATATGGTCAATTTGACTCCCAGACTTAACGATATTTGAATGTCCGACGGATATTGGAAAAGTGAGCCACCTGTGCGCCGTATATAGCAGGTGCCGCATCAGTTTTTGTCTGGTGCGGCACCTTCGGCCTATGAGCGTCCCACACATTGGCCGCCATTGGCGTCTGCTGTATATACCGGTGGTTTTTCCATCAGGCAAGCACGCCTTTGATGTATTCCGCGATCTCCGGGACCTGGCAGTTCTCAAAGAAATACTCCTGGAACTTCTCGCCGCTGACAGCGGTCTTTAACAAATCCTGGTCAATCTCTTTTAAGATGGTCAGCATATCCTTGTGGGTGATCTCTTTCACGCTGTCCAGGATCTTCTTGTTCCTCTGCTCCGGGACCACCCTCTCCTTGGGGTATCCGCCGCCGCTCTCGCAGCCGAACAATTTTTCAAAAATATACTGCAGTCTCAGCTCCGCGCCCCACCCAAAGCCTTTGGCAAATGGAAGGGCCACCGCGTTGCCGTCGTTGATCTGGGCGAACATGTAGCCGTCCTCCGCATCCACGATGTGGCCGCAGAGAACCCCCGGGAAAGCGTTGCAGGCCAGCATGGCTCCCTCGCCTGTGCCGCACCCTGTGACCACATAGTCCGCTGCCTTGGAATTCAGCAAAATTGCGGACAGAAGGCCGCACATCACGTAGGTGAGCTGGGTCTCATCCTCTGCCGTGTACATGCCGTAGTTGTACACCGTGTGTCCCATGGGTTCCACGATCTTTTTCAAGTTCTCGCAGATCATGCTGTTCTTTGCCGCCTGGCTGTTCTCATTGATCAGTGCAATTTTCATGTTTCTCCTCCTAATTTTTATTCTTCAGAAGTCTTGGAGACTTCAATCCCCAGTTCCTCAAGCTGCTTCCCATCCACCGGCGCGGGGGCCTCTGTCATGAGACAGGAGGCGTCCTTCACCTTGGGGAAAGCGATCACATCCCGGATGCTGTCCGCGCCCACCATGAGCATGGCCACCCGGTCCATGCCATAGGCCAGTCCCGCGTGAGGCGGCACGCCGAATTTGAACGCGTCTAAGAGGAAGCCGAACTGTTCTCTGGCCTGCTCCGGCGTAAATCCCAGAACTTCAAACATCTTGGCCTGGATGTCCGCCTGATGAATCCTGACAGAACCGCCTCCCAGCTCGGTGCCGTTGAGGACGATATCGTAGGCCTTTGCCCGGACGGCTCCCGGGTCCGTGTCGATCTTTCCCCAATCCTCCTCCATGGGCATGGTAAATGGGTGGTGCATGGCCACAAAACGGCCCTGTTCTTCCGAGTACTCCAACAGCGGGAACTCAGTGACCCACAAAAATCTAAAATCGTCTTTCTTTAAAAGATCCTGCTGCCTTGCCAGCTCCAGGCGGAGGTTGCCCAGAACATCCCAGACCACCTTATTTCTGTCAGCCGCGAACAACAGCAAGTCCCCCGGCTCTGCCTCCATGGCCTGTGACAGAGCGTGGAGCTCCTCCTCTGTCATAAACTTGGCAAAAGATGACTTGAAGGAGCCGTCGGCCTGGATACTTAAGTAGGCAAGGCCTTTGGCCCCGAACCCTTTGGCAAATTCCACCAAAGCGTCGATCTTCTTTCTGGGCATGGCCCCCTGTCCCTTGGCGTTGATTCCCCGGACGCTGCCGCCCTGGGCCAGGGCATTTTTAAACACCGCGAACTCACAGTCCTTTACAATCTCGGACACATCCTTTAATTCCATCCCAAATCGCAGGTCCGGCTTGTCGGATCCGAACCGGTCCATAGCCTCCTGCCAGGTCATCCGGGGGATGGGGATGGGGATCTCGATGTCCAGAAGCTCTTTGAACAGCTTGTGGATCAGCCGCTCATTGACATCGATCACATCGTCCACGTCCACAAAGGACAGCTCCATGTCGATCTGGGTGAACTCCGGCTGTCTGTCCGCTCTTAAGTCCTCATCCCGGTAGCACCTTGCCAGCTGGAAATACCGGTCATACCCGGAGCACATGAGAAGCTGCTTAAACAGCTGGGGGGACTGGGGAAGGGCGTAAAAGGATCCCGGGTGCACGCGGCTGGGCACCAGGTAATCCCTGGCTCCCTCCGGTGTGCTCTTAATCAGGGTAGGGGTCTCGATCTCCAAAAATCCCTCATCCGCCAAAAACTGTCTGGTGAGCACCGCGATCCTGCTGCGGAACATCATATTTCTCTGGATATCCGGCCTTCTCAAGTCCAGGAAACGGTACTTGAGGCGGAGCTCTTCCTTGGTCTTTGAGTTCTCCTCAATGGGAAACGGCGGCGTCTCCGACTCGGAGAGGATTCTCAGAGACTCCGCTCTCACCTCGATGGCGCCTGTGGCCAGGTTCTCGTTGACCCCGCCGGAGCGGGCCTCCACCCTGCCTGTTACAGCGATGACAAACTCGCTCCTCAGCTTCTCGGCTTTTCCGAAGCTCTCCGCCCCGCAGTCGCTCTCCTCAAAAATGATCTGCAGGATGCCGCTCCTGTCCCGCAGGTCCACGAAAATGATGCCGCCTTTATTTCTGCTCTTCTGCACCCAGCCCATGACGGTGACAGATTCCCCCACATTGGCTGTGCCAAGCTCTGTACATCTGTGGGACCGCTTGAGCCCCATCATCGATTCTGCCATAACCTTCCTCCTCATTTAATCGGTATCGGCACGCGCCGCTGCGCGGCACCTGCCAGGTTGTCGGAAGGCATCTTAAAAATGCTGCGCATTTGCCTTCCTCCTATCTTAACCCTTCTCTGTAGAATTCCTTGATATCCGTGTAGCCTTCTTTTGTAAGCTGCTCTTTCTGGAACTTCTTGTTCTTGTTCATCTGGGCCACCAGCACCTGGGTGCCTTCTGCCCGCTGTTTCATGGCCTGGCTGATCACCTGGCTTAAGCGGCTGCTGTCAAGACCTTTTTCAAAGAGATAGGCCACCTTCTCGGACTGGGTGGGAACCTGGAAATTCTGGTCCAGAAGGATGGTGACGATCCTCTCAAAGCCGATGGAGAAACCGCAGGCCGGAGTCTCCGTGCCCGTGAATTTGCCGATCATCTTGTCGTAGCGTCCGCCCCCTGCCACGGAGCCGCCGAAGCCCTCCATGGACACCTCGAAG
Source organism: uncultured Hungatella sp. (assembly GCA_947066955.1). Lineage (GTDB taxonomy): Bacteria > Bacillota > Clostridia > Lachnospirales > Lachnospiraceae > UBA3402. The sequence continues at coordinate 6,615 of CAMTAF010000011.1, forward strand.
ATGGTTCCCGTGTAGTAGGACATGCCTCTCACCAGGGTGGGGTCAAACTCGATGTTAAACTCCGCCACAGCCACGTCCTTCACCGTGTCCATAATGTAGGCCAGACCGTCTGTGACGGACTGGGGCATCACGTCTTTTAAGATGTCCCCCAGCTTCCGCACGCCGTCGGCGTCCTTTGTCACAGAGGCAAAGAGTCCCAAGTACTTGTCCACCTGCTCCTCTGTGTAGCCTGCCTCAAGGAGCTCTGCTTTCACGCCCTCCTCGCCGATCTTGTCCATCTTGTCCAGAATGATGAACACCTGGTCGCAGGACTCCTCCGGAAAGCCGCAGTATGTCGCCATGCCCTTTAAGATGCCTCTGTCGTTGATCCTGACGGTGAAGGAATTGTCAGGGCATATCTTTCCCAGGGCCGTGGTGGTTGCCAAGATCAGCTCAATCTCCGCCAAGGAGGTGGCGTCCCCCAGAATGTCGATGTCGCACTGGACAAACTGGCGGAAACGCCCCTTCTGCGGCCTGTCCGCCCTCCACACGCTACCCATCTGCAGGGCCTTAAAGGGCGCCGGAAGCTGGGCCCCGTTGTTGGCGTAATATCTGGCTAAGGGGAGGGTCAAATCATAGCGCAGCCCGCCGTCCACTAAGTCTGCCTCTGACTGGGCTGTCTCTAAGTTCAGCTTCTCGCCCCTCTTTAAGATCTTGAAGATCAGTTTCTCGTTGTCCCCGCCCTGCTTGCTGGTCAGGTTCTCGATGTGCTCCACGCAGGGGGTCTCGATCTGGGAGAACCCAAATGCCCGGTAGGTCTCCTGAATCTGGCTCATCACATAATTGCGGATCTGCATCTCCGCTGGCAGGATGTCTTTCATGCCGGTCACCGGCTTTTTCTTCAATGCCATCTCTATTCTCCGTTTCCTGCATATAAATGCCTGTTTTGCTCTGTTTTGTGTAAATGATTATACTATTGTCTTTGGAAATTGGCAATGGGATTCTTGCAAAAGACAATCTTACGACAAATCATCCCAAAACTCCACCCTGATCTCCAGGTCAGGGATCTGGGGATTCCACTGCCGCACCAAAAGCTCAATCATCCATTCCGCGGATTCCATGGCAGCGTCGTAGAATCTCCGGCTGGATCTCATGGATTCTTCAAGAAGCTTCTGCCCTTTGCCAAGCTGGGCCTGGGACAGGCGGACGCCGTCGCCGATTTTGTCGTTTTTCCAGTCATTTTTCCACAGCTGCTTTCCCGTGTCCTCCACCCTGCATTCTGTCAGCTCAGGCCAGGGGACTCTCACCATCACATATCCCCGGCTGGAATCCACCACAAACTGGGCCAGGGTCAGATCAACCGTAAAAATGCCCATTCCCCGCACCTCGATCCAGGAGGTGATATTCTGGTCATTGTCCTTGGCATCCTCGATGACAAATTCCGTGTCACTGACCTTCAGCACCTCCAGCCTGGACATCTCACGGACATTCTCTATGTTGATCGTGCCGTAATTGGACACATGATTTTTCTCCTCCGCATAGTCGAACGCCATCTGAAAATATTTGTCATAGGCCTCCTGCCTCCCCGCGTTGTAGGTATTTTTCATATCCAGCGGTTTCGTTTGGAAGAAAAAATACAGGCCCACTCCAATGGCAGCCGCCAACAAGACAAAGAGTACCCAAAACAGCATCTGTGATACAGAAAGTTTTTTCTTTTTCTTCATCCTCACTCTTCCCCCTCAAAGCGGACTTCCACCCGGGCGCTCTGGCACACGGACCTGGCCAGCTGCTCCACCTGCCTCTTGGCGGAGGCCTCCGCCTGCCCAGTCAGTTCCGGGTCTTCGGAAAATTCTGTCCGGATCTTCTCGTCAAGCCGGGCCCTGCTTTTGAGATATCCGTTGTAGCCGTCCCACGCGTCGCCGTTGAACAAGGTCTTTTTCTCGTATTCCGCGCATATCTCCAATGTACTGTTGTCAAGATAAGGCTCAAATTTTGGCTTGGGGATCTCAATGACCATCCGGTCATTTTCTTCATCGTATAGGACTTTTGCCGAACACAGGTCCACCGTAAATACGCCTTCGCCTTTCAGGCTGTACAGCGCCGCGTAGCCGTCTCCCTGCTGGTAGATGTCTGACAGCTTCATGTCTACCAGCAGAACCTGCAGCCCGCCTGTGGTCTTCATCTGATTCTCAATGCGCACTGTGGTGTCTTTGGCGCTGAGGCCTTCCTCCTTTCCTGCCTCGCCTCCAGCCGACAGCCCCTCTGCCATCCCCTGGACAGTTCCCGCGGCGCTGCTGACTTTCGCGGTCAGGGCCGGGAGGAAGGACTGCTTGACAAATGCCAGCAGGGCAAGAAAGATTGCCAAGAATGTCATCATAGCAAGGATCGTGAAGCCAATCTTGCCTTTGGTTAACACGCTGATTAAAGAACTGCCTCGAACCGCCAGGCTCTTGTCCTCTGCTGCCGCCCGTTTCTTCCCCATCATTTATCCCCCTCCTCGTTTTTAGGAAACGGCACGCGCCGCTTTGCGGCACCTGCCAAGTCGTCGGAAGGCATCCTAAGAATGCTGCGCATTGCCTTCCTCCTTCGTCTCTACCGTGATATAGTCCTCTCGCTTTATAGTGCTCCCGTCTGTGTCCTGGGAAACAGGAATAACGATCTTTTCCTGGCTTTCACTAAAAATCTCCCCAATCTTGCTGAAGATTCCTGTTTTCCTTACGATCTGGAAGCGGCCCGGGTCATCTAAAGTATAGTGCAATGTCAGCTTTTGATCCTGGCGCAGGCGGACAGTGCCGGACACCTCCCGGCCATCCAGTTGGTAGACACACACCCCGTAATCGTCGGAGGAGTCCAGGGTCACTTGCCAAAACTTTTTCGCCGGATGCCTGTCCAAGATCTTTTCGCTGTTCTTTTCCCATTTGGAAAAGGTCATGGAGTCTGTGTAGACCCCGCTGTCCTCCTTGGAGCCTTCCACGTAGTATCCCGGGTCCGGGATGATGGTCACCGTCACCCTGCGGTCCGGTTCCAGTATATCGCCGTCCTGAAGCACAGCCCCTTCTTGGCCGCTGTCAAATATCATCTGTATTTGTGCGTGGTCAAGGGTCTTTTGGGCATAAGATTTCACCTGCACTTTGCTGAAAGTGACAGTGATCTCTTTGCAGGATGCCAGGTTCGTCTCCGCTTCTTGCCTGTTATAAATCTGAATCTTTTCCTGGGCCGGAAGCTTCTTGATATACCGTATCAGCTCTTTCCTTCCGCCTTCACTGTCCATTCTGACAATATTCATTTTCAGGGCATAGCCGTCCAGTATGGCGTCATTGGACATTGTGATGGTGATATCCTGGTCCGTGCCTCCCAGCACCTGGTCAAAAACCGTTCTGTTGTTTTGATTTCTCCAGTCAGAAATCCATGTGCCTCTGTTCTTTTCTCCATAGGCAAGGTTTTCGGTCTCAACCCCTCTGGCCGAAATGCCGAACAGCGTCTCCTGCACGGTCTCGTTGAGCACAACCTTCAGTGTCGGTTTATATTGGTCCACCTCCCGGAAAATTTCATAGAGATCCGCGCCGTCTATGCTGACGCTCTGCCTGCCGTCCTGTCCGTCTTTTACCGTATATTCCGCGCCATCTAAGACCTGGGATACCCAGCCTGTCCAACTAAAGAATTTCATGGTGATCACGGTTCCGGCGGGTACCCGGCACTTCTCTCCTGTAAGGATCTTTCCGCCGGCGCTGTATTCGATGGTTCCCCCTTTCTGGGGCTGAGGCAGGTACACTTCCACCTCCTCATCAGGATAAAAACAGATGGCCTCTTTAAATTTTTCCGCCGTGCCGTCAGAGTCCTTGCATCGAATCTCAATATCACCGCTCCCGCTGACATGATGATACCCTGGTTCCGGTTCTGCCGTATAATGGATCTTGCTGCCGTCGGAGAGGTAGAGTTTCTCTGTGACAGCCTTTCCGTCGTATTCAAAGGTTACCTTCCCGTGTTCTGTCTGATACTGTGACGGATCAAAAAGGAACTCATCTTTTATGGGCCGCAGTTCCACGGAATACTCCTGGATATGGCTGTCCGCCTGGCTGGCTTTAAACCGCACAAGGCCGTTTTCAGAGTAAAAGCTCTCCGGTTTTGAGCCGACAAAAGAATATTTTTTCCCATCATAAAGATAATCAACCTCCAGAGACTGTGTGGGGCTGACTAAGACCGTCTTTCCCGTGGTTTCCTGTTCTCTGTTCTTCTCCTGCTCCCTGATCTTCCAGATACCGTCCACATCCTGTTTTGTCCCCGTCGTGTCTTTGTAATAAGCTGTCAGGGAGATGGTTCGCTTTTCAAACTCTCCCACAGGCATCACAGAGAGCTCTCTGCCTGTATATCCAGGGGGTATCGACACCACCAGAGGGTCCCCCTCATTTTCCCAAAAACGTTCATCCGGGGTTCTGCTGCCCTCCTCCCAGGAATAGATCTGAAACTGGGCAAAATGATACAGATCTCCCGCCGGATGACGGCACACAGGTTCGCTGGCATAGAGGCTGTCTCCCGGGTTCAGATAACAGGCCTGGGGATCTGCCGGTTTTGTGCGTTCTTCATCCAGATAATAGGAAATCTCCAGATAAGGATTATCTCCGAAGGTCACATGGATGCCTTGTGGAGCGGCGGCGGTTCCTTCCTGGCTTTCATTCCCCTTGTCCCCGTCTGCCCCGTTATATTGGTAGAATCCTTCTTCGTCCAGCTGCCCTGCGTCTCTCAGCTCTATGTAGGCTTTAGCGTCCTCCTCTGGGAAAATGCCGGAGTATTTTAAGGCCATGTCCTCCGCCGCGGCGCAGCCGGACAGCATGGCGGCGGATATGGCGAAGATTAGAATCGCCGCTTTATGAATAGGTTTGTTCATGCTCCTTCTCCTTAGTCAAACTATAGCTTTTTTCCAGGGCAGCTCTATTGTAATCCTTATGTTCTGTCAGCAATAAGCCCGTCCATAGCTGTCTTTGTCTTTTCATTTGGTTCGATTTCCCGCAGACGACAGAGCAATTCACACATCTCCGGCAAAAGCCCGGACAGATGGGTTTCCTTTGCGTCTGTCCATGCCTCCAACACACTTATACCAAAATTTCTCGTTCTTACGGGAGCGGACTGCAAAGCTGTTTCAACAAAGTCCTGGCCTTCCAGGGGATACTGCCTTAATCCCTGCAGGATACTCTCCAGAGCCCGTTGTCTCCAATATTCCCTTCCCAGACCAAGGCTCTCTGTTGGCTGAACCTTCATCTCCGCCAAAGGCAGCTTCTGCCGGAACAGCTGGATCACCTGATCTTTGTACTCCTGATCCTTTAAGAGAAGATCGCACAGATAATATTTGCTTTCAAAAGATGATCCCATTAATGCGAAAATATCTTCTTTGTAATCCAGATTCAAATCCTGTGCCAGCCCAATTCCCCGGCCTTCTTTGACTGCTTCTGATACAGCATTCTTACAATCATGGGTCAAAAGAATCTCCTGGCACAGAGGGACAATCTCAGGATTGTTTGAATCCTTATTCTCAAAGTGAATACGGATATCACGGATCGTCTCGTAATCCTCCAGTTCTGAAGCCATCTCCTTTGCCTTGACCAGAAAAGTGACGATCATGTCATTGCTGTTTTCAATCTTTGATATGCCCAAAAGCGGTCCCTCGTCCAGAAGCCCGTTGATGATATCCCTTATTCCGGAGAATTCCTCTCGTGTCATAGGGCCTCTCAACACGTTTTCGGCATCTGACTTCTCCCAGCAGGTCAGCGCAGAATATGCCGGCAAAACCTCATTATGGACACCTTCCATCAAAAGCCACCTTTTCATTTCATGGGAAACAGGCCGGAGGTGTTCTATGGCGTGAATACGCCCCCAACCGTGAACCTTCTTGGCAAGCTGCCAGATCTCATTATTGCCATCCTCCCACTGCCGCATAACGAAGACAGCAAAAATGGAGAACTCATCGCTCAACCCTACCGTCCTGATGACCTCCCTCAGCTCTTCATTGTCATCGGTTTTAAACATCTCCAGCAATGACAGGCCGTATTTTACGCATTCTCTGTCCGGCGAATCCATAAGCGCGTGGATTCCATATTGGTAAATGTTTCCGGCGTCCAGCTCATGCTGGTGGTCCAATATGTAGGATTGAAGCGCGTCAATTGAGGATATGGCGCGGGCGGTCTGCCCCAGCCTGCCAAACAGTTCATCGGCCCTGCCAAAATCCCTCTCCCCAGCCGCCCGGACAGCTTTGACCATAAGCCCGTGGTCTTCAGCAGAAATTTCAGAAGATCCTATGTGATATATGCTCACACCGTCCATAGCGCCATCTGCCCACGAGATTTGGCTCTCGTCGTCAGATAGCTTTGGCAGCGTAAAATCCTTTGGCAATTGGCCGTCAACTACTGATGCGGAAATGTAATGAAACAATGATGTTGGTTCTTTTTTCTCCACTATAAGCATCCCCCTTTTTCTGTGACTAAAACGTCACTTAATTTCCCTTACAGAAACCAGGATCTTCATAAAGTCCTCCTCATAATCCCTGTCCCCGCCGTCCATAAACATTAAATTCACATAAAACCACCGATTGTCCTTTTCACATGGAAACATAAAGCATTTTCCTGAACCGCTGTATTCTACGGATTTGATCTTCTGTTTCATTCGGTAGCTGTATAGAATTCCCTGAACCCCGTAATCGGATTGGAAATCCTCATATTTAAAAATTTGACAATCATCGAAAGCACGTCCTATCATCTCCATGACATAAGAATTAATTCTATAGAGATTTTTTAAAGTAACCCAATATTCCTCGACCTCCATATATCCCATACCCAGCGAAACTATATCATCGCCGGCGGCTGTCTGAAACTGGCAGTAGCTTGCATTGCTTCCCCCCTCGATCAAATAGTCCGGAATATATAATCTATAGTTTTCAAAGATCAGGTCGCCGTTTTCGCTGATCTCCCCCTTAAATTCGTTTTTCGCAAAAAGCCTGCCTTTTAAAAACGGCGTGCCGCTTATAAATAATGTCCCTGCCAGAACCAGGAATATGTCTGCCAGAAGGATCAGCCCGCCCATAAAGGCTTTCCGTTTTGCCCTGTTTTTGACTCTCCTGCTGTTTTTCACGACTCTTCTGTGAGTTCTCCTGGCTATCTCCTTTTCCAGAATCAGAATCTCCGCTTTCTGATACAGCTCATCTTCTTTTTGAGACCAGAGCCTCATCCAATATGCTGTCTTCTGGTTCCGTTTTTCTGTGACTAAGGACTCGGTTTTCCACCGGATGAACAGCAAGGCCTCCAGGAAAGTTTTTTTGTCATTTGAAAATCTAAAATCCCGGATCAGCGATGCTTTTCGGTTCTCCGCCCCAGTCAGCTTCGGCTTTTTTGCGGACCTGGCAGGCATTGACATCAGATAGATAGCCAGGGGAATCAAGAACGTGGCTACATTAAAAATAATCCAGAAAAAACAGCCTATGTTCTTTTTTATCTTTTCTCCCAGCCTAGGAGGCTGCTCCTGGCTTGCGATCAGCCTATCGTATTGGTCCAGTTCCTCTATAAAGGCTTTTACGCTGGGGAAAGTCCTGCCGGATCCATGAGATAGCCGCAGGAGGGGCAGATGGAGGCGGGGGCGGAAGTCTCTGCCCCGCAGGCCGGACATGAAATTGGCTGGCTGGTGGTGGTGTCTGTTTCCATTGGTTTAGTTCTCCTGTTAGATAGCAGGGATTGTTGGCTGTCCGAATACCAGAGAAAGCAGGGATTTCTCCCTGCCTACCTTTAACTATTCACATCATTAATATCAATATGAGCAAATTGCCCTTTTTCATATAAATCCCTCTATGTATCATTTTTCTATATTATACACCATAAATCATCCAATTTCTATATATAATTGCAATATCACAGAAAACAACTGGCAGTTGCTGTCAGATCGGTATGGATACCTGTATTTAATCATATATTTCTAATAATTTTTTTTGGATTCGTGCCATTACATCAATATAATATTTATAGTCTTCCGTAGAGAGCTCATCCGTGTCAATCTTTTCCAACTTGTCCATGGCATCCATATATTTACTCATATAGTCTGTATAATCTGCTAACATGCCTAGGGGATCATTTGATCTGCTGTATTTTTTCATAAACTCTACATATGAATTAAAAAATCTTTCATAGCTGTCCATCATAGCCTTAAAGTCGGGATTTATCCCTACAGAAGATTTCGTATCTGCTTCTGTTTTCGCCCTGGATGCTGATTTAACTATTTTTTCAAAGTCCCCTGTGTAATCATAATTTGATTCATCATTATAATCTTTTGTTTCCTCGATTAATATGATCTTATGGTTATTAGAATCATACAAAAAACAGACGTTTACTACCGCTGGGCTTTGGGTCTCTGTTTCTGAGTAGCATACAAAAAAACCGGGCATTCCCGCTATCGTCACGTCCTCAGATTTAATCAATTCCATGTCCTTATTTCTTGTAACAGAATCCATCAATGTTGAATCTAAGTTTGATTTGTTACTGTTAAATTCTTCTTCCGACCAGTCCACTTTCTCTGATTGAAATATCAACGAGCAATAGTAGTCTTTTTCTTCCGGATAGTAATGAACCCAAGTGTCTGTTGATTTTTCGTCACGTACATCAAAATAAGACGGGATAGAGAACTGCGTCCCCTCAAAAACAACTGTTTGATTTGTACTTTCATCATACCCACTAATCTTTTCATAAATATTTCTATTAATAAGACTTTGTACTATTTCAGCATCGGGTTTTTCAGTTTCTATTTCAAACTCATCTGTTTTCTCCAGACAAACCTTTCCACTTTTATCTATATTATAATATAAATATCCGTCCTTATATTCTATCTTTTTTGTTTCGGCATTAGAAGCCTGTTTAACAGAATGTGTCAAATCGCGATAATTTATTGACGTAACAATAAATGCGTTTTTCTTTGGAGCATCAAAAGTGCCCGACCAGTATAAGCCATAGGTTTTGTCTTCCGTCGAGTACCAATAAATCGTGATCGTATCCTCATCTATTGCCGCAACCTGATAGGAATCTATTGACTGACTATTGGTCTGTTTCCAATTTCCCGTCACATCCAATGGCACAGTAATATTTTTAGATACCGATTCCTTTGATTCCACTTCATCTGATCGACTCTCTTCCTGCGTTGATTCTGAAGATATGATTTCTGCTGGCATATTTTTATCAGAATTCCCGCATGCGCTTAACATACATATACAAATGACCAATAATGTTATTGTACTATTTATTTTTTTTAACATATGATAACCCCCACAATACGTACTAAAATTAATATTAAGCCAATGGCAACTGCTGGCAATATTCTAATACTGACCCACCCTACAGTCATCCTTTCACCCTTCCGCAAATGTCGGATATACCATTTTCCTTCCCATAACCGATACATCTGCCGTTAATCTCCTAGTTTTCATAGTGCTCCTCCTCTCTAATATTTGTTGTCTATATCGTTTATTTTAGTATATATTTATTTAACTTATAAGTCAATAAAAACTTATAATTTAATTTTCTGTACAAATACTATTAACCTATAGTTCAATAAAACCTATTAAAAGTCTTATCTTTTCGTTTGCTTTACCTTATAATAAAACGGAGTGGCGAGGTGAATAACACATGATTATTGATTATGAACTGATCGGACAACGCATTGCATCACACAGAAAGAAAAAATATATCACTCAAGAATGCATGGCTGAACACCTAGATGTCTCCACAGCATTTATCAGTAAAATTGAACGCGGAAAGACTCAATTAAGTCTTGAGCGTTTGGTTCAGATATGCCAATATCTTAACTTGGACCCTACACAACTTTTATATGGCAGTATTCCTGGTTCTCCTTCCTACATGCTCCCGGAATTATCGTCTCTTCTGGAACAGTGTCCTAAGGAGACATTACCTTTAATAAAAGCTTTGATTGAAGATGTTATCCAGTATCATAAGTCTATCCCTAATGCAAAAATATAGTTCTGCTTACTATTTTACTCTCAAAATCTCAAATTGCCAGAGACCTATAACTTCAATTTTATTTACCTATAAGTTATCTCCATACCACAAAAATCCCCACAAAAAATGCTGACCCCCTCCACGGTCAGCATTTTATCATTGATCTCCGCTATTTTGGTATGCTCTCAGCACACAATCACCAAAATTTTAAAATATCAGATAGCACCAGCTCCCACAGCTCCCAAAACACTGCTAGCCCTATCCCAACACCAATTCCAAAAGTCATAACTGTCAGACCGGCCTTCCATATCTTTTCCCTTGACTGGCTGGGAGCCATTGCCTTTTCATCTCCTCCTCTCCGTCTTCCCATAAGCCTTTGCAGCTCCTGTTTCAACTCGGTTATGGAGCCGTAACGGTTTTTCATGTCAACCTGGGTGCATTTTTTCACCACCTCCCCGAGTTTCCCTGATGCGATCTTCTCGGTGACCGGGCAGCCTGTGAGCATGTAGTTTAAGACTACGCCCACAGCGTAGATGTCGGTGCGCACATCTGACTGGGAAAATCCATACTGCTCCGGAGCCGCGTAGCCGGGCGTGCCGATGCACCGGGTATCTTTAGTCTCTCCCTCCTCATAGCGCCGGGCCGCGTTGTAGTCGATCAATTTTACCACACCGTCATTGGAGATCAGGATGTTGGAGGGCTTGATGTCCCGGTGGATAATGGGCTTGTACCGCACATGAAGGCACTCTAAGGCCTCGCACAGCTGCACCAGGATCTCCAGAGTCTCCTGTCTCAAAAAGATGCATCCCTGTTCTATCTTCTCCATCAGGGTCTCGCCCGGAATGTACTCTTCTATAATGTAAAGGACTCCCTCCTGTTCCTGGCACAGAATGATCTTTGGGATGTGGGGATCCTGAATCCGGCTGATGCTCTCATAGACTTCCGGATCAAAGTCCCTCCTGCACTTTTTTACAAATACCTTGCTGCTGGCCTTGTCCAGCACCAGCCACACATCCCGCTCTTTTCCCAGACGGGCGATCTCCTCATAACCTTCCAACGCGGTCTCCTTTTCCATCGATTCCTTTCCACTCCTATAGCCGCCGCTGCCCATGATCAGCAACCTGCCTCTCACAAGTCCGGCGGTGTTCCCACAGAAATTCCTTTGATTTTATTTTCCCATGTGGTAAAATGATACCATAAATTGATGCCAAAGAAAACCAGTTAACCGAATCAAGTTGCAGAGCAGCCATTCGCTTATGAGCAAACAGCGGAGCGGATTACGAATATTTGCTTGACAAGGACAAGATATCACGCTTATTGACCGGTTCGCAGGAAGAAAGCGGCACAGATATGGAAAAAATTGCCCGTGGACTGGGAAAAAGCGTGGATTTTTTTTTAGCGGAATCTATCAGCATTCCACAAGTGGGAAGCTTCGCCATAAATAAAATCGCGTTTTATGCCGGGGAACCATCTCACAAGCAGGAACAGATCGCAAAGCAGTTAATGGAGCTCATGGAAAATATGGATGAAGTAATGAGCGCCAAAAGTCGATTTGAGAATGTAGCAAGGGGATAAGGAATGGATATAGAGCGCTTACGAAAAATCATTGCGTATAGTGATACGAATCGTGAAGAAATCTGTTCCATGGTAAAGCGATTCTGCGCATTCGCTGGAATTGAATATGATAGCGGCCTTCCTAACATTTTACAAATATTATACAAAGTGGCAACGAGAACGATTTGATAATATGAGTTCTGATGAATTTAACAATGCGGCGATTGCATACTCCAAACAAAATCCATTTTGTAAAAAGATTAGAAATGATACCACAATTTGATGCCAAAGAAAACCAATCATTAGGATGCCTTCCGACGACCTGGCAGGTGCCGCGAAGCGGCGCGTGCCGATACCATGACCATACTAGGAGGAACCGCCATGCTGCCTGAACGCCCCTCTACCGGAGAACTGCAAAACATCCTGCTCGACACCCACTCTCAAAAGGGTCTCGAGGATTATCTGGAACAGCACACAATGCCTGACTCTGATCTGTCATTTTCCGCGGCGTTCCAGGCTCTTCTGGAACGCCACGGTCTTGCCAAGGCCAGGGTCATACAGGCTTCCAACTTAGACCGCACCTACGCCTATCAGGTTTTAAGCGGCGCCAAGCTTCCCGGGAGGGATAAGATTCTGGCTCTGGGCATTGGCGCCGGATTTTCGGTAAAAGAGGTCCAGCAACTTTTGAAATGCGCCAAAACAGGGATCCTCTACTCCAGGTCCTCCCGGGATGCGGTTATTCTCTACGGCATTGAAAATCAGCTGGGGCTGATTGCGGTCAATGAGCTGCTGCTGGAGAGGGGGGAGCGAATCATCCAGTAGAGGGGATCCTTAATCCTCAAAGGTCACATCATTTTCCAGATCCGCCCCGTTGGATGCAATGAGTTTCTTGTAATAATAGAATGATTTCTTCTTGCTTCTCTTTTTGCTTCCGTTGCCGTAGTCGTCCTGATCCACATAGATCATGCCGTAGCGTTTGGTCATCTCGGAGGTGCCGGAGGATACCAAGTCGATGGGCCCCCACCAGGCATAGCCGAACACATCCACCCCGTCGGAGATGGCCTCTCTCATCTGCTCCACATGGGCCCTCATGTAGTCGATGCGGTAGTCGTCCTGAATCCGTCCATTCTGGTCAAAATGGTCCACAGCGCCCAGGCCGTTTTCCGAAATAAAGATGGGCTTGTGATACCGGTCGTAGATCCGGTTTAGGGTGATCCTAAATCCAATGGGATCAATGGTCCAGCCCCACTCGGACTTGGGCAGATGGGGATTCTTGATGTCGGACACCAGCCGCCCCGTGGGCTGGGGAACCGGTGAACCTTTGTAGCGCATGATGTAGGTCATATAATAGCTGATAGTGATAAAATCCACTGCCCCTTCTTTCAGGATCTTCTCGTCATCGGGCCCCATCTCGATGTGGATGTCGTTCTCATCAAAGAACCGCTGCATATAGTAGGGGTAGGCTCCGTTGGCCTGCACGTCGGTAAAGAACCAGTTGAAATGATCTTCAAACATCACCTGGAGCTGATCTTCTGGCTTGGAACTCTCGGCGTAGTTCTCCAGGCGGCAGAGCATGTTGCCCATCTTGGCCTCCGGGTCAATCTCATGGAGCTTTTTCACCGCCAGGGCGCTGGCGATAAACTGGTTGTGGACTGCCTGGAACTTTAGCTGCCAGTTTCCCAGATAGGGGTTGCAGCTGTTGGGATCCGGCGCTCCTCCCATGATGACGCCGCTGCTGGTAAATGGGTTGGACAGCACATTGTTGATCTCGTTGAAGGTGAGCCAGTATTTCACCTTCCCCTTGTACCGCCTCATGACTGTCTCTGCGTAGCGGACAAAGGCATCTGTGGTGTGGCGGCTGGCAAACCCGTTGTAGGCCTCCGCCAGATGAAGGGGCGTGTCAAAGTGGGAGAGGGTCACCAGAGGCTCGATGCCGTATTTGTGCAGCTCGTCGAACACCGCGTCATAGAATTTCAGCCCCTCCTCGTTGGGCTTGGCGTCGTCGCCGTTTGGAAAGATTCGGGACCAGGAGATGCTCATGCGGAACACCTTAAATCCCATCTCCGCAAACAGCTTGATGTCCTCCTTGTATGTATGATAAAAATCAATGCCCCTCCTCTTGGGAAGCTCCCATTTCTCCGGGTGCAGCTTCATGTCCTCCACCATCTCTTTCGAGGCCGCGTTGTGGGGTACATGGACATCAAAGGTCCCCTCTGTGTTTCGGATCTCCTTGGTGATCAGTCTGGCGAAATCCGATGTCGCCGGACCTCTCCCTCCCTCGTCCCAGGCGCCCTCGATCTGATTGGCCGCAGTGGAGCCGCCCCATAAAAAATGTTCAGGAAATGCTTTTGCCATATGATTTGTCCTCCTTAATCAATGTATCGGCACGCGCCGCTTACGCGTCACCTGCCAGCTCGTCGGAAGGCATCTTAAGAAACGCTGACGCGTTTGCCTTCCTCCTTTTACCGCTCCATCAGCATCTTTATGATGGGAAGCAGCTTTTTTGTCATCCTTAACTCCGTGTTGATAGTCATGATGGTATCCTGGGCATGGATAAACAGCAGCGAATACTCCATATTCTCCCCGCTGACCTGGCTCTGGATCACCTCTGTCTGGGCATTGTGGGCCTTGACGATCAGCTCCTCCGCCTCCTTAAGCAGCGTCTCCGCCTTTTCAAGGTCCGCGTCCGCCATAGCTGCCAGGGCCTCATCGATCTTCATCCTCCCGTCCCCGGCATTCATCACAACCTCGATTGCGACAGCATTGATATCTTTCATAATATTACCCATTCCTTCCTGCTAAGCCTTCGTGCGCCCGGCATCGAATATATCACCACACATGTAAATATGGCGGGCACACTTGGCATACCTGATCTTAGATCGCCTGCGGCGATGAACTTTCATTGTAAATATATTACGCGTTGGCCTTTGCAGCTGCCTTCGCAGCCTTGGCTGCGGCCCGCTCTTCCTCTTTCTTAAACTCCGCTTTATCCGCTGCTTTAAAGAATGGATACCAGATCAGGGCAGCGATGACAAAGTTAATGCACACCAGAAGCACGTTGCGGATATCTCCGCCGGACATAAAGAACGCAGAGACCGCATTGGGCGCGAAGTTCATGTCAAAGTTTACATAGTTGATGGTGCCCCATCCCATGGCGAACCACAGATAGGAGAAGCCAGGCAGAATAATGGCGATGAGAACCGTGGGAATCAGCATAAACGGATTGCCCACCACGGCGCCGTACTGCAAGGGCTCATTGATGTTGAACACAGACGGAACCAGCGTGGCCTTGCCCAGGAGCCGGTATTTCTTTGATTTCGCCTTCAGCATGTACAGGGCCAGGGGCAGCGTGGCGCCCTGTCCGCCAATGTGGTGATAGCGGCTGAAACCGTAGGCATAGATGTTCTTGGGAGCCAGGCCGGCTGCCACCATGGAGGCGTTCTCCGCGATCGCCGCCTGGGTGATGCTCCGTGTCACAGGGGTGAACACCCAGCCGGACACACCGAAGAAGTAGAAAATATTCTGCAAAAATACGATGAGCACCACGCCGGGAGCGCTCTGGGCAAAGCCGGTCACCGGCTTCATGATGATCTGCACCATGGTGAACACATCGATCTTGAGAGCGTAGGTGAAAATATATCCCACCGTCAGGCTCAGAATGATAGCGATAATATTGTCAAACCAGTTTTTGATAAAATCAGGAAGCACGCTGTCCTCGCTGAAAAAGGAAAACTTGTTCATTGCCTTGTATACAGCCGACACCAGAAGGCCTACCACCATGGCGGTAAACATGCCGCCTGCGCCGAACTTGGACATAGACACCAGGGAGCCTCCCTCCACGGTCTCAAAGTTCATGCACATCAGGAAAACGCCGATTCCTGTGAACCCGGCGATCATGGCCCGGTCCTTTTTGCCGATCTTGTTCATACAGTTGTACGGGATCACGTAGGCCACAAACAGGCCGATGAGGCCGAAGGAAAAGGTACTGATGGGGGAGATGTCCGGCAGAATCGGAATAAACCTCCTCAAAATCGCCCACAGGGACGGGATGGTGCTGACCATGGAAAACGGAACAATGTACAAAATCGCGTCAGCCACAATGCTGAACCAGAAATTTTTTGTGATCTTGTTGACAACGGGGACCAAATTTTTCTCGATCCACGCCTGAATCTTATTCATCATAGGTTTTTTCTCCTCGTTTCATAAGGTTGCCGTATCACTGGACGGGGTCACAGATGACAGTGGCCATTTACTTTTCATTATAAAATTCAATAGCAGACTCCAGGATGCTCTCGCCGTCCAGGGCCGCGTAATCGTCCGGGTCGATGGAGGTCACCTTCACGTTGTGGCCTTTCAGCATCTCCTGGTACTCCGGCACCTCGGCGGAAAAATGAGGCCCTAAAAGCAGCACATCGATCTTGTCCGCGTACTCTGACACCTGGGACTTGCTGACCGCGTGGATGGTCACATCCAGGTTCTGAGCCTTTGCCGCCTTTCTCATGTTGGCTGCCATAAAGCCGGTGGAAGCTCCGATGCCGCACGCAAGTAAAATTCTGATCATAATTCAAATTCCCCTTTCTGTTTTTTATATAGTTTTCTGTTTCTTATGACCATATTTTAAGACAGAATCCATGATTTATAAAACAGAGTTCTTTCCGGCAAGACGGCAATATAGACAGATTGCCGCCTTGCCGGAAATTCACTTATACAGGCGCTCGGGGACTGCCCCTGGCCTGTTCCTGCCCAATAAGAAAAGGATCCCCAGCGCCGGCTTCCTATGTGCCAAAATGACGCTGTGGATCCAAAATCTCAAGGCCGGATCCGCCAAAAATCCCTTCCCTTCACCGCGGGATCAGGTGATCCTCCTTAAGAATTCTTCAAATGTACTTGTCTTCAGAAGTTCAATGGTCCGGCTGGTGGAGTTAAACAGGTCCACTACCAGATCAAACGCCGGGGTGAAGTATTTCATCTCCTGTCTGGCGATTCCCACCAGAAGGATAAAGTGGACGGTCTTTCTCCCCCACCGGATGGGCATGTTGTTGTGAACCACACAGATGAACGACCTCTCCGCGTTCTGGCTGATGGCGTGGGGCATAGCCAGGACATCGGTAAAAGCTGTGCTGGAAACCGACTCCCGCAGCACCACATCCTGGATGAACGCCTCCTTGATATATCCCTGCTCCAGGCACCGTTGACCCATAAACCGGATGTAGGCCTCCTCATCCTCCAGAACCAGGTTTCTGAAATACAGCTCCCTGTGAAAAAGGCTCTGGAAAAAGGTCCTGGTGTGCTCCAGTTTTTTCTCCTCCTCAATATGGTCCAGCTTCCCCCGGATGTCGTCCATATTTTTTCTGGTCAGGATAGGACTTACCTGGACGATGCGTCTCCCCTCACTCTCCACAGGCAGGGTGGTGATCACCAGGTCGCTGACCGTGGCGTGCTGGAGAAAGCAGCTGACGGAAAGCACGTTTCTGATCAGAAGCCGGTCCTTAAAAGCGTCGCTGATGTCGCTGACCAGCTTTTTCGAATAAGAGTGATAGGACTCCACCACAATGGTGCAGGTGACCATCTCTTTGTGCTGCCTGCTGTTCTCCAAGTAAGCGCCGAAGTGGAAGGCGATAAAGGCGATCTCGTCCTCATTGAAGGTCACCTGGTAGATATGGGCAAAATTGTGGGCAAAAAACACTGCCATGTCGTAGACCGGCGCATAGTCCTTTTTCAGCTGGGGCCCCACCGGGTTGGGGATTCCCATCTGGTAGGCGCACCGCTGATAGGCGTAGTATACGTGAAGGACAAACTGCATGATAAAATCATTGTCAAATTCCGGGATGCAGTACCGTTCAGACACCAGAGAGAGGAGCGAGGTCACATTGCTGATAAACTCATGGCTGATGACGCTGCGGATATCCACTGTCTCGTGCTCCGCCGACAGGGCGATGAGAATCAGGATCTGCTGGTAGTCTCTCTCCGGGATCTGGATCCCGTGGTTCTCCATAAAATTGGCAGAGATCATATCCGCCAGAGCCTTGATCTCCTCCCTGTCATAGAGAGACTCCAAAAGCCCGTCAGTGGAGACATGGGTCTCCTGCTCCTCTAAGCCGTCGCCTGACTGAAGCCGGATGAGAATCACCAGGATATGAACCATCAGGTTATTCAGGGAGTAATCGTTGAGGTAAATCTGGGCCTTCTGGAAAACCGGATACAACTCCTGCATGATCCCGTCGATGTCCTGCTGGGGAAACAGCTGCACAAGGGACTCGTCCGTGTTCCAAAAGCTGTAGGAATCGCTGGTGGCGATATACCCGATGAGCCTCCGCTTGTTCCGCTCACTGCCCTTGAGACAAAACTGGTAATTGCTGGACTCGATGCGAAGGCCGTATTCTTTTACCATGCTTTTTATCTGGGGAATAATCACGTTAACCACGGTGCTGGCGCTGACGAAAAGCCGGTCCGCCTCGTCGAAGGCGTTAATCCCCTCTTTGCTGGTGAGCAAATCGGACAACACCTGCCAGGACCGGGCCTCGTTCTCGGAAATGCCGTTGTCAGGGGCAGCCGCGCCTTCCTCCAGACGATATCCCTCCCGCGAGGAGACGATGGATACGTCCCCCCTCTCATTCAGCACCTTTATGTAGTTGCGGACCGTCCTCTCGCTGGTGCCCAGCATCCCTGCCAGGATCGCCGCCGGGATGCTCTTGTCTGACTCCGAGAGAATCCGGATCAGCTCATTTTGCTTGTTATTCTTCATGTCATAGGACTCCTTATCTTCGCTGGCCGCCGTGAGACCGGCCTGTCAGAGATTGTTCTCCACAAAATCTCTTAAGGCTTCCATGGCCTCCTCCTCCTGGTCTCCCTCCGTCTCCAGGATGATCTCCTGGCCGTACTTTGCCCCAAGTCCCATAACTCCAAAGATCTTCTTGGCATCCGCCCTCCGGCCTCCCTGCATGACCGTGACCCTGCAGGGATATGACAGGGCCAGCTTTGTGAGAAAACCGGCGGGCTGGGCGTGCAGGCCCATCTTGTCGGTGATGATGTAGTGAAATGATTTCATTGGTGACCTCTCATAGGTAAAAAGCCGATGACTTTCCGCAGCCATCTTATTTTGCGGAAAATCATCAGCCTGATATAAGTGGGTTTCATGCTATTCTTTGATAAAGTCCAGCTCTGTAAGATTGATTCCAGAAGCCATGAGGATAACCTTTAAAGCGGTATAACGCCTTTTCATCTTCCGATACGCCTCCGAATCCTTATCACAGGAAATCATATAATCCTGCAGCCGTTCAAATTCTTCAATATTTCTCTGCGTCATTTCTTTTTGCACCAGGCTTTCACCGCCATTTCTTTATCTGTTCTTTCTATTATAGTCCATAAATAAAAGACTGTAAAGCCTGACTTTTGCGGCGCGGACCTATCTGAACTGATACTCTCAACGGACAACTTCCTTCCCGTGATACTGAATATGGGCGATCTTCCAGCCCTCTTTGGTCTTTTTTATAACCTGGGTTTCCAGCCCGGCGATGCCGTAAGGCTCGCCGTTCTCCCTTATTATACATTCCGTGTGATACTGAAATACCGCCACTGCCACGTCGTCTGTGAGCAGGTACGTCTCAAGCCCGTCATTGACAAGGCGTATGGATGAATACTTTTTTTGGATCAGGTCCACCAAAAAGTCCTGATAGATGGACTCTATGCCGCCAAAAAGCTTTGTCCCTGATATCAAAATGTTGGTATCCTCCTGTATCCAGAGGGACTTAAATTCTTTTTCATCCTGGGTGTGGATCGCATCCGCGTACTTTTGTATAAGCTCCTCGATGTCTCTCTTAAATTCCATATCGCCCCTCCAAATTCATCATTTGAAATATGACGCCCACAAAAGGTCAATTTTATCTTCCTCGCTCATGCCGTTCCACTGGTTCAAAAACTCTGTGACGCTCTTTTCGGAATCCCAGCCAATGATGGACTCCCCGTTGCCTTTTTTAGGCTGGGAGAAATCATCCATGATCATCTCATAGCGGTACTTGTCCGCCAGCTGGGCCGTGGTCCCTCCAAACCTTATGTACATGATGGAGCCGCCCCTGCCGCCGGCGATCACATCCTCCACCTGGGGATCAAAGATGTAGGTGGTGCCGTTGTAGTCCAGCTGGCACCACGCGTGGGGGGTAAAATCTCCGTTGGACTTGTGGGTGGAACCGCCGGCCGTGTACATGGGCACTCCGATCCTCCTGGCCATGACGGAAAATGCCGCCGAGTAGTCGTCGCACACGCCCACTCCCATTAACAGGGTGTCGTAGGCGCGGTGATAACTTCCCCCATGATAGGTTATATACCCGTACTGCGTGTGGGTGATGAGATAATCATAGCAAGCTTTCAGCTTGTCGTGGGTGTCCATGTCTGCCGTGAAGATCTGGGAAAATATATAGTCCAGATAAGCGTCCAGATCCGTATATCCTGTGGACTCCGGATAGAGAGGGATGGAGTCCAGAACCTGGCGCAGCCCTCCGTAGTATATGTCTCCCTTGTTGCTGGGAAGACTTCTGAGTCCTCCGACTCTTGCTCCGTCTGGTCCCACCTGCGCTCCGTCCGGCGTCACCGTGTCGGACAGCATGTAGCCGCGCTGGTCAAAATAATAGCTTTTGCCGTCGATATCCGTGAACCAGCCATCCATCTGATAGCTTCCGTCATCATTTTGATACCACCAGCCCACATTATCCTGCATCCATTCCCCCGCATAAACCGTCGTGGACAGAGCTGCGGCTAAGAGTGTTGTCAGGGCTGCTGTCTTTACGCATTGCCAATGTTTTCTCATGGTTCTTTTCCCTCCGTCTCTCATAATGTATCAATTATTCCAGGTCACCACCCCCAGGGTGCTGACCTGCATGCGCGATGGGGCAGATGCTATCCGGCCACTACGTTTTCGTACGGTCAGCGCAGCAAGTGCGCAGACCTATCTGAGCTGTTACCATCAGCACACTACCTATTATAACATTGATCCGTTGGCAGAACAAGCCAAAGTACAATCATGATACAATCATTTCAGCCGCTTGCGAGTCACTGTTTAAAGCTTTAATTGGTCTGTAAATTTAATCTCCCGTTTCCCGCACTCCGCGAGAAAGATTCCGAGCCTGTCCTGAGAGTTGAGCATTCTTTTGAGGGCCTCGATCGGTTCCCCCTTTTCGCATAAAAAGGTGAAAACCTTATTTGTATTCTCCGCGTCAAACTGTACCATCCTGCAGGACCACCCTCCGCCGTCAGGGTCGTGGTCGCATTCTTTGTCCAATAAAGTCAATTCTCCCCGTACGACTCCCCCTTCTATGTAAATCGACTCATAAGGATTCCCTTTATCCTCAAACAGCAGATAGCTGTTTCCTTCGTATTGGGAAACCTCATACTTTTTTACGGTTTTTGGCTTTGGCTTTGTCGCATATCCTCCTAAAACTTCCCACAAAAATTTCATAAAAGTTCTCCCTTCCTGCTTTAATTATACAGGACTCCCGCAGGATGTCAACAGACGCGGGGAAAACTAGAAAATGATAGCTAAATTATTGACAAAGTAAATATAATGGAAATACAATAAAAGAAAAGTGAATTGATGGAAGATCTGGATACTAAGAGATAAGGAGGAGAATATGAAAAGACAAATGTTATTGGCGCTGCTGTCCGGGTTTTTAGGTCTGTCTTCTGCTATAACCGTACTGGCAAATCCCCGAACAATGCCTGACGGGGCAGTATTTGATTCAGAATACTATGCCCGGACTTATCCCGACGTGGCCGCAGCCTGTGGAACAGATGAAAACACTCTCTACCAGCATTACCTCAATTACGGAAAAGCAGAGGGAAGAAAACCATACGCGGACAGCGCAGGGAATCCTGTCCCCCAGACCGAATCACGGGTTCAATGCCTGACAACGGATCTGCCCGTGTTTCCGGCAGAGACAACCGCTAAAAACAATGCCCTTGTTCCCGTCGTCTTAAGCTCCACTGACGGACAATATCTGCTGCATACCAATGTAGTCACCAGAACCGAATTCGGTACAGACGGCAGCAGAAAAGATTATTCGAACGACCCTATTTACTTGGCGGTCCGTGATTACATAATCGATTGGCTCGTCAATAACGGGGACAATCAAAACAACCGAAGTATCGACATTCCCATAAAATTTATTTCCCGCAGTCTTGATGATGTGGCTTATTTTGTTAATCTGGCGCATAATCTGGAAATTGATTTACATAAGTCCGATATCTGTAAAAATAAGACTCTGTATATGGGGACAAATCCCGCTGACGGAAAGGGACATTTTGATCCCTTTGGGTATGAAGAACGAATTTTCTGTACCATTTACTATGGCGAAACGCCAGAGAACCTGTTTGAGAAAAACATAAAAGAAGAAATTCCCATCAATCCCACAACAGGTCTTCCGGCCAAAGTGGGGGATTCATGGAAACTAGAAGACGGTTCCATATACGTGGTATATTAGTTTGCTTCTGTCATGTTCTGTTCCCGCGAATCTGCCCTCTGCAGACAGGAAAAGCTTGAATTTTTCCTGTCTGCATCTGTTTTTCCTTACTGAAACATCCGCCTGTCATTTCCGCTCTCAATCTGAAAGAAGGCAAGCAGCACCAGTCCGCCCACGATGCACACAAAGCAGGTGCCGAACAAAACCGAATAACTGGAAGCATCCAGGATCTATCCGGCGACATTCTGAAACAGGATCGCCGCCAGGTTTTTAAGGGTCGCCACCAGGGCCGTGATCTGATGATCCTCATCGATGAGGGTGTTGATCACCTTCAGATTCACCATGATGTACAGCATCCCCGCCGGATGCTTTGCCAGGAGAGTGACTGCTATGGAAAGAACCGTGGAGGCAATCCCCACATCCAGCCCCTTGTCTGTCAGCATAGAGGGGATAAAGGTGTTTCCCATGTTGGAAGCTCCATAAAAAATCACGCAGATGCACAGATAATAAAGATATTACCTGGCCAATGTGTACCCCCGCCCATTCACATTCATCACCGGCGCGGCTACAATAAACGCGCTGGGGTCAATGGACAGCACCTTATCCCGAAACCCAGGATATTGTTTTCCGTACACCACGCTGAACACGGCCTTCTGCTGCTCCTTCTGGTAGCCGGTCTCGATGTTGAGAAATGTCACTCCGCTGTCCAGATCCCTTAAAACCGCCTGGGCGATCTCCTCGTAGCGGGGGGAGATAATGATCAGCTCGATCTTCTGCTCCCCAGAGAGAAGGGTCCTGTTGACCATGGCGGAGGTGAGGACGATGACCACGATCCCGTAGAGGATGCCGTCCCAGCCGCCCCGCAGGATCTGGACTCCCAGGATCAGAATATCAAACCCCATCATGGAATTGCCCACCGGAATCCCCTTAATCTTCTGTAAAATGCAAGGCGGAATATCCATGCCTCCCGTGGACCCCCCCGCCCGGATCACCAGGCCGATTCCGCCTCCCATGAGCACCCCGGCAAACACGGCGGAAAGCAGGGTATCCCCCGAAAACCAGGTGCCTACAGGCAATTTTTCAAAAAATCCCAGAATAATCGGGTAGATAACCGTAGAAAGCAGGGAAGTCATAGCAAACTGCTTTCCCAGAAACGCAAATCCCAGGAAAAACAGGGACACGTTCACCACGGCGGAGATCACCGAGATGGGCGCCGGGATCCAGGACTGAACCGCCAGGGCGATCCCTGTAGAGCCTCCCAGCATAAACCCGTTGGGAACCACAAAAGCGCACACGGCAAAAGCCAGCAATACATTTCCTGCTACAATGTAAAACAAGGTCTCTAATTTTTTCATATGGTCCTCCATTCCCGGCACAAATACTGCCGCTGTTTTTATGCACACGGAGCGGAAAGGAAATATGGCCGCCTGCGCGGCCCCGCCCCGGCGCGGCGAGCAGGGGGGAGAAGCCTTCCCTACTCGATTTAACTGCTTTCATTATAAACAATGGAGAACCAAAGATTGTTGCATATATAACAATTTCCTTTTAATTTTCCGTAAATTTCACCGCCATACCCCTCAAGCGCCTGCATGTACTGTCTAAAATTCCCCGTTTCAGCTTTTCATGGAGCTCATAGAGAGCGATCTTTTGATCCATATAATAAACCAGATCATAAGCATCATCATAACACAGCCATCTCATGGCCAGATGCTCATTGGACAGCGCGATCTCTCCGTCCCATTTCATGGCAAAAAAATACATAGGAACCACCACAACCGATTTTCCCCACACCTGTCTGGCCTTAGAAGAAAAAGCAAAATCCGGCAGGTAACTGATACTCTCCAGCTTAAATAGGGGCGCCTCATCCTCTACGCCCGCCTCCTCCCGGATCTCCCTGCGGGCCCCTTCCTCCAGGGTTTCATCCCCCTCCAGGCCCCCGCAGACCCCCTGCCAGCACACCGGCTCATCAGCCCTCTGAAAAATCCCGTACTCATATCCCTTTTCACGCTCACGAAACAAAAATATATGTACCTGCCTTGGCTGTCTTGCCATGCTTTTCTCCTCCTTTTTATCGCAGCAGCACGCGCCGCTTCGCGGATCCTGCCGGTTCGTATATCAGCTTATGCGCCGTCTTTCTGCCTTTCCACCACCTCCTCCAGAGCCTGGCGGTCTAAGACTCTCAGATACCCGTACCCCCTCTCCAGCCACCCCTGCTCTTTAAATTTCTTAAGAACCTGAGTCACTGTAGACCGGTTCAGCCCCAGAGAGACCGACAGATCCTCATGGGTGTAGGGGAGGATTCCTCCCCTGGTTCCCATGTCCTCACTGTCCGGGGCTGTCCTGTTTAAAATATAGCTGGCCACCTTGCCGTACCTGTCCAGAAGACACTGTTCTTCCATGCGGTCCACCAGATAATCCATGGTGGCAGAGCACAGCTGAAGAAAATGGAGGGCCAGCCCTGGGCTGCTCCGAAAGTATGGGAGAATATCCATGATCCGAAAAGAAACCAGGGTCACCTGATTCACCGCCTGGACACAGGCCGGACGGGTACTGTGCTCCGCAAAAGCCGACTCCCCGAACATCCGCCCCGCTCCCGCCACATCCAGGGTCATCTCCCGTCCAGAATACAGGTTCTCAAAAACCCTCACCCGTCCTTTTAAGATATAGTATACCCGGTCCGCCGGATCCCCTTTCAGATAGATCAGATGTCCCGGCTGAAACGTAACCGTCACGCCCACATTCCGGAGCAGCCCTTCCTCCTCCGGTGTCAATATCCTTTCCTTCATAACGCTCCTATTCCGCCCAGAGGGAAAACACTGTCTCCAGATCCTCTCCCGGCCCCTGGGCTTTTCATCTGGGTTCCTGCCCAAACTGTCCCCTTTTCGGATTCCGCGCGCAACACATCAAAGAAGCCTGTACCTCTTCCCCTTGGTCGCCCCATCATCTTCTATGCGGCGGGTAGCAGCCAGCTCCCTGAGCAATTCCCTGGTTCGGCTGTCCTTCACGCCAAGAATATCACAAAACTCTTTCGCCTGATACCATGTATCCGGTTTCATGACAGATAGGATCACTTCATATTGCTCTAAAGTTCTTTTATTCACCTTTTTTTCAGCGCTTTTTTTTCAGCGCTTTTTTGTTTAAAAGACAGTATCACTGTAGTTCTTTCTACATAGTCCAGCTGTTCCTCAATGCGCGGTTCTTCCCAATCTTCATTTTCCCACACAGCAAACAGTTCCGGAACACCGCTCCCTGCCCGTTCCCCTATATCAATCAGATTAAACATCTTCATCAGCGCCTTATTCCGCGGATCCGACTGCCCGCCCAGTTTCATCTGGTATTTCCCCACACGGATGCTTCCTGGATTTTCCAGGATCAGCATATCATCTTCCTGTTTGATCACAACCCCTCTCGGCACAAAGAAATCAGTGTTTACCAGACAATTTGCCAAAACCTCTCTCAGTGCGCGGTGCACCGGTGTATCATCTATACGATCCCCGCCAACCATTTTAAATGGTATTTTTACATTTTTGGTGATTTTTTGATATACACGGAAATAGAAATCAAACAGATTACCGCTCCATTCCCCGGAACTGGACTGGAGTCGGTCCGTCCATCGTATGGTTGGATCCAGAATCTCACGATAATCCAAAAAATATTCAGGATATACCCTCACAATTCTGTTTTCCTCGCCAAACATCAAAAGTCCGGCAGCCGTGGGATGCAGCCTTCTGTCTTTTCCCATTTCAGCAGCGCCTATTTTCTGTAAATAATCCTCGTCGCTTAAATTAACCCACGGATGTCCTGGTTTAAATGACCGGTGTCTGTTCCGATAGCTCTGTACGGTGTCCCTGTCAAATTGAGCAATCGTCATATCTTCTATAATCCGCATGTCCATTGTACTCTCGGTCTGGTCCCTCAGCATGGATTTTACCTGTAGTTCTGTACAGTGATAATCACCCTCATGATTTCTTTTAAAGGTACCGCCGAACATATCATTATTTACAAAGATCGGCTTTTGTTCCCGCCTGGCCATGGGAACTTCAATGACAATGACCATGTCTTCTCCTATATCATACACAGTTACATCGTCATCTGACAGAAGGTTGGCACTGACTTTTCGTCGGTTGTTGATGGTATCCCAAAACTCCTTCAGAAGTTTTTCCTTATCTGCCTTTTTCAGTCCTGTGGTTCTCCAACTTCTATCACTGTTTTCCTTGACACCCAGGATTATAACGCCACCATAACAGTTAGCAAAAGCTGAATAAGTGTCCCAGAGAGAAAGGGGCAGTCCTCCATTGGCACGCTTTACCTCACGGCGATTGTCTTCCTGTCACTTTTTCTCTTCTCGATAATATCCCGGATATCAAAAGGCTCCGTATCCTCCGGCATCTCGTAGACATTGATGAACGGAACATCTTCCGGCGTCCTCAAAGGGAACTCCGATTTAGCGGTGACATTTTTCATATCGCAGACAATCATTCCGATATACATGGCAGGCAGGGGATTCCTGTCTTTCAGGGGCTTAATTTCTCTGTTGTTGCAGGTGTATAATAAATTGTAGCCTCTCTCAAAAGTTTCATAATCTTCCTTAGAGTCTACGATCCGGATATCGCCTTTGGCGATCACGCCGCGGTAGTCGTGGCGATGCCCTTTATACGGCCTGTCCGGGAAATCCTGAAACATGCTGAATTCCAGGCAAACCCTGGGATCTTTTCTCATCAAATCCAGTTTATGTCCTTTTTTCATAAAATGGACGTAAACATACAGCTGGTCGTCCTTGATTTCAAATCCGAAATTTAAGGGAACAACGTAAGGATATCCGTCCGTATCATGCAGCCCCAGATTCACATGATGGAATTGGCGCAGCATTGCCTCAATCAGTTCCCGTTCCTTCACTTCTCTCTCAAAATGCACCATATTTTTATCCTCCTGATCATATCTTGTCTATAGTCTCATGATACTCCATAATGTCTGTTTTTTCAACAGATTACAATCGCCGGAGAGTATTGCCGTGGGAAGAAGCCGGCTCGAAGTCTGCAGCACCGAAGTCACTGCCGAGGAGACGGAGGGAGAGGTGAGGAGATTTTTGTATGAGGTCGTTGACAATGTATATACGATTATATATACTAAATCTTGAAGCATTGGGAATCATGGAAAATGATCTTGTAGAGCTTAACAGAATTGACGACAATATTGTAATTACAAAGGTTAATTACCAAAAGATTTATTAGAAAAAACACTGGCATATGTGAGGGCGTTTTTCTGATGGATCGGGATTTATGGAGGGAGGATCTGCCATGGGAGAAATGCTGCTGATTGTGTTATGCCTGATCTTGTCTGGTTTCCGGGTGTCTGCGGTCGAGACACCACCTGTTTTTTCTCAGAAAGACGACAGTTATTTTACCACCACTGTCCGGGGAAAGCTTAAGGAAGATATGCCGGAGTTCTCTTTTGACATAGAGGCATGTTTTGACAGCGGAAGTTCCACCTATCAAGTCAGATCTGTCACGGTTCGCGACGAGGAAGGAATCCGGCAGACCATCTCCGTGCCGGAGCTGAGTTTGTTTGGGCAGACCGCCGTATGGCTGGATCAGGAGGAGTGTATGGGACTGGAGCTGGAGGACGTGAATTTCGACGGCTACAAGGATATCCGCCTTTTTGACACAGTCAATGGAAATTATCTCCTGGAATGGATTTACCTGGTTTGGAACCCGGACAGGGAACAGTTTGTCCATGACCCTAAGTTAAGTGAGATACCTCTGGCAACTTTCGACCAAGAGGATCAGCTGATCTACGGTACAGGAAGAGGCGGGGCTGCCCGTCATTACTATTATACCTATGAGTATCTGGACGGGGAACCGGTGATGATCCGGGAAGAGTGGAGTATCTATCTGGATGACCCGGATCCTGAGATCGTAAAGCGCTGTCTTGTGGGGACTTCCGTTGATCCGGCAACAGTGGAAGTCTACCATGAGACGGTTCAGGAACGGAATCCGGATACAGGGGAGATGGAATTGGCAGAGGACAAGTTTGTCTTTCTCACAACACAGACAGCCGGCTGGACTGTGGTGACACAGGTGCAGGCCGGGTCAGAGACAGGAAAGCTTTTGATGGAAGAGGAATGGAAACCTTGAAAGGCAGAGCCTTTTTGCGCACAAGCCCCAAAGAGAGGTTTGTCGGCAAAAGCTGACCAAGGCCCGGCGCGGGCAGGGAAGAAGCCTTCCCTGCCGATCTCCTAGGTAATCCAGGCTCCGTCCGCTCCCACTGCATAGCCGTCAGGCGTCCTGGTGTCCACCGCCATGGCTCCGTCCGGATACAGATAATACCATTTTCCTCCATCTAAAATCCAGCCTGTGGCCATTGCGCCGTCTGGGTTTAAGTAATACCATATGCCGGAGAGCTGAATCCAGCCTGTGGCCATGATTCCGTCTGCTCCCAGATAATACCAGCGGTCCCAGATCCACGCCCAGCCTGTAACCAGGGCTCCTGACCCGGGCGCTGAGTAATACCACCGGCCGCCTAAGAAAATCCAGCCTTCCATCATATAACCTTCCTGGTCAAAACGGTAGACAGCCCCGTTGATTCTGGCCCATTGGTCTCTTGGATAGCTCTTATCCGGCTTTTCCAGCCACCATCCCTTATCGTCTCTTCTCCACACGCCTGTGAGGACAGCCGCCGCGCCGGGGGCGTCGCTGCCTGGAACCGACGTAAAACCGCCCGGAGCTCCGGAGTTCCCCTTGGAGCCTCCCGGACCGCCGTTTCCGCCGGATCCGCTGCCGCCGGAACTGCTGCTTCCGCCGGAGCCACCGCTTCCGCCGCCGGAACTGCTGCTTCCGCCTCCGGAGCTGCTGCCTCCGCCAGAGCCGCTGCTTCCGCCGGATCCACCGCTTCCGCCGCCAGAGCCACTGCTCCCGCCGGAGCCGCCGGTTCCTCCGCCAGAGCCACCGCTTCCGCCGCCGGACCCGCCGATTCCGCCAGTGCCGCCGATTCCACCAGAGCCCCCTCCGGTTCCTTCACTTCCGGTTCCGCTGGAATCTCCTCCGGAATCAGATCCGCCGCCTCCTTCTGAGCCGCCGGTTTCTCCCGTCCCGCCGCTGTTCCCGCTGTCTCCGCCCTCGGTTCCGTCCCCGGAGCTTCCGCTGTCTCCGCCCTCATCTCCGCTTCCGTCCCCGGATCCTCCGCTGTTTTCGCCGCTGCTGCCTTCATCTCCGTTTTCCGCCCCGCTGCCGTCTCCATGATCCCCGCCGGAGCCCTCTTCTTTTCCTCCGCCGGTATCATTTCCATCTCCCTTATCGCCTTCGCCGGCTCCTTCCCCGGTTCCGTCTTCCCCGGCGCCGCTGTCTCCTTCCGGTCCTCCTCCCGGGTCTTTTTCTCCATCCTCATCGGTCTTCTTTTCTCCCAGGACGGTCTTGTCTACTTTCAGTTCCCGGATATCATCGGGGCATTGGGCAGGGAAGGCATAGAAGGTCAGGGTGCTGCCGTCTGTAACGTACCAGATCACCTGGCCGTTGTATACCACAGGCTGACAGTCTGAAAGACTTCCCTGAAAGGTTCCTGTCTCTCCGCCGCCCAGCCGTCTGCCCTCACCATCAAGAAAAACCACTCTCACGGTATCGGTAAAATCCATATTGTGGTAAGAGGGGTTCTTGGGATACGTGACAATCTCTCCCCACATCAGGGCGAACAGGCTGTCGGAGATCTTGACCAAAGCCGGATTCCCCCCGCAGGCGCTCTCCCCCTCTTTATAATCCGTAATCTGTATGACCTTTCCTTCCCCTTTGGGGTCTTCCTTGTCGATGACGGACAGGTACACGTTGTAGGTGCGGCTGTCCTGAAAATTTTCCTGGTCTATGGAGGTCCACGCTGTCAGATAAGATTGATCCGAGGCTTCCAGCCCTCCTACCATGACGCCTGTGTAATTTTCCCCATCCATTCCTGTAATGTCCAGAAGCCTCCGGCGGACTATGGGGGTGTCCTCCATATCCTGCCACGGGTAACAACCCAGGATCACCGCCCTGGCGGGAAAGGCGTCCGCCTGGTCCACGGTGATGACCCTGTCGCCGTCTGCCTTTATAAACTGATTAAAGGAATGGGAGGAATAGCTGTTGGACTCCCTGTAAGCAGCCCTAGCCGCTGCCATTGCCTCTGTGTTCACAATAATCGTCATGTTGGTCTGATGGTGGTTTCCGTCCGGCGCCAGGTATTCCTCATGGGAGGTGTGAATGTAGAGGTAAGGCCCCTTTTTATCCATACGGAGATTTCCGGCAGTAAAGGGGATCGTGGTATCCAGGCCGTAAAGGCTCAGGGAATCAAGGCGCTCCATATTTTTCGTGTACCTGACAACCCGGACCACCTCCGCGTCGTCCCTCTCTTCCGGGTTTTTCTGTCCAAAAACGATGTAGAACTCTTCCCCGTCTTCAAAGAAACCGCCGAACACAGGCAGCTCCATGGGAACCTCCCAGCTTCTCATAAACTGAAAGGCCGGGCTGTATTCCTCGATGAGAAGCCGGCGGAGCTCTACCACATACTCTGTCCGAAACAGGGTCCCGGCCTCTCCCTCCCACAGATTGGACCATGTGGTCCTCACAGGGAAATTGCCGTAGTTCTGCCGGTGAATGTTGCTGCTGATGACGCTGCCCGCGCTGTCCATCTGTTCAAGGGGAACAGCCGCCACGTCTGCCGTCTTTTCATAAATGAACTGGGTTGCCGGGGGAAATGAGGCCTGGGCCAGGAAATCCACAGTCTCCGGTATCACCACCGATGTAATGGATGTGTCGGTAAATGCCCCTCTCCCAATGTGGACAAGCCCCTTTGGAAGCTTAATCTCCGCCAGGCTGAGACAATAGTTGAATGCATGAGTCCCAATCTTTTTAAGGCTGTCCGGCAGCTCCACGGCCACAAGATTTTTACAGCTGGCAAAGGCGCTTCTCCCGATGGCAGTGATCCCGTCTTGAATAATGATTCTTTTTATAGTATCCTCGATGGCGATCCAGCCTGTATTCCAGTTTTCCCCGGGGTCCTCCTCCCCCTCTACATGGGCCTGCCCCATATCCGGAATCTCCCCGTCCCCGCTGACAGTCATGACCCCGGCCTTTGTGACCACCCATTGCAGATGAGCGCTGTAGGTATCTTTTGCCACCGGCGTGGTATCTTTTAATTTGGGGCAGGCGGAAAACGCGCCCCCCTCGATGGTAACCACGCTGTCCGCCATGGTTACATCCTCCAGGCTGGCACAGGCAGCGAAGGCGCCGTACCGGATAGCTGCCACAGACTGGGGTATCCGAATCTCTGTAAGGCTTTCGCAGTACCTGAACGCGAATCTCCCGATGGAGGTAAGCCCTGATGGCAGAGTAACCTTTAAAACATTTTCACAACCGTCAAAAGCATAATCCCCCACCGTGGTGATTCCATCCTCCACGATAATCTCTTCAATCTGATCCCCTGAGGAGAACCAGCCAAAATCAACCCAGCTTGTTCCGTCAGGCATGGGGCCTGTTCCTTCCACGGTCAGGGTTCCATCCCTGTCCAGTTTCCACCCCACATCGCCGTCACACACTCCCCGGCACAGGGGGATATGATCCGGAAGCCGGGGACAGCCCTCGAAGGCTCCCGCTCCAATAGAAACCACCGTGTCCGGCAATACAATATTCTCCAAACTCGAACACCGGAAAAACGCGTGCTCACCGATGTGGGTCACGCTTTCCGGTATAACCAGGCTTGTCAGGTTGGTGTTGTCGCAAAATAAATACTCGCCGATTCCGGTCACCCCATCCTCGATGACGATCTCCTGAATCTTGTCTCTGAAAGAATACCAGGGGAGCTCAAAATACCGGTAATTCCCCGGGATATCCCCTTTCCCGGCGATGGTCAGAAGGCCCTCATCCAGGGTCCACTTAAAACCTCCCCCGTACTCTCCCTCTTTTGCCGTCCCGTCCCTCTGATTTAACAGGCTGTGGGTCAGATCCTCAAAGAAATTGGAACTGGTAGCCGGCCGCATCCCGCCGCCTTCCTCCTCTGTCCGGCTCTGCCCATAAGCGGCGGCCTGACCCGGACTCCCCTCAGCGCCGGCAGCTGCCCCTGTGAGCACCTCTGTCCCCACCATGACAAATGCCGCAAGTACCGCTGCCCTGGCACGCAGCCTCTCTGTTCTCCGAAACCGCCCCCTATACTTCCTTTTCACTGCATGTTCCCCTCCTTATCTTCTCTTAAAATCCCCGTCTCACCTCCCAGACGGAGCAGAACCATCCTCTGGCGGTGAAGTTTTCAAGGTAAACCTTCATGCGCCCGGCAGCGGACGCGCCACCATCCCATGAAAGCCTGGCGGGCACACTTGGCATACCTGAATTTAGATCGCCTGCGGCGATGAAATTTTTAAAGTAACCTGTACGGCTGTCCCTTCCCCCGGGCTGCTGTGCAGGTCAATTTTGCCGTCTAGATACTCTGCGGCGTGTTTGACAATGGAAAGCCCCAAACCTGTTCCCCCTGATTCTTTGGAACGGCTTTTGTCCACACGGTAAAACCGTTCAAAAATCCTTGCCTGATGTTCCGGCGGTATGCCGATTCCGGAATCCTTTACGGAAATCACGGCTTCTGTCCCCTGTCTGTTTACAGAAACCTCCACCGTCCCGCCGTCCTTATTATACTTCACAGCATTGTCGCAGAGGTTAAATAGGATTTCTGTCAAAAGCCGCCGGACGCCTTTTACCCAGACCGTCTCCCCTGTCAGAGTAATCTTGATATTTCTGGCTGCCGCCATATCTGCCAGCCCTGCCGTCACCTCGGACGCCGCTTCATATACATCAATATTTTCAAAAAGCATATCACCTCCCTCATCTAACTGAGATAACCGGATAATATCATCAATCAGTGTTACAAGCCTCTCTGTCTCTGTGCGGATACGCTTTACAAAATGTGCCATATCCTCTGGTTTTACAAGGCCGCTCTCCATTAACTCCGCGCTTCCCATTATGGACTGCAGCGGGGTCTTCAGTTCATGGGATACATTGGCCGTAAATTCCCTCCTGTTTCTCTCCGCGAAAGCTGCCTCGGTTCTGTCAAAGGCAAGCACAACCGCCCCGATCAGGGAACCGTTTGACTCGATACGGTTGATATGGAGCTGGTACTCTTTTCCTTCACGTTCCATGGAGATCTCGCTGTGTCCCTTTGAAAACGCCTCCTGTATCCCGCGGTTCACATTCAGGCTTCTCTCTACTGTTAGAAAATCCTCTCCTATGCAGGATTCCTTTGTGTGAAATAATTTAAGGGCAGCGGGATTGATATTCAAAATAATATTTTTTTCATTTAAAAGGACAAGCCCTTCCGTCATTCCCCGTGTAATCTGTGCAAATTCGTCGTTTTTCCTTTGAAGTTCCCGCAGCTGCATCTCAATCTGCCTGTGCTGCTTATTGATGCGCTTTAATAGAGGAGCCAGCTCCTCATAGGTATCATTATCCAGGGGTTTTTCCAGATCAAGGCTGTTTAACGGCTCCATAATGTGTTCCGAAATCCGGCCCGCCAGTATTCCCGATAAAACGAGAGCTGCGGCAATCACAATCAAAATCGGCTGCATCATCCCTAATACAAGAACCCATATGGTAACGCTGCGGACGGAAATTCGAAGTACCGAGCCATCCTCCAGCCGCCTTGCGCAGTAGAGGGTTTTTTCCAAGAGCGTTGAGGAATAGCGCAGGCTTTTTCCCTCCCTGCTCTGGAATGCCTGCCGTATTTCCTCCCTGTCCCCGTGGTTCTCCATACTTTCCTCGTCAGACTGGGTGTCGTATCGAACATCTCCGTTTTCAGACACCCATGTGAAACGATATTGATCTGACTGCAAGTCCTCAAGATATTCCTGTCCGATTTTTTCAACAGCTATGACAGCCAAAGACAGCTCATCCTCCAGCTGTTTCTCCTGAACACTGCTAAAATAGCGGTAGAGCCCTCCCATGATGATCACAAGGCTCGCAATCAGGACAGCCCCCGCCGCAGCCATGATGGATCTAAAAATTTTTTGGGTCATGGCTTCACCTCTAACCGATAGCCGATGCCCCGCACCGTCTCGATCATTTTGCCGCAATCTCCCAATTTTACACGCAATGTACGGATATGCATATCAACCGTCCTTGTCTCGCCCACATAATCAGCGCCCCATACATCACTGAAAAGCTGGTCGCGGGTAAAGGCAATGCCTGGGTGAGAAAGAAACAGCCGCAGAAGTTCAAATTCTTTTAAGGTAAGCTGAACCCTTTCATTGTCAACGGTAACCGTATGTTCATCCAAGTTCACCTCAAGCCTGCCTGCTTTCAAAAGATGTTCTTTCTCCAGGACATTGCACCGCCGAAGCACGGCTTTCACGCGGGAGACCATTTCCATCATTCCAAAAGGCTTCACAAGATAATCGTCTGCCCCCAGATCAAGGCTTTGGACTTTATCGTACTCCATGCCCTTGGCGGTTGCCATGATAACGGGAATTTTACAGGTATCAGGGCTGCTTTTTAAAAATTTTAACAGCTCCACTCCATTCTCCCCGGGCAGCATAATATCAAGAATAATCAGATCCGGCTTATCTCCGGATAAAGCGCTGCGAAAAGCCTTTGCATCCGAAAATCCTTCTGCTTCAAAATCAGTGGAATTAAGGGTATACACTTCGATATCCCGTATACCTGCGTCGTCCTCTACGCACCATACTTTCATTTTTTGTGTTCTCCTGTCACGGAAAAAGCCACCCACTCCGCAATATTTACCGCATGGTCTCCGATACGCTCAAAATATTTGGCAATCATCAGTAAATCCAATGCGTATCCCCCGTCTGCCGGTTTCTCTGCTATCAGCTTAATCAATGATGATTTTACCTGTAAAAACAGATCGTCGACCACATCATCACGGCCAATGGCCGTGCCTGCCAGTATGACATCCTTTTTTACAAAGGCATCAATGCTCTCAGTAACCATCTGGCTTGCCGCGTCTGCCATAAACCGGATCTGTTGGCATTCCGCGCCTGTCCTGCCATCCATAAACGCGATAATTTCCCCGATATCCGCTGCCTGTGTTCCGATGCGCTCCATATCGGTAATCATCTTAAGAGCCGCGGAAATCTGCCGCAGATCCCTTGCAACAGGCTGCTGCTGGAGCAGCAGTTTCAGGCACAACGTTTCTATGGCGCGTTCCATCCGGTTAATTTCCCCGTCAAGGGATAAAACCTTGTCCGTCAGTTTCCCGTCTCCTGTGGTCAATGCTTTTGAGGCAGCGGCAATGGCTTCCTCACACATGGCTCCCATCTGGGTAAGTTCCTGATTCAGCGTGGCAAGCTGCTCATCAAAACGGCTTCTCATTATCCAAACCTCCCTGTAATATAATCCTCTGTCCGCTTATCCTTTGGCTGCTCAAACATTTTTTCCGTGTTTCCGTATTCGATTAAATCGCCCAGGAGGAAGAAAGCCGTATGATCGGAAATCCGCACAGCCTGCTGCATATTGTGCGTCACGATAATAATAGTATACCTTTCTTTCAGTTCCATTGCAAGCTCCTCAATCTTTGATGTGGAAATGGGGTCAAGGGCGCTTGTGGGCTCATCCATGAGAAGCACATCCGGTTCCACTGCCAGCGCGCGGGCAATGCAAAGCCGCTGCTGCTGGCCTCCTGACAGCCCCAACGCGGATTTTTTCAGCCTGTCTTTCACTTCATCCCAGATGGCCGCCCCCCGCAGGGACTGCTCGATGATATCATCCAGCTTTGCCTTATTCTTGATCCCGTGGGTTCTGGGGCCGTAGGCGATATTGTCATAGATGCTCATGGGAAATGGGTTGGGCTTTTGGAAGACCATGCCGATGCTGCGGCGGAGCTCATTCACATCCACATTGGCGTCAAAAATATTTTGATTCCTGTAATACACCTCCCCTGTGATCCGCGCCCCGGCCACAAGGTCATTCATCCGATTCAGGGATTTGAGAAACGTAGACTTTCCGCACCCAGAAGGGCCGATTAAAGCGGTAATGCTCTGTTCCTCAATTTCTATATTGATATTTTTCAAAGCCTGCACATTGCCATACCAGAGGCATAAGTCTTTTACTGTCACAATATTGCTCATATGGTTTTTCCATCACCTTTCTCTGCCCTTTTTTGGAAATACCGACCCGCCAGCACAGCCGACAGATTGATGAGCATGGTCAGGATCATCAAGATGGCGGCGATGGCAAAGGCGATTCCAAATTCTCCGTTTTCTTTTGCGTAGATATACAATGCCACTGTCAGCGTTGCCCCGGGGCTTCCCAGCCCCTCAAAAATCCCGTTCAGGGCGTGGGCAAAGCCCGCCGTGAAAAGAAGCGCCGCCGATTCCCCGAGAATCCGGCCCACTGACAAAATACAGCCGGTTACGATGCCGTCTACGCAGCCGGGAAGCACAACCGTGTAGATCACCCGCCATTTTCCAGCCCCCAGTCCGAAAGCCCCCTCGCGGTAGCTCTGGGGCACTGTTTTTAAGCTCTCCTGGGTAGTGCGCATGACTGTGGGAAGATTCATGATCACCAGGGTAAAGGCTCCCGCTAAGAGAGACGTCTTCATGCCGAAAAACTGGCAGAAAAACAGCATTCCCACAAGGCCGTAGATAATGGACGGAATCCCTGACAGGGTTTCCGCGGCATACTCGATCATGTCCACAAGTTTTTTATTCCCCGCGTATTCTGTAAGGTAAATGGCAGCGCCCACCCCCAGGGGGAGGACCAGAATCAAAGTCGCCGCCACAATATAGACCGTATTGAGAATATCCGGCAGGATCCCGATGTGGCCGGACAGATAGCTGGGCTTGGTGGTGAGCAATTCCCACGAAACATTGGGCAGCCCTCTCCACAGCACATACCCGATTAAAAACAACACCAGCGCGCAGGTAATGCCGGCGCAGATCCCCATCAGCGCGCCCATGACCATCCTATAGGTTCTCCTTCTAAAAGAAATGGATTGTCTTTCCATCCCGCTCACTCCTTCCTGTTGTTCTTCAAAAAGAAATTCAGTACAGCGTTTATGAGCATAATAAAGAGAAACAGCACCAGGGCAATGGAGAACAGCGCCTGCTTCTGTAAACTTCCGTCAGCCGCGTAGGACATCTCGCTTGCCACGGCGGTTGTGAGGAAACGGACGCTCTGAAAAATCCCCGGCATATTGGGGGCATTCCCCGCCACCATCATGACGGCCATGGCCTCGCCCACGGCCCGGCCCACCCCCAGCACCACAGCAGCCGCGATGCCGCTTTTGGCGGCCGGAACCGTCACGCGGAAGGTGGTCTCAATGGGCGTAGCGCCAAGGGCCAGGGAGGCGTCCTCATATTCCTTGGGGACAGCCTCCAGGGCCGTAAGGGATACCTTGATGATCGAGGGCAGGATCATGATGGCAAGCACAATGATGGCGGCAAACAGGCTGGCCCCGTCGGGAATCCGAAAAGCAACCCGTATCCCCGGCACCAGCACCATCATCCCCACAAGCCCGTAAACCACCGAAGGAATGCCTGCCAGAAGGCTGACCGCCGTCTCCATGATAACTTTTACTTTCGGCGGCGCGGCCTTGGCAAGATAAACTGCCGTCATAAATCCTATGGGCACTCCAAGGATAATTGCCCCGGCGGTTCCGTAAATACTTGTAAGAATAAACGGCAGTATCCCGTACTGGGGCTGCGCAGCCGTAGAAGCCCATGTTTTCCCAAAAAGGAAATGGAAAATGCCCAATCTGCGGATAGCCGGAATCCCCGACATGACAAGATAAACCGTAATAAGAAGCACACAGCCCACTGTAATGAGTCCGAGGATCAGGAACATGCCATGAATCCCATTCTCCACAAGCTGCTTTCTGTTCTTCATGTAACGCCACCTTCCTCTTCCTACTTTACCGGCACCGCGCCTGCCGAGGAGATGATCTCATTTGCCTCCGGTGAGGTGATATAGTCAAAGAATTTCTGCGCTGTCTCCGAAAGCTGCGCCCCGCTCTTTGTCACCAGCACAAAAGGACGCTGCACCACATAGCTGCCGTCTTTTACCGTCTCTTCCGTGGGCGCGATGCCCCCCACCGAGAGGGCCTTCACCGTCTCTTTCACAGAGGCCAGGGAAGCGTATCCCACTGCCGCCGGATTGCCTGCCACCGTTGTGATCACATCTCCGGTAGAGGTGAGCTCCTGGCGGTATCCGCAGGCATCCTCCGTGCCTGTGATGGATTCAAAACCATCTCTTGTGCCGCTTCCCGCTTCCCGGCCAATTAGAACAATCTCTAAGTCATTGCCGCCCACGTCTTTCCAGTTTGTGATCTCACCCTTGTAGATCCTGCCGATGGTCTCAAGGTCAAGGTCATTTACCGGATTATCCGGATTTACGATCACTGCGATCCCGTCAAGGGCAAGCACCGTCTCCGTCAGCCCCTGGGCCTTCTCTTCCTCCTTCAGGCTCCGGCTGGAAAGGCCGATATCGCAGCGCCCCTCCGCCGCTGCCGTGATTCCCGAACCGGAACCTGTGGGGTTATACGTGAAGGTTACCCCTGGATTGTTTTTCTCAAAAGATTCTCCCAAACTCCCGATCACTTTTTCCATTGAAGTGGAACCATCCGTGGACACGGTTCCTCCCTCCGTTTTCCCGCACCCTGCCAGGGCTGTAAAGGACAGCGATAAGACAGCAATAACAGCAGCAAATTTTTTCATAATAGATTTCTCCCCTTTTCTCTTTCTCATGTTTTGTTTTACGCTTTTTATCATAAACACTGTCTGTAAAATGAAAAATATTACTTATGTAAAGTTTTTGTAAAATTGGCTGGGGTGCTTTGAAAGGCGCAAAAAAACGGTCTGTCGTGAGACAAACCGCTTTTTTCATACTTTTGTAATTGACCGCTTATTATAATGCATTTCTCGCCAATTCATAGTTACTACATATATCCAATGATATCATTGATGTTTGTTCTAAATAGTCAATGCATTCCAATATATATTTATTAGAAAATCTATTTGCTTTATCTTCGGACCAACTTTTAAATTCATCTACTAATTGCGCTTTATTCTTTGGCTTCCCATTTTTTACTAAATATAAAACCGTAGTAACACCTTCTAATTTCTTGTCCGTCTGTATGCCATTAACATATTCCGTTGCTTTCTGTACTGCTATATGCAGTTTATTAAATTTGTCATCCACCTTTTGACTGCAAATCACTTGATAGATCTGATCAAAAGTTGCTTGAGAGTTATCAATTCCGTAGTATTCCTGATACTCTTTTATATTTTTAGCAACAATATCAATTGAATGAGAATAGGGCCCATATTTCCATTTATCGAACTTGAAATACTCTTCCTCTGAAAATAGATTGACAAAATATCCTGTCTTTTGCAATCTAATCCTGTTGAATCTTTTTAAATTTAAACGTATATCCAACAAAACCAATCCAGAAACGTT
Source organism: uncultured Hungatella sp. (assembly GCA_947066955.1). Taxonomy (GTDB): domain Bacteria; phylum Bacillota; class Clostridia; order Lachnospirales; family Lachnospiraceae; genus UBA3402. Next base: position 45,990 of record CAMTAF010000011.1, read on the forward strand.
TATTTTCGGCGGGGTTTTGGGAACCGCCTTATAAGAAGTCGAAGGTTCAAAAATAACAAAATTATATTTATCTGACAAATCCGCAATTTTGCTTTCTATAATCACCTTTACATCTGCCCATATTAATCCTCCATTTCCACATCCCAGCGGAGGAATTGCAATTTTTTTTACATTTAGTTGAGGAAGCAACTCTACAAAAAAGTCCATCCCCTTTTCAATATATTCTATTTTAGAATTTTCACGCCACTTATTTTTAGTAGGAAAGTTAATTATAGTAATACCATCTTCTATATAATAGTGAACTTTTCCAACTGTCAATTCTCCGGATTTACATGCTTTAATATATGATTTATTATTCTCTGGAAATCTCATTTTAAATTGATACGCAACACCTTTGCCCATAAATCCCTCACAATTTACAGTATTTATTAGGCAATCCGCATTACATTCAAACATATTCCCCTTCACATATTGTATCATAAATTTTCCTCTTTCAAAACCACTTGGGTTGAATATTTACATATGGAGGTTGTTCTATAATTCCTTTATTCTGAAATAATTCTTCGATATATTGTTTTGTTTCTTGATCAGGCACATAAACACATTGAAATAATTCTGCCGGAATACATTTATCAGTTAAGCATTCCGCCATTTTAACATTCCGCGAATATTCGTCGGTTGTCCCGGCTTTCTCCATAGTATCCCAATCAATATTATTTATCCCATCCGTATAGTCATATAAAACGCATTCCTGCTGTGATAGAGGATGCCTGATCAAGATTTTAAAATTATTAAATTCTGCTAATGCTCTTTTTATACATATATACACAAACTTCTCTGTTGAATATGTATTTTTAACAGCAACATCAAATGCAGAATATGGGTGAAAATGAAAAGGGATATATTTATCTAAGCTCAGTTCTTCTCTTTTAGTAATAATTTTCGGGTCCGCAACATCTCCAAAAAGCATATTTTGTTCTAATAAATATCGTCTCGATAACAACCCGTGGTTAATTATGGCTTCCATATTATTTACTTTTGTTAGATGGTATAATAATTTTTTCTCTCTAACACCTTCTAATCCCATTTTTAAATCCTCTCTAATTCGATTATCTGTTTGCAGATAAGAAATAAATCTGTTTCATACATGATTCTGACTATTATTATACCTTAAAACCGGCGGTGCCACAAGTATTTACTCATAACTCCGCCGGTTTGTTTACTAACCTACCATGGATGCGATCACTTTCAGATTGATCATAATGTATGTCATTGTTGCCACGAATTTCGTTAAAAATGCCGCAACGGCCTGAAGCGTCACAGCCGTATCCCTATCCGGTTTCTGCGCACGCTTTACACACAAACCCCAGGGCGGCGTTCATCATCCGATCGACATCTGAACGATCTCCTGAAGATCCTCTTTTGAGATAACCCCCTTGGCGGCATACGCGTCGATCTCCTCCCGGAACTCCTCATAAGACGTAAAGTCCTTTCCTAAGTCCCTTAAGCTGTGGGCCAGGCCCAGGTCGTCAAAGATCTTCTGCAGGGCCTCCGCCCCTTCCTTGGCGATCTGATTGTCACATTTCCTCTCCGTGTTGATGTTCATCACGTTGATGGCAAACTGTACGAAAAGGGGGAGACAGTCTTTATAGCAGACCCTCATATATTTGGGAAATGTGATGGCAATAGCTGTAGTGTAGTCCAGCCCTGCCTTCTCTTCAATAAGATTTCCCAGAGGGCCCGCCATCCACGGCGCCTCCTTGCCCCTTCCCAGGATCCGGTTGGTCACCAGGGCTCCCGCCCACAGAAGCTGGCCTCTGGCATTTACATTGTCCATATTTTTCTTCAGCATTTTCAGAGAACAGATGACGGTCCGGCAGATGGTCTCGATAAATCCGTCCTGGATAGGGGTGTCCTGGGTCTGGCAGAAATACTGCTCCAGCGCCTGGATAAGGATGCAGACGCCGTGGTAAGCCGTCAGCTTAAAGGGAGCCGAGGCCGTTAAGTCCGGGTCCAGGATGGAAAATGAAGGGTAAGTCTTTACATAGCTTCCGATGCTTCCGTGGACTCCTGTCTCCAGGTTGTCAATCTCGCTGTTGCCGTCCATCTCGCTGCCGCTCCCGGCGATAGTGACCACAGCGCCAATGGGAAGCACGTCGCAGCCAGTCCAGGGGATTTTCCGATCCAGCACATCCCAGATATCCACATCCCCGGCAGCGCCCAGGGCGACGGACTTTGCCACGTCTATGCAGCAGCCCCCGCCGATGCCGATGACCATATCCACATGGTTTTCTTTGGCGATGCAGATCCCCTCGTACACGGTCTTTAGGGAAGGAACGGTCACTCCCGGAAGCTCTGCCCAGGTGATCTGGTTCTTAGAAAGCTGGTCCGTGATCAGGTCGTAGGTCCCGCTTTCCTTTAAACTTCTCCCTCCGTATACCAGCAGCACCTTGTTTCCGTACTTTAAGATCTCGCTGCTCAGTTTCTTCACCGCTCCCTGTCCAAAGATGATCCTGGTGGGATTCTGATATTCAAAATTAATCATGTTCTCTGTTCTCCTTTAATCATATTGGACGTCAGGCGTCAAATTCTTCGGAAACCTGTTTCAGAAGGGAAATGATCTCCAGGTGCTGGGGACATACTCCCTCACACTGTCCGCATCCGATGCAGGCCGAAGCTGTCCCGTTGCCGCCCTGTGTGTGATTCTTGTAGTAGGTGTCATATCTCCGGTTGGAACCGTAGGTCTTGGCGCTGTTGTAGGCCGTGAACAGATCCGGGATCTGGATCTTCATGGGACAGCCCGGCACGCAGTAGCGGCAGCCTGTGCAGGGAATGGTGGGGAAGGACAACACCTTTGATGTCACCTGGCGGACAAGCCCGTACTCCTCCTCATCCATTGGCCGGAAATTCACGAACGTATCAAGGTTATCCCTCATCTGCTCCTCGTTGGACATGCCGGACAGAACCGTCATGACCCCCTCCAAAGACCCTATGTACCGGAGGGCCCATGACGCCGCAGATTTTTCCGGAGCATAGTCTTTGTAGATCTTTTCAATGTCCTCCGGGAAGGCTGCCAGGGTTCCGCCCTTCACCGGCTCCATAACCACCACCGGTTTGTTGTGCTTCCTGGCGGTCTCGTAGTTCTTCCGAGACTGGATCACCCCGTTCTCCCAATCCAGATAATTAAGCTGCAGCTGGACAAAATCCATCTCCGGGTGCTTCGTCAGAACCTGATCCAGAAGCCGGGCATTGTCATGGTAGGAAAACCCAATATACCGGATCTTCCCCTGTCTCTTCATCTCCTGAAGGAACTCAAAGCAGTGATAGTTTTCATAAGTGGGAAGATGGCTTTCCTCCACGCTGTGGAGAAGGTAAAAATCAAAATAATCCACTCCGCACAATTCCATGGATTCCTTAAAGATCCTCTCCACGTCCTCTTCCGATTTCAGCTTCCAGGCCGGAAGCTTGTCTGCGATGGTGAAGGACTCCCTGGGATACCTCTCCACCAGGGCCTTTCTCATAGCTGCCTCGCTTCCGCCGTAGGCGTAAGCTGTGTCAAAATAGTTCATCCCTGATTTCATGAACGCGTCCACCATGCGGGTGACTTCTTCCTGAAGAATATTTCCGTCTCCATCCTTTGGAAGACGCATAAGGCCGAACCCTAATTTTGAATCTGATAACATATTGTGAACCTCCTTCTATTAAGATAACAGCGCGCGCCGCTTCCCGTCACCTGCCAGTTCATCGGAAAGCGTCTTCAGAAACACTGCGCGGTTGTGATTACCGGTCTGCCGCTCCCAGCAGTTTGTCTGCCCAGTTAAAGGAACAGAAGCCGGAATCTCTAAGTGTTTTTAATCTTTCTTCATAAGAAAGTGTCTTCAGCTTTCCCATCTCCTTTATGGCGGCCAGCCGGTTGTCTGTTGGATCGAATGTGCCGTTATAAGCTTCATTTTTGAACTTGAACATTTCTTTCTCCTCCTCATGATTATTGGTTCGCATCTGACCTCTATTCTAAACAATTTTCCTTTGTTGGCAAGGGATTTGAGGCCATATGTAACGCCGTTTACATATTTGCCGTCTGACAGCAGGAAAAATGTAAATGCCGTTTTCAATTAAATAATGGTTTGTCATTCCCGCTCCCAATCCGAAAAAACGCAAGGAGCGCCAAGTCTCCCAACATACATCCAAAACAGAGGAGAAACAGATGGGAGTAGCTGGTGGCATCCAGGACCTGGCCGGCGATATTCTGGAACACAATAGCAGCCAGATTTTTCAGCGTAGCTACAAAAGCCAGCGCCGTGATCTGCTGTTTTTCATCGATCAGCGTATTGACCACCTTTAAATTCACCATAATGTACAGCATTCCGGCGGGGTGCTTGGCTATGAGAGTTGCCAGTATCACAAAGGGCATAGGCAGGTTAAAACCATAGACAGCACACTGTACACACACAAGCCCCATTGCCACGAAAAGAAGAGTCTTATTGGCGATCTTATCCATAAACCGGTAGGAAAAGAAAACCAGCGGCGCCTCACACAAAACCGCTATGGATAAAATCACGGACGCGATCCCCACGTCCAGTCCCCTGTCCGTCAGCATAGACGGGATAAAGACATTGCTCATATTGGTGATGCCGTAAAAAATCACACAGAGTCCCAGATAATAAACATACTTCCCGTTTTTAAACAAATCCAGGATTCTCACCTTTTCCCCGTTCTCCGCTTTATGGATTCCCTCCGCCGGCTCCGTGCCCAGAAGTCCCGCGACACACAGAAGCATGGTCAGCACAAAGGCCAGGAAGACAGCCTCCGGAGAAATGTTGTCGTATATAAGCCCGGCCAGCTGGGACCCCAGGGCGTAGCCGATGGTTCCCCATATCCTTATCTTTCCGTAGGAATACGGCGATGTGGTGGCCAGTTTCTCCATAACGGGATTGACGCCATTGATCATCACCAGCACAAGGCTGTAGCTTATGGTAATCATCACCAGGCTGTCCGACATCATGAAAATGATCCCTCCCACACAGGCGATCAAAAACAATACCGTATCTACCTTCTTCCTATCATACTTATCGTTCCATGTCCCGATCACCGGCTGTGTCACCATAGAGGCCAAAAAAGAAGCGGATACCACAAAAGAAACCTGGCTTGCCTTAAACCCCTTCGCCATGAGATAGACGGAGATCAGGGCGCTGAACAATGCCCAGGACAGATAATAAAAATTGTACATGAGAAAATAGCTTAAATAGCTGTTTTTATACTTTCTGTAAAGACTTTCCATTGATCTTTCCTCCTCGTCAAAATACATCTTGCTCTCTATTCCTTGATGATCTCCACTGTAGTCTGCCCTCTTCCCTCCTCAATTGCCCTGGCCGCGTCAATCCTCAGCTGTAAATTTTTTTCATAATCAAGAGCAAAGATACAGGAATACAGCACATCCAACAGATACGCGATAGAGCTGTCTGTGGTAAATGTGGCAATCTTGGAGTATTGCTTTTCACGGGTGCAGATGCGCAGCACACAGTCCGCCAGCCTGGACAGGCTGCTTTCACCGATATTGGTAATCAAAATTACGGGGATCTTATGTTTTTTAAGCATCTGCGCCGCCCGGATCAGAATCGGTGTCTCTCCTGAATAGGATATCACTATGGCACAGGAAGTCTTCTCCGCCATATAAGCCGTATAGACAATCTCTCCCTGCAGCTGGCACAGTTCCGTCTTTTTTCCGATCCTTGTCATATTGTGCTGGAATTCCCTTGCCAGGATCAAGTTGTTGCTGGCAGCATAGAGACCTATGGAAGAAGCCTTTCTCATATACAGGATGGCTTTCTGCAACTCATCATGGGTAATAAGGGAACGTGTGTCATCAATCGCTTCCTTCCTTAGCGCCGCGATCTTTCCCGCTATGGACATAATCGAATCCCCCCTCTGAAACGGAAGGTTGGCATCTATTTCCTGAAAATGAGACTGGAGATATTCTTCTTCCTTTAAAAATGCCTCCTTTAGCTCATTCCACCCCCCAAAGTTCATCTTCCTGGCGATCCGCACCAGGGTTGACGGGGAAGCAAACGCCCCCTGGGCAATCTCCTTGGTGGTCATGTCCCTGATCTCCAGTTTCTTTTCCAAAATAAAATCTACAATCGCCCGTTCGCTGTTAGAAAAATCACACTCTTCCAGCCGATTTCTGATTAACATACGCTGTCACTCCTGTCTATTCTTTTAATTTTCTCTGAAGAAATCTTCTAAAATAAATCTTATTGCACAGAGTCGTCAGAAGATCCGATACCGGTTCTGCCAAAGCCACCGCCAAAACTCCCCATGGAAAAACCACAGGAAAAATGTACAGAAGGGGGATCAAAAGAATCACCTTTCTGAAAAACGCAAAGAAAAATGACATCTTTATAAACCGCCTTTCTGCGAAAGGCACCGATGGGGTTATGAAACCCGCA
>CAMTAF010000012.1 GCA_947066955.1 uncultured Hungatella sp.
GTTTTTGTGGATAAAAATAGTATACACCAAAAAAGGGCTGATGTCTTATTTTTTTTAGCTATTTTTACAAGTTTGGTAAATTTTCAAATGTTTATAGATCGAAAGAACAATCCGGAAAAGGATTCCAACATGGACGAGAATACAAAGTAAGTTTGATTAAGAGGATACCAGCTTTCGCTTAAAAAATCTATACGGTATCTCTTGGAGCGCTTACCCATAACGGAGAAGAACGGATTTTCACAATATAAAAATATTCTTGCGTTTTCCATAATTTCGTGATAATATTTATAAAACAAAGGGGAGCTTGTGTGCCAGGCTGAGAGGAAATTAAGAATTTCGACCCATAACCTGATTTGGATAATGCCAACGTAGGGATTTATAGAGAAATCTTTTATGACCGCTGTTATCCGTGCGGTCATTTTTTTGCACACGGGCCCCGCCCCGGCGCGGAGAGCAGTGGGAAAGGCCCCTCCTACTCGATCACACAGGGCAGAAAGGTATATGCTGCTTGTGCAGCCTACCCCAACGCACGGGCAGGGGATAAGGCATTTTCCTCCCTGACAAAAAAGGAGCTGACATATGAAAAAATACATTCCAAGGCTTGCGCCTGTTTTACTGATCTTAATCTTGCTGCTCATCTGGCAGGCAGGGGTGGAACTGTTTCATGTTCCCCTCTATGTTCTTCCCTCCCCTCTCCAGGTTATAAGAGCCCTGGCAGAGGAGCTGCCCACCCTGATTTCCCACGGGGGAGTCACGGTGGCAGAGGCCCTGGTCGGCATGGCCATCTCTCTGGTTCTGGCCGTGTTTCTGGGGATTGTCATGGACTGTTTCCCTCTGGTGCGCCAGGGGCTTTACCCTGTCCTTGTAGTGACCCAGACCGTGCCCATGATCGTCATGGCGCCTATCCTGATTATCTATATGGGGTTCGGCGCGGCGCCGAAGATCCTGACCGTGGTGCTTATGTGCTTTTTCCCGGTGGCTGTCAGCTTTTCTGACGGCCTGGCCCAGGTGGATGAAGAGTATGTAAACCTTGTGCGCTCCTACGGGGCAGGCCGGATTCAGGCCTACAGGCTGGTGAAGATCCCGGCCTCCGTGCCGCCTCTGCTCTCAGGCCTTAAAGTGGCGGCCACCTACAGCATCAGCGGAGCCGTGGTAGGAGAGTGGATCGGGGCCACACAGGGGCTGGGATATTATCTGCTCCGCGTAAAGAACAGCTACATGCTGGACAGGGTATTTGCCTGTGTAGCAGTGATCATATTATTAAGTCTGGGCATGAACGGGCTGATCAGACTGTATCAATATCAGGCATTTCCTTATATGAGAAGGAAGGCAAACGCGCAGCGTTTTTAGGATGCCTTCCGCCGACGTGGCAGGTGTCGCGAAAGCGGCGCGTGCCGATACCAAAAAGGAGGAGAAGAGAAGATGAGAAGACATTTGGCAAGAAATGTAAGAAATGCAGCAGCAGGGCTGGCGGCCCTCCTGGTGCTGTCGGGCTGTTCCGGCCAGGGAGGAAATGAGGGCGCCGCGGCGGCAGGCCAGGAGCGTGGGAGTTCTCCCGTGACAGAGGCGGGAAGCGGCAGCGGGGCTGATCAGGAAACCGGCAGCGGGGCCAACCGGGGAAGCGGCGGTTCTCTGGAGGAGGTGACGGTGATTCTGGATTATGTGGCCAACACCAACCACACGGGGATGTATGTGGCTCTGGATCAGGGATATTATGAGGAGGAAGGGCTTGAGGTCAACATCGTGGAGCCTACGGAGGGGGCCACGGCCACTCTCATTGCCGTGGGAAAAGGTGATTTCGGAATCAGTTATCAGGAGGACGTCACCATTGCCCTGACTTCGGCGGATCCCCTGCCCATCAAGGCGATCGCGGCCATTATTCAGCACAATACATCTGGATTTGCCACCTATGCGGATAAAAATATCCGGTCGCCCAAGGATTTTGAGGGGAAAATCTACGCAGGCTGGGGAGGGCCCGGGGAGGAGGCGGTTCTGAAGGCAGTCATGGCTCAGGACCAGGGAGATTTTTCCAAGCTGACCATGGTGATCTCCGACGGTTCCGGATTTGAGGCTTTAAAGGACAAAGCCGACATTATGTGGTTTTATGAGGCCTGGGACAATGTGAAATGCAAACTCAATGATTTTCCTATCCAGTATATGCCGGTGCGGGATCTGGATGAGAGGCTGGACTACTACACGCCTGTGATCATCGCCTCTGACGATACTTTGGCGCAGAAGCCGGACATGGTGCGGAGATTTCTTTCTGCCACGGCCAGGGGATATGAATACGCCATAGACAATCCACAGGAGAGCGCCCGGATCCTTCAGAAATATGCGCCGGATTATTCTCTGGAGATGCTCACCATGTCCCAGGAATATCTGGCTTCCAAATATATGGAGGACGCGGACCGATGGGGAGAGATGGAGGCCAGGGTGTGGGATAATTACACGGAGTTTATGGTGGAGTACGGGGTGATTGACAAGGCCATCGAGGCAGGGCAGTGCTTTACCAATGAATTTCTGCCGTAATCTGGGGACGGCAGGCTATAAGAAGATCCGGAGGACTGGACATGAAGCTTAGGGTGGAAGGGCTGACATTTGCCTATGAACAGAAAAAGATACTGGATAACCTGGATTTTTCCGTGGAGGAGGGAGCGTTTGTCAGCATTCTGGGTCCTTCGGGAAGCGGAAAATCTACGATCCTGAAGCTGCTCACCGGGGTGCTGAAGCCTGAAAAGGGAGAGATCCTGGTGGATGGGCAGAAGATAGGGGGCTTATCCAGTCAATTTGCCTACATGCCCCAGAATGACCTTCTCTTTCCCTGGAAGACTATCCTGGACAATGTGTGCCTCTACGGCGAGATCCACGGATCTTTAAAAGAGATGCGCCGGGAGGCCAGGGAGCATCTGGCTGAGTTCGGTTTGGCCGGGTATGAGGATTGCTATCCATCCCAGCTGTCAGGTGGGATGCGCCAGAGGGCGGCATTTCTGAGGACAGCGCTGTGCAGAGCGGACATCCTCCTGCTGGACGAACCCTTCGGGGCTCTGGATGTGATCACCAGGGGAGAGATGCAGGACTGGCTTTTGAATATGCGGAAAAAGCTGAACCGGACAGTGGTTTTAGTGACCCATGATATGGATGAGGCCATTTATCTGTCAGACCGGATTCTGATTCTGAATCAGTCTCCGGCCCGGATCGTGGATGAGATCGCCATAGAGGAGAGGCAGAGAAACCGGGAGTGGCTCTATGGCCAGGGAGCCATGCGCAGAGAGATCTACGGGAGGATCATGGATTATGTGGATATTAAGTGATGCCCACGGGCACCTGGGGGATGAAAGGGAGAGGCTGGAAAGGCAGGAGGCGGGAATCTTAAGCCTCCTGTGTGCTTCGACCCCTGGTGAGGCGGAGGAATTGTTCCGGATGCAGGGGAAACAGGGGACGGAACAGTACCTGATACCTGCCTGCGGGATTCACCCGTGGCAGGCGGACAGGTACAGCCTGGAAGACATGGAGCCCTGGATTCTCCGCGCTCCGGCAGTGGGGGAGATCGGCATGGACAGCGTGTGGTGCCGGATATCCCTGAAAGTTCAGGAGGCAATCTTCCGGCAGCAGCTGGAACTGGCGGCAAAGGCGGGCAAACCGGTGATTCTCCACACCAAGGGCCAGGAGAAGGAGGTGGCCTCCGCGCTCCGGCAGTACCCCAACCGCTATCTGGTCCACTGGTATTCCTGTGAGGAATATCTGGAAGACTACCTGGGTCAGGACTGCTGGTTTTCTGTGGGCCCTGACGTGTGGTGGAATCCGGCAGTGCAGAAGGTGGCCAAAACGGTTCCCATGGACAGGCTTCTCATTGAGACAGACGGCCTGGAAGCGGTAAAGTGGGCTGCCGAGGAGGGAAGAAAGTACCTTGGTCAGAGAAGGCAGGGCCTTTCGGGCAGCATGGAGCAATGGGAGGAAGACCCATGGGGCTTTGGCGGGGGAGAGCACCAATGGGGTACAGAAAACCGGGTATTTTCCAGCCTTGCCCACACCCTTAAGACCGTAGCGGACTTAAAAGGAATCCGCCCGGAGACAGCCGGAAAACAGTTTCGGGACAATCTGGTTTTGGGGTTTCTGCAGGTTTACAACTGAATTCACAAAATCTTCACAATTTTTTGGCACTCACCTCTTGACAGTGCTAACAACAAGTGCTATAGTACAGATATAACAAATAAAACAAATGCCGCAAGGCGTTTCCACAGAAAAGGAGAGATGAGTGATGTTGATGCCCAGTATTTTTGGAGAGGATTTATTTGATGATTTTATGGATGCATTTCCCTTTGGAGGTTACAGAAACACATCTTCTTACGGTAACCTGATGAAGACCGATATTCGGGACACAGACCAAGGTTATGAGCTGGATATCGACATGCCGGGATTTTCGAAGGAGGATATCAAGGCAGAGCTGAAAGACGGCTATCTCACCGTGAAAGCCCAGTCCAGCCAGAACCGGGATGAGAAGGATGAGAACGGAAGATATATCAGAAGGGAGAGATACTCCGGATCCTGCCAGAGAAGTTTTTATGTGGGAGAGGGGATTACTCAGGAGGATATCAAGGCCAGATTTGAGAACGGTATCTTAAGGCTGTCTGTACCTAAGAGGGAGGCGCTGCCAAAGAAAGAGGAGAACCGCTATATCGCCATAGAAGGCTGATGGGTTTGTTGATAATAGCTGCAAAGAGATGAAAAGCATAAGAGAGGGCCTGACGGAACATGATCCGTCAGGCCCTCTCTTTGATTATACCCGCGGGCCCCCGAGATAAGGTTTGCCGGCAAAGCCGGCCAGGTGCCCGGCGCAGGGAGCAGGGGGAACCACCTCCCCTACCCGATTATGACAGGCCCCCTGGGAAGGGTTACCCCATAGGACATCTGATTATGGGTATTGATCTTATAATCGGAAGGGGACATGCCGCAGAATTTGCGGAATACCCGGTTAAACTGGGAGAAGCTGGAAAAACCGGTAACCTCCGAAATCTGGGTGATTTTCTGGTCAGAGTTCAGCAGAAGGTACTGGGCATTCTTGATGCGGGTGAGCTGGATGTACTGTACCACCGTATAGCCGGTTACCTCCTTGAACCGATGGGAGAGGTAATAGGGGCTGATGTAAAAGCTGTCGGCCAGGGAAGCAAGGGAGATATCCTCGTTATAATGTGTGTGGATATAATTGGTTATGGTATACATCTTGTCCTTAATTCCGTTTTCGATACTGGGCGTATAGTGGTTATGTTCTTTCATACTGTACAGCAGGAACAGAAATTCCGTAAATTTGCAGTGAATCATCAGATTGCGGACGCCGGTGTGGTGGACCGTATTGTTGATTTCCACGATTTCGTTCAGCTTTTGAAATAATTGATGCTGTTCCTCTTTGTGGAACCGGTAGATGGGCTGCTGGGTATTGAAAATGGACAGAATTTCATGAAACCCGCTGCTCTGGGCCCCTTGTTTAGGCAGCATGAAGCCGATAATGATCCGGTCGCTGGGCGGCCCCTCCAGATAAACGGACTGGTGGAGGACAGAAGGGGGCAGCAGGATCATATCATTGGCAATCATATCATACCTTTTTCCTTCCACAAAATGGTATGCCTTCGGGCTTAAGAGAATCATCATTTCATAAAAAATATGAAAATGGGGGAACTCCATATTGACGGACTGGCTCCTCTTGTCGTAGTCGAAATAATAGCAGATGGAGTTTTCAAGAGGTATTACCATATCGTTGATAATGATGGAAAAACCCCGTTCATAGAGGAGCGATGAATTGGGAAAATATTTCATATACAGGTCTCTGCCTTTCTGATTGGCCGGGAGATCCGCCTGGCCGGACAGCAGATCTCCCCAGTCTCTTCTGTTTCTTTTAGTAAACCACAAAAAAACAAAAAGTGCAAGAAAATACAAAAAGAAAGGCAAAAAATGTGATAGTTATTGCTGAAAAAATCAGGTATACTCACCTTGAGAGCTGCGAAAAGAGCAGCGAAAAGGAAAGGATAAAGGATCATGAAGGAAAAAAGGGAAGAGAAGAGAATAAGACTGCTTCCGGTTCTGTGCTTCGGCCTTTTGATGGCAGGGCTTGGATCCAGCGATGCGTTGAGGGGGATTTTCGCCCCGGTGTTTCAAGACCGGTATGGGCTGAGGGAGAGCCAGCTGTCTCTGATGATTACCATCAGCTATGTGGGAAATCTGCTGTTTTTAAGTGTGGGAGGGAAGCTTCTGGATTCGTTTCCCCGCAAACGGGTGGCCATGGGAGTGGTGGGAATCTGGATGGGAGCTATCCTGCTGAACCTGGTCACGGATCATTATGGCTGTATTGTAGTTTCCATGTTCCTGGCCCTGGGCGCTTCCACTTTGCTGAATACGACGGTGAATATTCTGACACCTGTCGTGTGTGCCGGCTACGCGGGACTGATGGTGAATGTATTTTTCTTTATACAGGGCATCGGAACCAGCGGCAGTCAGTATCTCCTGGGAAAATACGGGTTTTCCTATGGAGGCTGGAAAGGGATTAACGGAATTCTTTTTGGGATCGGGGCAGCGGTTCTGGTGCTGCTGGTGTTTTTGGCAATCCCGGATGCAGAGCCTGCCAAAAAAGGCTGAGGACGACCGTGGGGAGGCGGAGCCGGAAGCTTTGGTCTTCTGGATATTTGCCGCCATGATGGGCTGTTATTTTATCGCGGAGCACGGAATTATGAACTGGCTGCTGTCCTATTGCATCAATGCGTTTCAGATGGAAGCTTCCAGGGCTTCAGTCAGCCTGTCCTTATTCTGGGGCGGCATGACGGCCGGCCGGCTTTTGCTCGCCCCGGCGGTACAGAAGATGGGAGCCGTAAAGAGCCTGTATTTGTTCGGCGGGCTGGGAACGGTGATGTTCGCGGCCGGCTGCCTGATGGGAAGCAGTGGAATCCTTGTTCTGGGCTGTTCCGGATTTGTTATTTCCATTCTGTATCCTACCATGGTGCTGCTGATCCAGCAAATCTACCCAAGGCGGTGCGCGGCAACCAAAACAGGAGCGATCATCAGCATTGCCACCTTTGCGGATATTGGTTTTAATCTGGTGTTCGGGGTGGCAGCCGATCAGCTGGGATACCGGATCAGTTTCCTGATTCTTCCGGTCTGTATGGCGGGATTCTACCTGTTGTATTTAAAGCTTGTCAAAAAAGCAGGAAAAATACTGCAAAAACCGTAAATAAAAACCGAAATAAAGCAAAATATGCAATATTATATATTCAAAAAGGCAAAAACAAAGTAGAAATTGACATTTATAAATGCTATGATAAATTCAGAGAGGAGGAGAGAGATGAACTACCGACAAGAAGAAATCGATCAGGCAATTGCCAAATACCTGAGCAGCTTCGAAAAGGTTTTGTACGAGGAAGATTCCCAGTTCATGGAAGGAATGAAAACGAAAAGTCTTGCCAATGACGACATTCGCAAATACCAGTTCTGGGAGTGGACACAGGGAGTAGGACTGTACGGCGTGTGGAAGCTCTACAAGGAGACAAAGGACGTTCAATATATGGATATCCTGAGTTCTTACTACAAGAGACAGATGGACATCGGACTTCCCACCCCCAATGTGAACACCGTAACACCGTTGCTGCCAATGTCCTTTGTAGCAGAGGAACTGCACAATGACACTTATATGGATATTTGCAGCCAGTGGGCGCAGTGGATCTGTGAAAAATTCCCCAGAACCAGAGAAGGGGGGCTCCAGCACATCACGTCGGATACGCTGAATGAGGGAGAGATTTGGGACGATACGTTGTTTATGACGGTTTTGTTCCTGGCCAATATGGGGCGTATCCTGGGAGTGCAGAAGTATCTGGATGAGGCAGAGTATCAGTTTTTGCTTCACACCAAGTACCTGGCGGACCGGGAAACCGGATTATGGTATCACGGGTGGACCTTCAAGGACAATAACCATTTTGCAGGCGCGTTCTGGGGGCGGGGCAACTGCTGGATCACGGCGGCAATTCCGGAATACTTAGACATGGTCCCGGTTGCCGCAAGCGTGAAGACATTGCTGATCCAGACCTGGAGACGCCAGGTAGAAGCTCTGATGGAGTATCAGGAGAGCAACGGAATGTGGCATACACTGGTGGATGACAAAGATTCCTATGTGGAAGCCAGCGCGACCTGTGGATTTGCCTACGGGATCTTAAAAGGCGTGGGTATGGGGATTGGAGAAGAATGGTGGGCAGAACGCGCCATGAGAGCCATCGACCCGATCTTGGGCTACACCGATGAGGAAGGCGTGCTGCACCAGGTTTCTTATGGGACGCCCATGGGAAGAGGATCAAAGAATTTTTATAAAGAAATAGAATTGAAACCTATGCCCTATGGTCAGGCGTTAGCAATGCTGTTCTTTATGGAAAGCAAAAAATATATTAAGTGAGAGGAGAACCATATTATGAGAAAGATGTTAAAGAAAACCATGGCAGGCGTGATGATGATGTCGCTGGCTTCTGCTGCGCTGGCAGGATGCGGCGGCTCATCCCAATCCGGTTCTGGGGCAACCACAGCGGCGGCCGGCGGGAGCGCAGGCCCCATCAGCGGACAAACCCTGCAGGTGATGATTTCCGAGGAGCCGGGCGAGGGGGATGCTCTTGGAAACGCCCTGAAAAAATGGTCAGAGGAATCCGGCAATGAGATCAAGCAGATTATTATTTCCCATGATGATATGCTTAGCAAATTCCCGTCCATGGCCAAGAACAACGATCTTCCGGATCTGGTGGCAACCACCCGTCTGCACCAGCTGTATCCGGAGGAGTTTGTGGACATGAGCAGTGTCCTGGATCTCTCCAAGTTCAACGAATCGGCTTTAAAGATCGTAGGAAAGTCCTATTCCTCCGATGCGATCACCGGAATTCCGGATCAATACACCACCACCTGCATGTTCTACAATCAGGATGCCTTCCAGACGGCAGGTATTGAGGTTCCCACGGTTGAAAATCCATGGACTTGGGATGAACTGTATGAGAACGCCAAGGTTCTCCAGGAAAAGGGCGGCGTAAAGTACGGCTTTGCGGCAGATGTTTCCAGAGCCCGCTATGACATTTTAATGTACGCGAACGGCGGCTCACTGGTACAGCAGGACGGCGATACCTTCAAAGTAGCTGTCAACAGCGCGGAGAATGTGGCAACTCTGGAGCGCTTCGTTCAGGCCAACAATGAGGTAATGCCCAAAGCGATCTGGGCAGGCGGCACCACCGATAACCCGGTTGAGTACTTTAAAAACGGCGACGCAGCCATCCTGCTGTCCGGCTCCTGGAATTACAATACCTTCACCACCGAGATTTCCAAGTTTGCATTCGGCGTAATGCCCACTCCAAAGGGCAGCGCGGGACAGGGCGCCATCATCGGAGGCGAGGCCCTGGCTATCCCGGCTAACGGAAAAAATGTAGAGCTGGCAAAGCAGTTTATTCAGTGGCTGTTTGAAGATGAGCACTACACCGAGTTCCTTCAGATCCGCAAGGAGCCCTCGGTTATGAATGACATTTCCTATGTTCCGGATACGGATAAAGCCAAGGAAGATTTTGCGATTATCCAGAATGAGACCAACTATGTAACCGATACCTTTATGGTAGACGAAAGCTCTTCCTGGAGAACTTATAAGGACAATGAGTACAGAGATGCCATCAAGCGCGCAGTGGCCGGTGAGATTACCCCACAGGAGGCGCTGGACGGCTTCGCGAAGGCACTGTCCGAGTCTTCCGGATGGGCGGTAGCCAACTGATACGGGAGCTTTACAGGCAGCGGAAGCCATAAAGCTTCCGCTGCCGGAATGATTTAGGAGGAACTGTGCAATGAAAAAGAAAAACCCGGCTTTTTGCCATACAAAAGCTTTCTGGATGTTTGTCCTTCCGTCACTGCTGCTGTTTGGTGCCTTTTTCCTGGTTCCGTTAGGGCTGAGCATCTGGTTTTCCTTTACCAACTATGACGGTTGGAAAACCATGGATTTTATCGGGATTAAGAATTATACCAGCATCCTGACAAACGCAGATTTCTACAAGACGGTTACCAGAACCATTATTTATACGGTCTGCAATCTGCCGTTTAAGATTGCGATTCCGCTGCTGCTGGCAGCCCTTGTCACCTCCTCAAAATTAAAGGGAACTACGCTTGTGCGTACCATGATCTACATCCCGGTATTGTTTTCCGCTCTGGTAGCCGGTATTACCATTAACTGGATGTTTGGACAGGAATATGGTTTAATCAATTTCCTGCTGCAGAAGATGGGAATCGAGCCGCTGCAGTGGTCCCTGAATCCGGTACTGGCGACGGTGGTAATCAGCGTGGCATCCAACTGGATCTCTGCCGGATATTATATGCTGATGTATGTAGGCGGCATCAATAACATTTCCAAAGAACTGTATGAAGCTGCCAGCGTGGACGGTGCCACCAAGGTTCAGGCATTCTTCCGGCTTACCCTGCCTCTTTTGATGCCCACCACCTTTATTGTGCTGCTGCTGTCAACGGTAAACCTGCTGAAAGAATACGCGTTGGTACAGGGTATTTCTCTGGGCGGCCCCGGATCTTCCACCACTTACATCGTACAGTATATCTTTGATCAGGGCTTCAATCAGTACCGCTATGGCTACGCGTCCGCGGCCGGCATTGTAATCAGCTTATTATTTATTGTTATTGCCATGATTCAGTTTAAAGCAACGAAAGGCGGAGGTGAAGTATAATGAAAGGAGCGACAAAACAAAGACTGGAAACGGTCTTGATAACCATACTGGGAATTGCAGTTGCCTTATTGATGATTTTCCCGATCATCTGGCTCTGCTTCAGTTCCTTTAAGCCATCTACAGAGCTGTTTGCCTACCCGCTTCACCTGTTCCCCCAGAATCCCAGCACCGATTCCTATATCGGCGTTGTGGAGGATGGACTGTTTACATACGTGAAGAACAGCTTATTCCTGGCTGTAGTAGGTACTTTGATCACAGTGGTGATCAGCGCCATGTGCGGCTACGCCCTTGCAATCTACCGGAAAGAAATTTCCTATGTGAACAAGGTATTCGCCGTATTCCTTTTGGGAACCCTGATCCCCGGCGAGATCCTGACCATCAGCCAGTTCACGGTAGTCAGTGAGATGGGTCTTTACAACAATATCTGGGGCTGTATCCTCCCGGTGGTCACTACCACCACAGGTATCTTTATGTACCGCCAGCATTATATGTCCATTCCCCTGGAGCTGGTGGAATCGGGGCGCCTGGACGGAGCCTCCGAGTTTCACATTTTCCGGGCGCTGATGCTTCCTTTAGGATCATCGGTTACCATCACCCTAACGATTTTCTCCTTTATGTGGAGATGGAATGATTATATTCTGCCGCTGATGGTACTGTCGGATCAGGAGAAGTTTACTATCCAGATCGCAATCAAGAGCTATATCGGAACCATGGGCGTTGACTGGAATTCCATTCTGGCAGCCTCCATTTTGTCAATCATTCCGATTATTGTTATCTTTATCATATTACAGCGGTATATTACCGGCGGCCTTGCCGCTACCGGCGTAAAAGGCTGATAAAAACGGAGGGAACGTATGAAGCGTTATATGGCACATCTGCTGAAAGGGGCAGAGATCAGAACACAGCGTTTTTTGGACTCTCAGGTGAGGATGCCGGACCATCCCATGTACGGAGGAATCCACAGTACCATTTTGGAAGCCAAGCCGACGATTTATGCCCTTGCCACCGCGGTGGCGGTGTATGTGAATCAGGACAGCAGCTTCTTTCATCAAAAGGAGCTATACGAGACGATCAATCTGGCTTTGGACTTTGTGGGGAGAACCCAGCGGGACGATGGCAGCTTCGACTTTCCCTCCTGCAATTTTAAATCGGCGCCGGACACCTCCTTCTGCTTTAAACGGCTGTTTGCGGCGTACCGCCTGCTGGTGAAATATGATGACCGGACACCGGAAATGGCGCTTCTGCAAAAGAAATACCAGGCGCTGATGCATCGGGCGCTGGGAGCGATTGCGGAGGGCGGATTTCACACGCCCAATCATCGATGGGGAATCACGGCAGCCTTGATGCAGGGCGCCGGATTGTTCCGGGAGGAGACGGATTTTGCCGGCCAGCTGAAAAAGAGGGCAGAGCAGTATTTGGCAGAGGGGATCGACGGGGACGAGTACGGAGAATACGCAGAGCGCTCTACGGGCAATTACAATGCGGTAGTCAATAATGCCATGATGGCGCTGTTCCAGGAGACAGGAGACGACTCCTTTCTGGGATACGTAAGACGGAATCTGCACATGATGCTTCTTTATATTGATCCCGACGACACCATCTTTACCCAGAACTCCACCCGTCAGGACCGGGGAAAGCAGGAGCACCCGGACAAGTACTTTTACCAGTATCTGTATGTGTGCAGCCGGGAGGAAAATCCGGAGTTTGACGCTGCAGCCCATAAGATCATCCGGGATAATATGGAACGGGGCGATTTGGCGCCGGATTGTCTCCACATCATCATGAATCATGACGAGATGATGAGCCATCATTTTGAACACTATGGATTTTTAGAGGAATACCGGCAGTTTTTCCCGAATTCCGGTGTGCTCCGAGTTAAGAAGCCGGAGTACGGCTATACGGTGTTAAACGGAAAAAGCGCTTTCCTGTTCTTTAAGAGGAAGGCGATGATGCTGGCGGTAAAGCTGGGTGAAAGCTACTGCGATATCCGAAACTTCATTCCCCAGAAGATCCAGGCAGAGGAGGGACATTGTGAGCTGGAGGCTACGGCTCACGGCTGGTATTACCTTCCTTTCCGGGAACCTCAGGGAACTTCCGACTGGTGGAAGATGGATCACGGCAAGCGGGAAAAGCTGGTAAACAGCACCGTAAAAACTACGGTGCAGATCCATGAGTTAAAGGACGGGCTGGAGCTGACCGTCAAGGCAGAGGGCTTAAGCGGTCTTCCCATGCGGCTGGAGATCCTGATTGACACGGGGGTTGTGCTGGAGAATGATGGGTTTTACTTAAAGGCCGGGGCCGGAGAAGGATTGATTCTGCGGAAAGGCAGCCTTCGCCTGGAGGAGGATGGCACAGCTATGGAAATCGGACCCGGTTTTGGAGAACATGAATTCCAGGGACATTACTCCGGCGAGGAGCTCAATACCTCCGGCTATACCATTTACTGCAATGCCTATACGCCCTTCGAAAAAAAATTCAGAATCCGAGTAATAGGAGGAAGGCAAACGCGCAAGCGTTTCTAGGAGGCCTTCCGACGTCATGGCAGGTGCCGCGTTGCGGCGCGTGCTGATACTGATCAATTAGGAGGAAGATGGGATTATGTATCATATAGGAATTGACCTGGGCGGAACCAATATTGCCGCCGGTGTAGTAGATCATCAGCATAAGCTGATATGCAAGGCCTCCGTGCCCACATCCCTTCCCCGGTCTTCTCAATCGCTTGCAGACGGTATCCTGGAGCTGACAAGGAATATGCTGGAAGACAACCAAATAGAGCTGTCCCAGATAGATGGTCTTGGCATCGGGATTCCGGGAACGGTGAATCAGTCTGCCGGCATGATTGAGTATGCCAATAACTTCGGGTTTGACAATGTGCCTTTTATCGGTATGCTGCAGCAGCGTTTCCCCTTCCCGATTGTGGCCGAAAACGACGCCAAGGCAGCAGCTTGGGCGGAATATCTTGTGGGCGCCGGCTCCGGCTGCCATTCGATGGTGGCTGTGACCCTGGGAACCGGTGTGGGAGGCGGTATTATTCTGAACGGAAAGCTGTGGGACGGATGCAACAGCGCAGCCGGAGAGATCGGCCATATGGTGGTAGAACGGGGAGGAAGACTGTGTACCTGCGGCCGGAGAGGCTGCCTGGAAGCTTACGCCTCCGCCGCCGCGCTGGTGCGGTCTGCCAGGGAGGCAGCCGGACAGAATCCGGATTCCCTGCTGGGAAAGCTGTGCGGCGGTGATCTGTTAAAATTAAACGGAAAAGCGGTCTTTCAGGCGGTAAAGGAGGAAGATCCCACTGCAAAGGCAGTGATGGAATCCTTTATCCGGTACCTGGCGGAAGGGATCGCAAATTTGATCAACATTCTGCAGCCGGAGATCTTGTGCATCGGAGGCGGACTCAGCGGCGCCGGAGATTCCCTTCTCCTTCCTCTGCGGGAGGCTGTCCGCCCTATGATCTATTCAAAAAATTCAAAGGTAAACACCCGCATCGTTCTGGCAGAGCTTGGCAACGACGCGGGGATCATCGGGGCGGCAGGACTGTGGCTTTTGTAGGTGAGCATTGATCGGCGCCGGCTCCGTCTATTGGAAACAGAAAAAATCCATAGGGGATTATGACTTCTCCTATGGCCATTATTCCGCAGGCTTCACTTAAAAAGAAAAGCTCTTTTGGGGGCTTTTCTTTTTTTGCATACAGGGAGGAGAGGAAATGCGGCCGCCTGCACGGCCGGGCCCCGGCGCATAATTATAAAATAGTGAAGAAAAAGAATTGCTATGAGCGGTAAAATACAGTATTATAGTATAGAGCAGGGGTATGCATATAATTACGAAAAGCACAGGGGGAAGGAAAGCATGTACCATTGTCACGTTCATTTCTGCCTGACAGGAAGTCGCTGCAGAGTGTATGAGATCATAGAAGGGATGTCCCCGCTTGAACATTTTACTCATGAATTTGTTCATAGCGAAACTATAGAGGAACTGTCTGAAATACAGGCTGATGTGATTCTGGCCTATCTCCGGGGGCCGGAAGACAGGGAGAAGCTTGAAAAGCTCATGTCCGGCAGGCCTGGGGAGGCCTGGGTGATCCTTATGGCAGACAGAGATCAGGCGGATGGTTTTGGAGATCTTCTGACCTGGGCGGAGGATCTGTGGATCCTGCCTATGTCTGATGACGAGATCCGGTTCCGATTCGCCAGATGGCAGAAAGCTTATAAGAGGGAGAAGGACCTGTGGGAGAGCAGGCAGTATCTGGATGCTACCATCAACAATGTGCCGAACCTTGCGTGGTACAAGACCAAGGACGGCATCCATGAGAAGGTCAATGACAGCTTTTGCAGGACCGTGAACAAGACCCGGCAGCAGGTGGAGGGCAGGAGGCATGCTTACATCTGGGATGTGGAGGAGGATGACCCTGCCTGCATTGAGTCTGAGCGGATCGTCATGGAGAAAAGGCAGACCTGCGTCTCGGAGGAGATGGTGAAGACAGGGGAGGGCAACCGGCTTCTCACAACCTACAAGTCCCCTCTGTATGATCTGGACGGCAGCGTCATGGGGACCGTGGGGGTGGCCATTGATGTGACCCAGGAGAAGGCCTACGAGCGGGAGATCATAGAGAAGAACCGCACGCTGGAGACCATCTTTACCACCATGGACTGCGGGATCATGTGGCACAGCCTGGATGGGCGGCGGATCGTCAGCGTCAACAGGGCTGCCCTGGAGATCTTAGGGTATCAGACCCAGGAGGAGATGATCGACGACGGATTTGACATGGTGGCGGCGTCGGTTATGGATGAGGACAAGGGAAAGCTCAGGGCATGCATCAGGGAGCTGAAGAAAGAGGGGGACAGCATCAGCGTTGAGTACCGGGCACAGCACAAGAATGGGGAGATCCGGCACATTATGGGAAATGTAAAGCTTCTGAGGGAGAACGGGGAACTGCTGTATCAGCGTTTCCTTCTGGACTGCACTGCCCAGAAGCTTAGGGAAAAGGCCAACGAGCAGCATCAGATGGAGCTGATCCATGCTCTGAGCATTGACTACAATCTGGTGTGTTTCTTTGACCTGGATACAGGTGAGGGCGCTCTCCTCAGGATCAGTGAGGACCAGTACGATCTGTTTGCCCCGGCATTCGGAAGGGAGCTGCCTTTGAAGGAGAGCATGGAGATTTACATAGCAACCCGGGTCTATGAGGAGGACCAGGAGATGATGAGGGCTGTGTTCTTCCGTGACAAACTGAAGGAAGAGCTGTCTGAAAAGAGGCAGTATTATGTAAATCACCGGGTTATATGCCAGGAGGGCATGAAGTATTTTCAGATGAAAGCGGTGCGGTCAGGGGTCTGGAATAACAGCCACGGCATTGTCCTTGGCTTCCGCAGCGTGGACGAGGAGATCCGCCGGGAGATGGAGAAGAAGAGCCTTCTGGAGGACGCGCTTATGCAGGCCAACAGGGCCAACAAAGCCAAAAGCGTATTTCTGTCCAATATGTCCCATGATATCAGGACTCCCATGAATGCCATCGTAGGGTTCACGGCCCTGGCCATCGCCCATATTGACCGCCAGGAACAGGTGGAGGAGTACTTAAAGAAGATCATGACGTCAGGCAATCATCTTCTGAGCCTGATCAACGATGTCCTGGACATGAGCCGGATCGAGAGCGGGAAGATGCACCTGGAGGAGAAGCCCTGCAGCCTCCCGGATATCCTTCACGGCCTGCGGAATATTCTTCAGGCGGATATCAGGTCAAAACAGCTGGAATTGTCCATTGACGCGGTGGACGTGATCGACGAGGAGATTTACTGCGACAAGCTGCGGCTGAATCAGGTTCTCCTCAACCTTCTGAGCAATGCGGTGAAGTATACGCCTGCCGGCGGCAGCATCAACATGAGGATCACGGAAAGGGCCAGCGCCCTGGACGGAGGAGCCATCTATGAGTTCCACATTAAGGATACCGGGGTTGGGATGAGCGATGAATTTGTGTCCCACATTTTTGAGCCCTTTGAGAGGGAGAAAACTTCTACGATCAGCGGAATTCAGGGAACCGGGCTGGGGATGGCCATCACAAAAAATATTGTGGACATGATGAACGGAACCATCAAGGTGGAGAGTAAAGTGGGGGTGGGAACCGAGGTCACCGTATGCTTTACCTTCCAGTTTTCCGCCGAGAAAAAGGAACCGCCGGAGATTCCTGACTTAAAGGGATGCAGGGCTTTGGTGGTGGATGACGATTTTGATACCTGCGACAGTGTGTCCTGCATGCTGGGGCAGATCGGGATGCGGGCAGAGTGGACTCTGTCGGGAAAGGAGGCTGTGCTCAGAACAAAACAGGCGGTTATGAGGGGGGACAGCTACAATGTATATGTGATTGACTGGCTTCTGCCTGACATGAACGGCGTGGAGGTTGCCAGGAGGATCCGCAAGGAGGTGTCCCAATCTGTGCCTATTATTGTCCTGACAGCCTATGACTGGGCCGACATAGAGGAGGAGGCCAGGGAGGCCGGGGTCACCGCTTTCTGCAGCAAGCCCCTGTTTTTGTCGGAGCTGAGGACCTGCCTCTATTCCATTCTGCATCCGGACAGTGAGGCGGAGAAGATGGAGAAGGCGGGGTTCGGAAAGCGCCATACAGGAAGGATCCTGCTGGCGGAGGATAATGAGCTGAACCAGGAGATTGCCGTGGCCATACTGGGGGACGCGGGCTTTACCACGGAGGTCGCTCCCAACGGCCAGATTGCCGTGGATATGCTGAAAGCTTCCCAGCCGGGGTACTATCAGCTGGTGCTTATGGATGTCCAGATGCCGGTGATGAACGGATATGAGGCCACCAGGGCGATCCGCGGCCTGGCAGATAAAAGGCTTGCGGCCATACCGGTTCTGGCCATGACGGCCAACGCTTTTGAGGAAGATAAGCAGGAGGCTGCCAGAAACGGCATGAACGGCCATATCTCAAAGCCCATTGATATCAAGAATCTGTTTACCGTGTTGGACAGAATTTTAAAATAGGACCTTTATAAAATTGGATTCATAGAAAAGAGGACTGCATCTTTTGCAGTCCTCTTTTTTACGGAATCTTAACTGTTCGAAAATCGATTTAGGGCTTAAAATAAAAGCAGAAACCGTGCATGTTTTCTGCTTTTAATTTGAGAAAAATGCAGGGCTATTTATGTACAAATTATACAAAAATACAGATAAAAACACTATAAAATATGTTAAAATTGTACTAAGAATATCAAAAAATTCCCGTTTTCAGTATAAAATTTACCATTTATAATAAAGGCAGAAATAAAGAATAAGGAGGGCGTTTTTATGGCATCGATCTTTGAGAAGATTGATAAGTTGAAACCAATGTACGACATGGTATACCATGGGGTGATGGTTCTGTGCAAGCTGCTGTTGATCGTGGATATCGGAATCACCTGCATGGCAGTGACGGGGAGATATGTTCCCTTTATTCCTGACCCGTCGTGGTCAGAGGAGATTGTATTGACCTGCATGTCCTACATGGCAGTGCTTTCGGCAGCTCTGGCGATCCGCAGGGGAGTTCACATCCGCATGACGGCTCTTGACAGCTACATGCCAAAGGGAGTGGTAAAGTTTTTGGATATTCTGTCGGATGTGTCGGTTCTGATCCTGGCTGTTATCATGATCACGGTGGGCTGGCAGTATGCTTCCGGAATCGGGGCAAAGGGATCTTACGTGAGTATGCCGGGGCTGTCCAGATTCTGGATGTATTTTCCGGTTCCGCTGGCAGGAGTGGCTATGGTGGTCTTTGAACTGGAGGCCCTGTACAATCATGTGAAAGACATTTTTCTGAAGGAGGAGAAGTGATATGACTGGTGAGACATTTCCCATTGCGGTGCTGCTGGGCAGCTTTTTCATTATGATTATGATACGTTTCCCCATCGCCTACGCGGTGGCCCTTTCGTCAGTGCTGTGCCTCTTATCCCAGGGCCTGCCCCTGACCACGATCTGCCAGCAGATGGTAAAAGGCATCAGCTCTTTCAGCCTCATGGCAGTGCCTTTCTTCATTGTTATGGGCTGCCTCATGGGCACCGGCGGAATCTCTGAGAAGCTGATTGCCTTGGCCAATGCCTGTGTGGGCTGGATGCGGGGCGGCATGGCCATGGTGAATATCGTGGCTTCCTATTTCTTCGGAGGGATCTCCGGCTCTGCCTCCGCCGATACCGCGTCTCTGGGGTCCCTGCTGATCCCCATGATGGTGGATCAGGGATATGACGCCGATTTTTCCACAGCCGTTACCATCACCTCGTCCTGTGAGGGACTTCTGGTTCCCCCCAGCCACAACATGGTAATCTATGCTACCACGGCAGGCGGGATCTCCGTGGGAAGCTTATTCCTGGCAGGTTATATTCCGGGAGCGCTGCTGGCCGGTTCCCTGATGGTGGGGTCCTACATTATTTCTGTAAAGCGAAATTATCCCAAAGGCGATAAATTCAGCGTCAAGAATCTGGTGAAGCAGCTGAGTGTTTCCTTCTGGGCCCTGGCGGCAGTCCTGATCGTTGTGTTTGGCGTGGTCGGCGGTCTGTTCACAGCCACGGAGTCGGCGGCTGTCGCGGTTATCTACAGCCTGATCGTCAGTGTCTACATATACAAGGGACTGGACTGGAAGGGTGTATGGAAGGTCCTGGGAGACTGCATCGACACGTTGTCCATCGTGCTGATCCTTATTGCTACATCAAGTATTTTCGGATATTGCCTTACAAGACTCCATGTGCCGGATCTGGCGGCCAACGCCATTACGGGAGTAACCAACAACCCCATCCTTCTGGCCATGCTTTTGAACCTGATTCTGCTGGTGCTGGGCTGTATCATGGATATGGCCCCCATCATATTGATCGCCACCCCGATTCTGCTGCCAATCGCTACGTCGATCGGAATCGACCCGATTCAGTTTGGCATTATTGTAGTGCTTAACTGCGGTATCGGTCTTCTCACCCCTCCTGTTGGTGCGGTATTGTTTATCGGGTCTGCGGTGGCGAAGCTTCCGATGGAGAAAGTGGTCAAGGCTACTCTGCCTTTCTATCTGTGCATGATAGTGACCCTGCTTTTGATCACTTTTGTTCCTGCCATCAGTCTGTGGCTGCCCAATCTTCTGGGCTAAAAAGGACAGAGAGCCCCTGCGGGAGAAGCAGGGGCTTTTTCCTTTGGGAATCTGAAAAACAGAAAAAAACATTGACACCGCCGCCGGAAAGCAGTAGTCTCTTATAGGCAGGCCCGGTGTGTACGGGCCGGGAGAACGATAAACGGGAGAACCATAAAAGGGAGCAAGAGCTATGGAACAGAAAAAGAGATTTTTGTTTACCAACAGGGATTTAAAGCGCCTCATTATCCCTCTGATTATTGAGCAGATTCTGGCGGTTACCGTGGGCATGGCAGATACCATGATGGTTTCAAGCGCCGGGGAGGCGGCCACGTCGGGGGTATCTCTGGTGGATATGATCAACAACCTCCTGATCAATGTGTTTGCGGCTGTCTCTACAGGAGGAGCGGTGGTGGCCTCCCAGTATCTGGGGCAGAGGGACCAAAAGAAGGCCTGTGAGTCGGCAGACCAGCTGGTTCTCATCACGGCGCTCATCGCCACGGCGGTGATGACTCTGTCCGTGGTGTTCCGCCGGGGGATCCTGGGGGCTCTGTACCAGGGGATCGAGGAGGAGGTTATGAGAAATGCCCTGATCTATCTGGTGCTGTCTGCTCTGTCCTACCCGTTTTTGGCAGTGTATAACTCCTGCGCTGCCCTGTTCCGGTCCATGGGCAATTCGGGAATCTCCATGCAGGTGTCCATTATCATGAACCTGATCAACGTGGCGGGCAATGCTTTCCTGATTTTCGGCATGAAGTGGGGAGTGGCGGGGGCTGCCCTGGCCTCCTTGGTGGCAAGGATGGTGGCCTGCGTGATCCTGTTTGTAAGGCTGAGAGACCGGAAGCTGGAGATCCATACAGGTACAGGCGGGCTTTCCTGGAACGGAGCCATGATCCGCCGGATCCTCCACATCGGCATCCCGGGAGGGATCGAGAGCAGCATTTTCCAGCTGGGCAGGGTGCTGGTGGTGAGCATAATCGCCATGTTCGGCACAGTCCAGATCGCTGCCAACGCGGTGGCCAACAACCTGGACGGCATGGGGGTTCTGGCGGGGCAGGCCATGAACCTGGCCATGATTACCATAGTAGGACAGTGTGTGGGCGCGGGAGACTTTGACCAGGCGGATTACTATGTAAAGAAGCTGATGAAGCTGACCTATGTGATCAACGGAATCTGCTGTCTCGGGGTTCTTGCCACCCTTCCCCTCACCCTGAAGCTGTACGGGCTGTCGGAGGAGACCTTAAAGCTTGCCGCCACTCTGGTGCTGATCCACGACGGAATCGCCATCCTTTTGTGGCCCGCCTCCTTTACCCTGCCCAATGTGCTGAGGGCGGCCAATGATGTGAAATTTCCCATGGCAGTGTCCATCACTTCCATGATCGTCTTCCGCATCGGCTTAAGCTATGTCATCGGCGTGGGCTTAGGCCTTGGCGCCGTGGGTGTGTGGATCGCTATGATCGTGGACTGGGTGGCCAGGGTCACCTGCTTTGTGGGCAGGTATAAAAGCGGAAAATGGAAAGAGTTTTCCTGGAAAGAGGCAGCGGGCGGACAAGGAGGAAAATAAGATGAAGACCGTTATTTACAACGGAATCCTGGTGACCATGAACCGGGAAATGGCTGTGTACCAAAACGGATATGTGGCTGTGGAGGATGGAACCATCGCCGCCGCGGGCCCGGCAGAGGAATTGGAGGCTAAGTACGGCCGGAACTTTCAGGAAGATAAAAGCCTTGGCATCCATTGGAGGGATGCCGGAGGAGGCATCATCATGCCCGGCATGGTCAACACTCACTGCCACATGAGCATGATCCCCTTCAGAGGGCTTGGAGACGACTGCAAAGACCGCCTCAGGGTGTTTCTGCTCCCCATGGAGGAAAAGGCCATGGACCGGGAGCTGGCGGTTCTGGCAGGCCGCTACGGGATCTGTGAGCTTCTCCTGGCAGGGGTGACCACGGTGATGGACATGTATTACTATGCCGGCGATTTGGCCGGAGTCATGGATGAGATGGGGATCCGGGGCATAGAGGGGGAGACGGTGATGGACCAGCCCACCTGCGATGCCAAAACTCCCCGGGAGGCTGTTGCCGCGGCGGCGGAGGCCATGGAAAGGTACAGAGGCCACGACAGGGTGTCAGTGTGCCTGTCCCCCCACGGGACCACCACCTGCTCAAAGGAGCTTCTGCGCCTCTGCTATGACATGGACAGGGATTTTAACCTGCCCTTTACCCTCCATACGGCGGAGATGGATTATGAGATGGCGCATCTCAGAGAGACTCTGGGCCTGGGGGCAGTGGAGTATCTGGATCACATAGGAGTCCTGGGGAAAAATACCCTGGCGGCCCACGCCATCCAGGTGAGCCCCAGGGAGATCCGGCTTCTGGCCGAGAGAGGCGCTTCGGTGGCCCACTGCATCGGGTCCAACACCAAGGCAGCCAAGGGGGTGGCGCCTGTGAAGGAGATGACGGAGGCTGGGGTGGCCGTGGGGCTGGGAACCGACGGGCCGGCCAGCGGCAACACTCTGGATTTGTTTACCCAGATGCGGTTCTGCGCCAATTTTCATAAAAATACCTTGAGGGACCGGGGCGCCTTTCCGGCAAAGGACATCGTGTCCCTGGCTACCATAGGAGGGGCGAGGGCCCTGGGCCTTGAAATGGTCACAGGCTCCCTGGAGACAGGCAAGGCGGCGGACATCGTGGTGGTGGAGACGGACTCTGCCAACATGTTCCCGGTGTATGACCCTTACGCGGCCCTGGTGTACAGCGCTCAGGCAGCCAATGTCCGGGATGTGTACGTGGCGGGAAAGTGTCTGGTGGAGGATAAGAAGCTGGTGAAGGCGGACTTGAGAGAAGCGCGGCAGGCCTTGGAGGAGAAGATGCTTGAGACGGAATTCGCGGGGTATTTTCCCGGGCGGTAAAAGGCGCGGCAATTTTTTTCCAATACGCTCTTGTATTTTTTGAAATATCGGGTATAATACTATATGTAGTGTATTGAGTGCTACCAATAATACAATATATGGAGTGTTGTGGGAATGAACATTATAAAAAGAAGCGGTATGGAAGTTCGTTTTGAAGCGCAGAAGATCCAGAACGCGGTGGAGAAAGCCAACCGCACTGTAAAAGAGGAGGAACATCTGACCTCGGAGCAGATCGTCAGGATCGTCCAGGCGGTGACTGCCAGATGCCAGGAACTGAACCGGGCAGCGGGGGTGGAGGAGATCCAGGATATGGTGGAGGAGGAGATTATGCGCCACCAGGCGTACAAGGTCGCCAACCATTATATCACGTACCGTTACAAAAGACAACTGGTTCGTAAGTCCAACAGCACGGATCAGCAGATCTTAAGCCTGATCGAATGCAGCAACGAGGAAGTGCTCCAGGAGAACTCCAACAAGAATCCTGTGGTGAACAGCGTGCAGAGAGACTACATGGCAGGCGCGGTGAGCAAGGACATCACCAACCGTCTGCTTCTTCCCCAGGAAGTGGTTCAGGCCCATGAGGAAGGGATTATCCACTTCCATGACGCGGACTATTTTGCCCAGCATATGCACAACTGCGATTTGGTGAACCTGGAGGATATGCTGCAGAACGGGACCGTGATCTCGGACACCCTGATCGAGAAGCCTCACAGCTTTTCCACGGCCTGCAACATTGCCACACAGATTATCGCCCAGGTGGCCTCCTCCCAGTACGGCGGCCAGAGCATTTCCCTGACTCACCTTGCCCCGTTTGTAGATGTGAGCCGCCAGAAGATCGTTATGGAGGTGCGGGAGGAACTTAAGGAGCTGGGCTGCGAGGGGACCAGGGAGCAGATGGAGTCCATCGTGGAGAAGCGCCTCATGGATGAGGTGAAGAAGGGGATCCAGACTATCCAGTATCAGGTGATCACCCTGATGACCACCAACGGCCAGGCGCCCTTCCTCACCGTGTTCATGTATCTCAATGAGGCGGGGCAGGACCAGCGGTTAAAGAGAGATCTGGCCATGATTATCGAGGAGACTCTCCGCCAGAGGATCCAGGGAGTGAAAAACGAGAAGGGTCAGTGGATCACCCCAGCGTTCCCCAAGCTGATCTATGTTCTGGAGGAGGACAATATTCACCCGGATTCGCCTTATTATTATCTGACCCAGCTGGCCGCCAGGTGCACGGCCAAGCGCATGGTGCCGGATTACATCTCCGAGAAGATCATGATGCAGAACAAGGTTGACAAGAACGGAGAGGGACACTGCTACACCTGCATGGGATGCAGGAGTTTTCTGACCCCCTACGTGGATCCGGACACGGGAAAGCCCAAGTACTACGGCAGGTTCAACCAGGGCGTGGTGACCATCAGCCTTCCCGACGCGGCCCTGTCCTCAGGGAGGGATATGGACCGGTTCTGGGAGATCTTGGATGAGCGCCTTGATCTGTGCTACAGGGCTTTGATGTGCCGCCACAAGAGGCTGAAAGGCACTCTGTCCGACGTGGCTCCTATCCTGTGGCAGAACGGCGCCCTGGCCAGGCTGAAGAAAGGGGAGACCATCGACAAGCTGCTGTACGGCGGTTATTCCACCATCTCCCTGGGATATGCGGGGCTCTATGAGTGTGTCTATTACATGACAGGCAAGTCCCACACAGACCCGGAGGCCATGCCCTTTGCCCTGGAGGTTATGCAGCACTTAAACGATGCCTGCAAGGCGTGGAAGGAGAAGGAGAATATCGACTTTTCCCTTTACGGGACGCCCCTTGAGTCCACTACCTACAAGTTTGCCAAGTGCCTTCAGAAGCGCTTCGGAATCATCGAGGGCGTAACGGACAAAAATTATATTACCAACAGCTACCACATCCATGTGACGGAGGAGATCAACGCCTTTGACAAGCTGTCCATTGAGGCCAAATTCCAGGCACTGTCCCCGGGAGGTGCCATCAGCTATGTGGAGGTGCCGGATATGCAGAACAACATCCCGGCAGTCATGGCTCTCTTAAACCATATATACGACAACATCATGTACGCGGAGCTGAACACAAAGAGCGACTACTGCCAGGTATGCGGCTATGACGGGGAGATCCAGATCGTCGAGGACGAGCACGGCAAGCTGGTGTGGGAGTGCCCCAGCTGCGGTAACCGGGATCAGGACAAGATGAATGTGGCCAGAAGAACCTGCGGCTACATAGGAACCCAGTTCTGGAATCAGGGCAGGACCCAGGAGATCAAGGACCGGGTGCTGCATCTGTAACCTTTATGGCCGGAAAGGAAGTTTAGGAGGATTATGTACTACAGCACCATCAAGAAGTGGGACATCGCAGACGGGCCGGGGGTCAGGGTCACCCTCTTTGTATCCGGATGCACCAACCGCTGCCCCGGCTGCTTTCAGCCGGAGACCTGGGATTTCTCCTACGGACAGCCCTACACCGAAGAGACGGAGGCGGAGATCCTAAAGGCATTGGAACCCTCTTATATTCAGGGGCTGACCCTTCTTGGAGGAGAGCCTATGGAGCTGGAGAATCAGCCGGCTCTCCTGGAGCTGGCCCGGAAGGTGAAAAGCTGTTTCGGAGGGAAAGATATCTGGTGCTACACCGGCTTCACCTACGAGACAGACCTGCGCCCCGGAGGGAAGCGGCACTGCCAGGTTACGGATCGGTTTCTGGGCTGCCTGGATGTGCTGGTGGATGGCCGGTTTATCCAGGAGAAGAGGAACCTGATGCTGTCTTTCCGCGGGTCGGAGAATCAGCGGATTATCAATATGCCCGCCACTTTACAGACAGGCAGGGTAGTCCTTGAGGACTGGGGAAGATAGCCGTACCGGCGCGCTTTTTTCGCCGCTGCCCCTCTTATATTTTTTCGGAAGATACCGATATATAAGGTAAATATGGTATTTATTACCGGAAAGGAGAACAATTATGGCAGTAAGCGGAGTTACATCGGATCTGTATGGCAGTTATTATACCTATAATTACGGCTACAACAATTCTTCCAGCGGCATCAGCAGCGACAGCTGGGGAAAGAAGGCCACCGAGGAAGCGGATAAGCTGAAAGAGTCTCTGGGCATTTCCAGCACCGATAAGACCGGTACTTCCTCCAAGACCAACACCACGGCCAGCAATGTGTCAGGTTTTCTTATGGGTTACCAGACAAGGCTGGAAGATTTGGAGACATCTGCTTCCAAGCTTCAGCTGAACAATAAGAACAATGTGTTTGATAAGTATGACGCGGTGAAGGCCAAGGCAGACAAGGGAGAAGCTACAGAGGACGACTTGACAAAGGCGGCCGAGGAAGTTTATTCCGCAGTGAAGGATCTGGCGGACAAGTACAACAGCGCAGTGGATTATCTGAAGAATAATACCCAGTACGGCGAGGGCCTCAGCAGCCAGCTGGATTCCTTAAAGAGAGGGATGCCCACGGAGCAGGGGCTGAAGTACTTCGGCATGAGCTACGATACCAGCGGCAATGTAAAGGTGGACAAGGACGAGTTCATGAAGACCTTCCAGAGCGATTCCAACTATGTGAAGGATTCCTTCGGCGGACAGTACGGCATTGCCGACCGTCTTGGCGCCAAGGCCAGCGCGATCCTGGATTCTTCTGTTGACAAGGTTCTTGGAAGCGGCGCCACGGACGGCGTATCTGACGGCGACAGCAGCAAGCCCAAGGTCAGCAGCTCCCCGGCTTCCGAGACTTACGGCGGTTCTACCGTCAACACGGCCAACGCAGCCAATGTCAATGATTCCTTTAAGCAGTTTGCCAGCTTTGCCAGAAGCGGCGCGTTCAATCTCAGCAATTATTATGCCGTATCTATGCTGAACATCCTCGCATAGTCCGGCGAATATTGGAAACATGAGAGTCCGGTGATTCCGGGCTCTTTTTTATGCGCAGGCCCGTGCAGTGGAAGTTTGCCGCTAAAGCGGCGCACGGGCCGCGCGGCGAGTAGGGGGAAAGACCTCCCCTACTCGATTGTTGGCGGCGTAAAATAAGTGTATCGGCACGCGCCGCTGGGGGTCATCTGCCGGTTCGCCGGATGGCATCCTAAAAATGTTCTGCATTTGTTTTTCTGCCTATAAAAAATGATCAAAAAATATATTCCGTCTTGATTTTAAGTTGAAGTAATGATATGATAGGAAATATCGGTTAATCAAATGCCAGAAAATTACTATTGAAAATATATGGTATATAAGAGACAATAGAGTTGAGAGAGGAGAGAAGTTTTATGTCTCAGATATATGGCAACGGAATAGCCCTCACAGAGAAGGTTCTCGATTATCTTTGGCAGCGCCAGACGGTGTCTCTGAACAACATTGCCAACGATGATACGCCGGGTTTTAAGTCCCAGTACATAACATTTGAGGACGAACTGAGGAAAAGAGTGGCGGATGCCAACAAAGCAAAAAGAAGCCCCAGGAGGGCTGTGTACGAGGCCATCGGCAATACCCGTTCCCGGCTCAACACCACATGGAACGAGTCCAGCAGACTTGACGGCAACAATGTGGATGTAGATCAGGAGCAGGTGGAGATCGTGCGCACCGCTTACGAGTATCAGTACATGCTCAGCTCTCTCAACAACGATATAACGCGCTTGAGAAGCGCTGCCAAGACATTTTAAGCCTGATTCGGGCAGGGAGATTTGAGGACAGCAGGAAAAAATAAGAAGACGGAGGCAGAGTTATGGAAGGTGCGGGATTTATCACTCCTATGCAGCTGTGGAACATAGGCGGAAGCGAATTAAACGAAGCCCAGAATGTGGCCGCGGCCAATACAGACGCGTCATTGTTCAAGAATATATTTAAGACTGCCGTGGACCAGGTGAAGGAGACACAGGCGGATGTGGAGCACAAGCAGTATCTGCTGTCCACCGGCCAGCTGGATGATGCCCACACGCTGCCCATCGCGGAGGCAAAAGCCGCCCTGAGCGTGGATGTGCTGATCACTTTGCGCAATAAGACTTTGGAAGCGTATAATGAGCTGATAAAGATGAATGCCTGATTTTGATCAGCGGGCCGTATACAAGCTGGCGTCTTGTATAATGTACCCTATAAAGGCGGA
Source organism: uncultured Hungatella sp. (assembly GCA_947066955.1). Lineage (GTDB taxonomy): Bacteria > Bacillota > Clostridia > Lachnospirales > Lachnospiraceae > UBA3402. Next base: position 27,818 of record CAMTAF010000012.1, read on the forward strand.
TGCCTTGCAGAGAACACGCCGGGCGTATGAATATTATGACAAAGGTTGGATAAGGACGTGCAGAATTTGAAAGAGAGCTGGCAGAACATGCCGGAGAAGACCAGGAAAATCATTAAAGCAATTGCAGGAGGAACTGCTACAATTGCTTTAATTGCGATAATTGCGTTGAACCTTTTTGGCAATCAGTCGGATTATTCTACATTGTTTACCGGCTTGAGCCAGGATGAGGCCCAGGAAGTGGTGGGCCTTCTTCAGGATGAAGGGATCGAATACCGCTACAGCGCCAACGACGGCGCCATACGGGTTCCGGAGACACAGGTAGAGCAGACAAGGGTGAGCCTTCTGAGCAAGGGCTACCCAAAGAGCGGTTTTGCCTATGACATGTATTTGAATAACACAGGCTTGATGACCACGGAATCTGACAAAAAACTGATCACGAAGTACGAGCTGCAGGACCGCTTGGGAGCTACCATCCGGGTCTTTGACGGCGTTCAGGATGCCAAGGTGACCATCAACGAGGGGACAGAAGCCTTGTATGCCTGGGAAGACCGGTCGGCAGCCGGGGCTTCGGCGTCCGTTGTGGTGACCATGAAGAACGGAAGCGTCCTGACGGCGGATAAGGCCCAGGCGGTGAAGACCTTGATTTCCCGAGCCGTAAAGGGCATGACGTTTACCAATGTGGCGGTGTTTGACGCTGCCACCATGACAGAGGTGGGAGGCAGCGGGGACGGCTCCGCCAGCGGCCTTGCGGACATCACCAGCCTCACCAGCCTGGTGGAGAGCAACATTGCCGCCAATGTAAGGCGGGTGCTGGAACAGCTTTACGGGACCGGCAATGTGGCCGTATCCGTAAAGGGCACTCTGAACATGGAAAGGCTTGTGCAGGAGACCACTCAGTACACGGTTCCGGAGAAGATCAATGATCAGGACAAAGAAGGCCTTCTCAGGTCAGAGAACCTGACTAATGAGGGGAGCAGCTCAGGCGGCCTGGGCGCCGGCGGCGTGGTGGGCGCGGACGCCAACGCGGATGTCCCCAGATATACTAACGAGAACGGAACCGGACAGGGCGGCGATACATATAACAGTGACACAGCTTCCAGGGAGTGGCTGTATAATACATTAAAGGAACAGCGGCAGATTGATCCGGGAGTGTTGGAGGACACCTCCATCGGCGTGGTGATCATCACGGACCGCCTGGATTCCCCCACACAGGAGGAGCTGATCCGCCTTGTGGCCAACTCCGCCGGTATCCCCACGGAGACGGCGGGAGATAAGATCACCCTGATCCGGGATTCCGGCCCCACAGTGGATATGCCGGTGGTTCCCGGAGGAGATACTCAGACAAGCGGAGACGGGAACGGGGATGAGAATCCGCAGATCCCTCTTCTGGTGTGGATCGCTCTGGGAGCCGGACTTCTCCTTCTGCTTCTCACAACTCTTCTTCTGCTTCTCAGGAGAAAGAAGAGGAAAGCTCAGGAAGTGGTCATGGCAGGGGACGACTTTATCGACGGAGACGCGCTGTCTGACCTGGCAAGAGGCGAGGAAGGCCTGGCCCTTGCGGAGGGAGGCGCCGGAGTGGGAGCCCTGCCCGGAGCGGAAGAGGAGGAAGACGAGTTTGCCAAGAACGAGGAGATCCTCAATCTGCGCATGCAGAGGAGCCTGCGCCTGAAACAGAACATCGCGGAATTTGTGGATCAGAACCCGCAGATCGCAGCCAAGCTGGTACAGAGCTGGTTAAGAGGAGAGGAGGACGGAGACGGTGGCAGAAGCAAAGACGGCAATCGAAGAAAGTAGCGCGTCCAAGCCTGAGGGCGAGGCCATAACCGACCCGAAGAGCAAAGCGGCCCTGGTTGTGGTGTCTCTCGGAGCCGACAGGGCATCCCAGATCTATAAATATCTCAATGAGGAGGACATAGAGGAGCTTACCTACGAGGTGGCGAAGCTTGGAAAGACTTCCAACTCCCAGGTGGAGACCACCCTGGATGAATTTTATAAATTGTGCCTGACCCACAAGATGATGACCGACGGAGGCCTTGATTACGCCAGGAACGTGCTGGAGAAAGCCTTCGGCGAGTCCACGGCCAGGAACCTGCTGGAGAAAGTCTCCAAGACCCTCCAGTCCAAGCCCTTTAACTTCTTTATGAAGGGGGATCCCAAGGCTCTCCTTTCCCTGCTGCAGAATGAGCGGCCCCAGGTGATTGCCCTGATCATGGCCTACATGGATGCCCAGCAGGCGGCCCAGGTTCTGGAACAGCTTCCTGACGAGAAGAGGATCCAGACAGTGGAGAGCATGGCCCGGATGGACCGTGTGTCCCCGGAGGCCATTGCCATTGTTGAAGAGGAGATGAAGCGGAAGTTTGCCACCATCATCACCAGCGAGGACAATATGAATCTGGGCGGTATCGACTATGTGGCGGATATGATGAACCACATCGACCGCAGCAGCGAGCGGAAGATTTTCGAGGAATTGGACAAGAGAAATCCGGAGTTGTCCCAGAGCATCCGGGAGAAGATGTTCGTGTTCGAGAACATCCTGGATATGGACGACAGGTCCGTGCAGCGCTTTGTCAGGGAGTGCGATACAAAGGATGTGGTGTACGCCTTAAAGAGCGCCTCGGAGGAGATGCGGGATATGTTCTTCCGAAACATGTCCAAGCGTATGGCCGAATCGGTCCGCGGAGACTTGGAGATCACTACCAATGTCCGTCTGAAAGACGCGGAGGAGGCTCAGCAGCGCATTGTCAATATTATCAGAAGGCTGGAAGAGCAGGGTGAAGTGATCATCAAGAAGGGAGGAGACGATGATAACATCCTCGTCTAGACAGATCATCAAAGCTTCCGGCTCTCAGGGAGGACCTCGGATCGAGAATTATCTGCCCTCCCTGGAACAGCTGATGAATCAGAATGTAGAATTGAGAAAACCGGTTTTTCCCCAGTACACACTGGAGGGAAAGAAGAAAAATACGGGAAAGCAGCCTGACAAAAAAAAGTCTCCTTCGGAGCAAACCCCGAAAGAGGAGGAACCGCTTTTTGAAGATGTGGTTGCTGCCCGTGAGGAGGCTCTTCAGAGACAGGGAGAGAAACTTCTGGAGGAGTGGAAAGAGGAGGGCGCCAGGCTTTTAGATGAAGCCAGGCAGGAAGCGGCCCGTATTCTTGAGGACAGCAGGGCCCAGGCGGAAGAAGAGAAAGCGCTGGCCTGCCAGGAAGGCCGGCGGGAGGGCTATGAGGCCGGTTTCGCGGAAGGCAGGGAGCAGGGACTGGCGGAATTTCGTCAGGAAGTTCAAAGCCAGCTGGCTGATTTCCAGACAGATATGAAACAGGCCCTTCAGTCCGTTGACAAAGCCAAAGAGCGGTGCCTCCACACCTACCTGGATGAATTGAAGGACTGCGCCATAGCGGTAGGCGAAAAGGTTATCCACATCAGCTTAAAGTCCAGCGGCGAGGTCATCAAGCACATGATCATCGCGGCCACGGAGAAGCTGAAGAAGACGGCGTGGGTGAAGATTTATATAGATAAGTATGACTACGACATGATGATGGAGGCGGATGCCGGGGTGGTGGAGGAGCTGTCCAGGCTGTCGGACAACATCAAGTTCATCGTCATGGACAAAGAGGACAGAGGCAGCTGTATCGTTGAGATGCCTGAGGAGATCGTGGATGTCAGCGTCAACACTCAGATGGGCAATATCAGGGATATGCTAGAAACCATAAGGCTGTAAAAGAGGAGTCTCCTATGTTTGAAAAGATACCTCAGCTGATCTCAAAAACCGAGACAGTGAGCCATATCGGAAAGATTGAAAATGTGGTCGGAATGTCCATGGAGGCTTCCGGCGGCCGCTCCAGCATAGGCGATATCGTCATGATCTATAACGAGGAACAGAACCGCCAGATGCCGGCCGAGGTGGTGGGCTTCAAGGACGGAAAGATCCAGCTTATGACCTATGAGGCCACCAGCGGGATTGCCTCGGGGAGCTTTGTGCGTAATACCCGCCACAGGCTGAAGATTCCGGTGGGGGATTTCTTAAGGGGCAGGATCATCAACGCTCTGGGAGAGCCTATAGACGGGGGGAATCCTTTTCCCGCGTCAAAGCACTACACGGTGCAGAGCCCTTACATCAACCCCTTGAACCGCCCGCCTATCAGGGAAAGGCTGGAATTCGGCGTCAAAGCCATAGACGGCCTTAACACCATCGGCAAGGGGCAGAGAATCGGGATTTTCGCGGGATCCGGGGTGGGAAAAAGTACCCTCATGGGCATGATCGCGAAAAATGTAAAGACGGATATCAACGTCATCGCCCTGGTGGGAGAGCGTGGCCGCGAGGTCCTGGAGTTTATCGAGAAGGATCTGGGGGCCGAGGGGATGAGAAGATCGGTTCTTGTGGTAGCCACCTCCGACCAGCCTGCCATGCTCCGGATGAAGTGTCCCCTGGTGGCAACTACCATTGCCGAGTATTTTAAGGATCAGGGCTTTGACGTGCTTCTGATGATGGATTCCCTCACCAGGTACGCCATGGCTCAGAGAGAGATCGGCCTGGCCATCGGGGAGCCCCCTATAGCCAGAGGCTACACTCCTTCCATCTACGCGGAGTTCCCCAAGCTTCTGGAGCGCAGCGGCAATTTCGGAAAGGGTTCGATCACAGGGGTTTACACCGTGCTGGTTGAGGGCGACGATACCAACGAGCCCATCTCCGATACCGTGCGCGGCATTCTGGATGGCCATATTGTCCTCAGCAGGCAGCTGGCCAATGAAAACCATTTTCCCGCCATCGACATCGGCGCCAGCATCTCCCGCCTTATGGTGGAGATCGTGCCGCCGGAACATCAGAAGACAGCCTCCAGGATGCGCAATCTTCTGGGACTGTACCAGAAGAACGCGGATCTCATCGCCATCGGCGCGTACAAAAAAGGCAACAACCAGGCGCTGGACGAGGCAGTGGGCAAGATCGACGACATCAACGGATTCCTGCAGCAGGGGATCAACGAGAGTTTCAGCTATGAGGACACCGTGGAACAGATAAAAAAAATAACCGGCTGATTCCGGAGGGAATAAAGTGAAAAAGTTTCAATACAGACTCGAGACAGTGCTTGACTATAAGACCCAGGTGCTGGACAATTTAAAAACCGAACATGCGGTGATTCTTCAGAGTGTAAACAGGAAGCAGGAGGAGATCAGGGGGCTTCACCGGGAACTGACAGGATATGAAGAGGAATTCGACAGGACCAAGGAAGAAGGGGCTACCATTGAGAACTACCGGCTTTTTGACATGTGCATCGGGCGCATGGAGCAGATCATTGACCAGGAGAAAGAAAGGCTGAAAGTCCTGCGCAGGCAGGAGGAGGAGAAAAAGAAACAGGTAATCACGGCCAAGGTAGATACCTCCAAGTTTGAGAAGCTAAAGGACAAGAAGCTGAAGGAATACCAGAAGACAGCGGCTAAGGCAGACGAGACATTTATTGAGGAATTTATTATCGGCAACACCCTTCGGGTCAGACCTCAGCACAGGGGCTGAAGGGGTTTAACTGGATAATCACAGGAATAAAAAAAGCCTGTTGATTATAGATCATATAGGATATCCGCAGGTCGGATATTCAGGAAAGGAGGGAAAGAAAAGCTATGGAAACAGTAAAGATGCCAAGTGTGATCCGGACAAAAGCCGCCGTGGTGTCGGAAGGCCAGAAACCGGTGAGCCGGGCGGAGAAGAGCGGAGATTTCGCGAAGCTCCTTCAGGAAAAAGGCCAGGCGGCAGAGACCGGAGAATCTCAGGCAAAAGCTGCCCCCGCCGATTCGGGAAAGGCCGCAAAGGCCGATGCCAGAGAATCCCAGACAGCGGATGGGAAGCCGAAAGATCCGAAAGTGGAGGATATACTTGCGCAGGCGGGAATCCAGCAGGCCGCGGCCCAGATCACAGGGTTGCTGCCGGAAGAGCTGCAGGGGGTATCAGAGGAAGAGAGCGGATCTCTGACAGAAGTGTGGGACTCTGGGGTAGTGGAGATTCTGCCCAAGGTCCAGGAGTCCCGGGAAGAGGGGCTGCTGACAGAGGAACCGGAATTCCAAGAGATCCAACTGCCAACAGGGGAGAAGGACTTGGGGATCGTGAAGATCCTGCCAAAAGTTCAGGGCTCCGAAGAAGGCGAACTGTCAGCCGAAGAATCACAGGACCCTGTCGCTCATGTGGCGGCGAAAACATCGGAAGGTCCTGAGGCGGCGAGGGAGCCGCTGACACTGCGGACACGCCTGACCACCGATGAGCCGGAGGCGGCCAAGAGGCCGGCAGGAACCGAAAGCCCGGCTGATCAGAATTCTGCTTCCGAAGGAGAGGAAAAAGCGCCGGAGAGCGGGATAAAAACAGGAGAACCTCCAGTGCTGTCAGATCCTTCAAAAGCAGAAGGAGAAGCCTCAAAACTTCCGGAAAGTCCCCAGGAGTCGGAATCCCTAAAGGGAACCGGAATGCCGGAGGATTCCGCCGGGAACCAGGGCAAAGAACTTGCCGCCGGACCTGTCCTGAAAGATGACAGCCAGGACAACGGCAGGGTGGAGAGAGATGAAAACGGACTGCGGATTCTTCGGGGCATCTCCGACACAGACCGGAAGCCGGAAGCGGCGAGGCCCAATATTTCCGGAACCGCGGCTATATCCCGGAGAGAAGACACAAAGGCAGGACAGGAAGGGAAGGTTCATCTGACATACAGAACCGACAGTCTCCAGGAACAGCCGGGTGAGATGTATGAAGTGTTTAAGACAGAGCCGGTGCGCATAAAGACCTCTTACAGCCAGCTTCCCCAGGATCTGGGAAAGACTTTGGCAGCCAGGCTTCCCGGCAGCGGGCGGGAGATGGTTATTGAGCTGGAACCGGCTTCTCTGGGCAAGCTTACCATCAAGCTGGCTTACGAGGCAGGCAGGGCGGCAGTGTCCATCCTGGCTTCCAACCCCAGAACGCTGGAGCTCCTGAATCAGAAAGCGTCGGAGATCGCGGCGATCCTGGAGGAGAAGACAGGGGAGGAGACCATCATCTACACACACGCTCCTGAGCAAAAGGAGCAGGAGCCTGACCAGAGCCAGAACAACCAGGGCAGACAGCAGCAGGAAGAAGGATCCAAAAAGGACCGTCAGGACCAGCAGCAGACAGAGTCCTTCGCGCAGCAGCTCAGGCTGGGACTTATCTAGGAGAAAGAGAGAATCAGAAAATTATGGCAGACATAACAGTAAGCGGCACCAGCAATCCCTATGTGACAGGCGCTTATACACCGGAGACCAATGACAAGAACACTCTGACCATGACCGGGTATTTTCAGCTGATGGCAGCCCAGCTCCAGAACCAGGATATGATGAATCCCACGGACAACAGCGAGCTCATGGCCCAGATGACCCAGATGGCCATGGTGCAGTCCATGAGTTCCATGACAGAGGCCCTTAAGACCTCCACGGCAGTCACCACCCAGACTTACGCGGCCAGTTTGGTAGGCCAGGAAGTGACCATGGCCATCACGGAAAAAAATTCCTATGGACAGGAGACGCCGGTGGATGTAAAATATGCTAAGGTGGAATATGTAAATTTTACCAGCGGTGATCCAACTATCAAGCTTGAGGGGGATGACAAGATCTATTCCCTGACCCATTTGGTAGGAATGGGACGGGTTCCCAACCCTTATGTCAAGGATGTGGAGACAGACGGCTCAGAGGATGAAGGAGATAAGCCGGTGGATCCTCCCAAAGACGACGACGAGAACAAGCCGGTGGATGGCCCCGAAGATGACAATGGGCCAGGCACAGGAGATCCGGTTCTCATCTAAATAAAGCCGCCGCCGCTGAGTTTTGGAAAGAGGGGGCAGTATGGACATTAACAGAATAGGCTTTGCCGCGAACAGGCCGGCAGGAACCATTGGCCAGAGCAGCCAGGTTTCTGAAAATGACAATAAGCAGGCAGGTTTTAAAACCCTTCTCCAGGAAAAGGCGAAGGCAGGCTTAAGCTTTTCAAAACACGCTGCAAAGCGTATGAATGAGAGGGGCATATCGGTTGACAACCAGCTGATGAGCGATCTGGAGCACGCCGTGGAGGGTGCCAGGAAGAAAGGCGCCAGAGATGTGGCCGTCATCGGCCCTCAGGGAGTGTTTATCGTCAACGTGCCCAACAACACCGTGGTTACCACCATGTCCCAGAGCGACATGAGGGAGCGGGTATTTACTAATATTGACAGTGCCGTCCTGATGTAACAGGCCCTCGTTTGAGGATGGTATTCTTCCTGCCAGACAGACAGGAAGAGGGACGGGGAAAGGAAAATTAATTATGTTAAGATCAATGGATTCAGCAGTAGCGGGTTTAAGAGCCCACCAGAATAAGATGGATGTGGTGGGCCACAACATCGCCAACGTCAACACCTTCGGTTTCAAGGCCCAGACCTACACCTTCAAGGAAGCTATGTATCAGACCTCCAGCGCATCCACCGGCGGTTCCGGCGGAGCAGGCGGTACCAACGCGGCTCAGTATGGTTACGGTACCTTGATGGGAAGCATTGGTATGGATATGACTTCCAGTACGCCTTCTTATGTTGGTGGGTTTAACGCGACGATTGATGGGGATGGGTTCTTTATTACTGGTACTGCAAATAATCACAATATTAACCCAAGTACTTCAAATGCTGTCAAGGGCACTGATTTTAATTACACAAGAGTAGGACAGTTTACTGTAGATAATAACGGATATATTGTGGATACTAACGGAAACTTTATATATGGTTTTCGAAATAATGGGTCTAATGGCTATGATACGAACTTAAAAGCTCTGCAGCTTCCGGATATTATGAATGCCGACAATACAGCTTTTTCTTATGGCGGTGCGAATGTATCTTTGTCAACCAGTATTGAGATCAATTCTCTGGGCAAAATCATGGCAACCATAAAAGTGACGCCGGGTAATGGTACAGCTTCTGCTGCCACTGCTACAGAGACCAAAACTGTTGAGATCGGCCAGGTAGCCATCGCCACCTTCCAGAACCCCAACGGTCTCGCAAAGGTAGGAGGCAATTATTACAAGACCACCCTCAGCGACAACGCCGGCCAGGTGGCAGCGGGCAAGCCGGGAGAAGGCGGATCTGCCAGCCTGATGACCGGCTACATAGAGGCTTCCAACGTAGACCTTGCCAAGGAGTTCTCTGACATGATCACCACCCAGAGGGGTTTCCAGGCCAACTCCAAGATGATCACGGTTGGCGACGAGATGCTCCAGGAACTGGTTAATATGAAGAGGTAATTGACAGGTAATTAATATATGAGACGGCGTAGAAGCGATGACCAGAAGATCATGGACAGAGCCCGAGAAGCTCGCAGGGAGAGGATAAGTGGGGAAAGGAGCCGCGATAAAAGCGGCCCCTTCCGCCAAAGCGGAGCAAGCCAGTCAGAAGAGGGTGGAAGAAAGATGGTAAAGGTTATAAGACTTAATGGGGAAGTGTTATATCTAAACATATTTCAGATTGAAATGATGGAGGCAATACCCGAGACAAAGATCAAGATGATGAATGGCGACTATTTCCTCGTAAAGGATTCCGCGGATTCGGTGCTGGAACAGATCAGAGCGCTTATCAATGGCTGTATCATCCCGGGTGGCCACTAAAATTGGCGGGATTAGCAATCTATAAGTAGGAGGAAAAAGAGCAATGGATATATCAACACTTATTGGCTGGGTCCTGGCCATTGTTTTGATTGTTTGGGGAATCACCTTTGACAAGCTGGGCAACTTCGGGGATCTGCAGAGTTTGGCTATTGTTATGGGCGGCGCCGTCGCTGCCCTGATCGCCAGCTACCCGTTCCGTATATTAAAGGAAGTACCGAAGCATTTTATGATATTGTTCCGCGGCGGAAAGTACAATATCCCCAAATTAGTGGATCAGATGGTGGATCTGGCAATGCTTGCCAGGCAGAGCGGCCTTCTGGCCCTGGAAGAGAAGGCTGAGGAGATTAAGGATCCTTTCTTTAAACAGAGTATTCTCAAAATCGTTGACGCCAACGATCCGGACAAAGTCCGGGAGCTCCTTGAAAAAGAGCTGGATGACATGGCGGCCAGGCACGACGAGGCTGCCGGCATCTATGAGAAGGGTTCTGCCTATGCTCCGGCTTTCGGTATGATCGGTACCCTGGTAGGTCTGATCAACATGCTGAAAGGCATGAATCTGGGGGACGGCGGCGGCGCCAGCAATCTGGGTCAGGATATGTCCGTGGCTTTGATCACAACCTTCTACGGAAGCGCACTTGCCAATATTTTCTTTCAGCCCATTGCGAAAAAACTGAGAATCCGACAGGCGGAGGAGGAGCTTTACTGCGCCACCATAGTGGAGGGCGTCATGGCCATCCAGGCAGGAGAGAACCCCAAGTTCCTCAGGGAACATTTGCTGTCCTGCATGAAGAAGTCCCAGCAGAAGAAGCTCCTGCTGAAAGCTGAAAAATCAGGAGGCGGAGCTGCGGGAGCGGGAGGCGGTGAAGGCTGATGAGCAGAAGAAAAAAAAGCGGCGGAGGCGACGGAGAGTGCGGAAGCTGGATGGATACATACGGGGACATGGTGACCCTGCTTCTCTGTTTTTTTGTTATGCTGTACTCCATGTCCGACTTAAACCAGCAGAAGTGGGAGATGTTTGTGAAGAGTATTTTCCCCAATGCAGGTGATACCGAACAGGTCGCCATCAACGAGAATATCGCTGAGGGAGAATACGATGTGTCAGGCCTACTAAAGACCGATGAGGAGATTCCGGAAGCCACGCCGGAGGAGCTGTGGGTTACTCTGGTGAAAAAGCTCAATGAGAGCGGCGTGGACGGAGTCTCCGTGTCCAGGGGAGAGGGCTATACGTTTGTGGCTTTTGAAAACCAGGCCTTTTTCAACGGAGACAGCTCCGTGCTCACGGATCAGGCCATGGCTATTCTGGATATTTTCTGCGATATCATCGCTCCCCAGGCGGATAATATTTCCCAGATCGAGATCTTGGGACATACGGCCCAGGCACGGCCGGACAGGGAGAACAATGTCCGGACAGACCGCATGCTCTCGGCCCTGCGTTCCGCCGAGGTGGCGGCCTATATCCAGAACAAGGACATCATTGATCCCAGCAAGCTCATCGGCATCAGCTATGGCCAGTACCGGTCCGTAGCGTCCAATGAGACCAGCGAAGGAAGAGCCAAGAACCGCCGTGTGGAATTTTTGATTGTGGACGCGGGAGCAGATATCAAGTCCATGAACGATTATTATGATGAGTACTATAACAGTTTAGATGAAGGCAATGTTACGGTCACTGACGGTATCTCCGCGGACGGAGGCGTGGGCTTCGCGCCTGTGGAGGAGGGCAACATGGAGGGGTCGGCCAGCATGGTTCCCGAGAGCGCCCTTTCACCGGAGGCGGCAGAGCAGGTTCCGGCAAACTAAAAAAGAGGAGAGGTGGCTTAAAAAATGGCAGATGTATTATCCCAAAGTCAGATCGACGCGCTGTTGAAGTCCATGTCGTCCACTTCGGCCCAGGAGCCGGCGGCCACTGTTGTCAAGGACGAGAAAAAGAAGCCAGAGACCGAACAGGTCAAATACAGCAAGTACGACTTTTACAGTCCCAGAAAGTTTACAAAAGACAAGATCAAGATTCTCACAAGCATTTTTGAGAATTACGCGCGGATCATTACCTCGCAGGTCAACGGCATATTCCGTGTTATGACCGATATCACTGTGATGGAAGTCCAGGAGCGGCGGTACTACGAATATGTAAACTCTCTTAATGAAAATGATACGGTTACTTTGGTTGATGCCGCGATACAGGATTACAATAAGAATTTAGCGCCTCTTATGATGTTCGTGTCTCCCGGTCTGATCATTACCCTGATCGACCACATGCTGGGAGGCGGAGATGAGGTGGCCAAGGTCAAGCCCGGCTACCGGTACTCGGATGTGGAGACGGCGCTCTATAAAAGGATTCTCCAGTACCTGATTCAGGCATTAAAGGATGGATTTTCTAATTATATCAGTATAAATTTCAAGTCCCGCAGGATTGAAGATAATCCCAGCATGATACAGGATGTGGGCCTTGACGAGACAGTGGCCATCATCCATCTCAACGTGGATGTGACAGGCCTTGCGGTAGAGCGAATCCGGATCTGCCTTCCGGGCAATCTGCTGGAGAATATTTTCCAGGTAATCGACAGCCGCAAACACCTTGCGAGAGGCTACTCCTATGAGGATAACCGGGATACCATCCTGGATAATATCCGTCAGTCACAGCTTCCGGTTACCGGGCAGCTGGGAACGATCTTCCTTGACCTTAATGATATCTACCACTTAAAGGTAGGCGATGTCATTGACATGAACAAGAGCAAGGATAAAGACGTGAAGCTGTATATCGGAAAGCAGCCGTGGTTTACCGGCAAGATGGGGGTATACAAAAAGAATGTTGCTATCCGCATAAACAGGCGTCTCTACGAGGAAGAGACAGGAGAGCAGGGGGAAGAAACCCGAGACAGTCTGCCTGAATCAGGGGCTGAAAATATATGACGGCAGGAAGCCGCGTCAACACGAAAATTAAAAATGTTTTTAGAAAAGAGAGGGAAAAGAAATGGCTAAAATTATGTTGGTAGATGATGCCGCTTTTATGAGAATGATGGTTAAGAATGCTTTATCCAAAAGCGGGTACGACAACTTTGTGGAGGCACAGGATGGCGCGGAGGCTGTTAAAAAATATGATGAGGAGAAGCCGGATATGGTGATCATGGATATCACCATGCCCAATATGGATGGACTTCAGGCGCTGAAGAAGATCAGGGAGGTTCACCCGGACGCGAAGATCGTTATGTGTACGGCTATGGGCCAGGAGGGAATGGTTGTGGATGCCATCAAGTCCGGGGCCAAGGATTTTATCGTAAAGCCATTTAACGCAGACCGTATCGTGCAGACGGTAAATACGATCTTAGGAAATTAGTGCCTGTCAGGAGGGAAAAAGATGGCTTTTTTGAGTTCATTTGATATCAGCGCCTCCGGTATGAGCGCCCAGCGTATGAGAATGGACGTTGCTGCGGAGAATATAGCGAACATAGACTCTACCAGGACGGCAGGCGGAGGCGCGTACCGCCGGAAGAATATTGTCTTTGAAAGCTATGGCGCAGGTTCCTTTAAGGAGGCCATGCGCAGTGCTATGAAAGGGAACGGGTTCAGCAGCAGACATGCGGGAGTCCGTGTAGCAGGTATCGTCGAGGATGACCGTGAGATGAAGCAGGTGTACAATCCAAACCACCCGGATGCAGATGAAAACGGTTTTGTGACGATGCCCAACGTGGATCTGTTAAAAGAGACGGTTGACAGCATGTCAGCTACCAGGTCCTATGAGGCAAACGTTACAGCTTTGAACGCGATGAAGCTGATGGCGCAGAAGGCTCTGGAGATCGGCAAATAATCTTCAGAGCGGCCCGAATAAATAAGGATAAAGGAGATTGAAAAAAATGGGCGCTAGCATCTTTAATGAAATGGAACTAGATGCCATAGGCGAAATTATGAATATCAGTCTCGGCGCGTCAGCAACGGCGGTTTCTACAATGCTGGGTACGACTGTGAACATTACCACGCCGGTGGTTTCTGTTCTGACTCGCGAAGAGTTTGAATTCAGGCGTCTGGAACCGGCTATCGGCGTTGAGATTGACTATGTCGAGGGACTGGATGGCAAGAATATCATGATGTTCCGCCGCGAGGACGTGGGCATCATTGTGGGCACCATGCTGGGTGAGGACCCTCCGATGATGGAGGAACTGGATGAACTGCATATCAGCGCCATCTGCGAGGTCATGAACCAGATGATGGGCGCCTCTGCCACGGCACTGTCCGAGTTCTTAGGCACGGTTGTCAATATATCCACTCCCAAGTCTTTTGACGTGGGAGACCCTGAAGATTTTAAAATGAAATATTTTCCGGAAAAGGATGGCATGGTGGTAGTCCGTTTCCGGCTGGAGATAGAGGGAAAGCTGAACAGTGAATTTATGAACATCATGTCCACCAGCTTGACCAAGCGCCTTCTGGAGCCTTTTGCGGACAGCTTTGCCCAGGCGGAAGCCGCGGCTCAGCCCCAGCCGGCTCCCGAACCGCAGCCGGCCCCCGCGTCAAGCGGCGGGACCATGTCCCAGGAGGAGATCAATGCCATGCTGGCGGGAACTTCCGGCGCGGCAGAGCCTGCCCCTGCGTCAAGCGGCGGCGGAACCATGTCCCAGGAGGAGATCAACGCCATGCTGGCGGGAGCCTCTTCCGGCGGCGCGCAGCCTTCTCCGGCATCATCGGGCAGCGGCGGAACCATGTCCCAGGAGGAGATCAACGCTATGCTTGCGGGAGCCTCATCAAGCGCGGCTCCTACAGCTCCGGCATCATCGGGCAGCGGCGGGACCATGTCTCAGGAGGAGATCAATGCCATGCTTGCCGGGAATTCCGGCGCGCCTCAGCCGGCTCCGACTCCTCAGGCAGCAGCGCCCCAGGCAGCGGCTCCTCAGATGGGGGCAGGCCAGCCTTACTATCCCTACCCGCCCATGGGAACGGATCCCATGATGATGCAGATGTTCACCCAGATGCAGCAGACGCAGCTCCAGATGATGGAGATGATGAAAGCGGTTACCGCATCTCACAGCGCGCCTGCCCAGAGCCAGCCTCAATCCCAGGCTCCTGCCGGAAATACTATTATCCGCCCCATGTCCTCGCCTTCTATTTACGATGAGTCAGGAAACGGGGAGGAGGACAAGACCAATCAGGAGATGCTGATGAAGGTGCCTCTTGAGATCTCCGTGGAGATCGGACGCACCAAGCGACTGGTTCGGGATATTTTGGAGTTTACCCAGGGTACCCTGGTGGTTTTAGATAAGATGGCCGGCGAGCAGGTGGATCTGTATGTCAACGGCCAGTGTATCGCAAAGGGTGATATCGTGGTTGTGGAGGACAACTTCGGTATCCGTATCACAGAGATCGTTACAAGGGAAATCAACCCGGAAAGCCTGTAGGATGGAAGGTTTGACTTTGTTCCGCTCAGTGCTTACTGTACTGATTGTGCTGGTAATCGCCTATTGGTGCAGCCGTGTACTGGCAAGACAGTGGGTGAAGAACTCCGGTTCCGCAAACCTGCAGATCATTGAACAGCTGCAGGTAGGGCAGAACCAGAGGATTCTTCTCCTGAAGACAGGGGAGTCTTATTATCTGATCGGTGTCAGCCAGGCAGGGATACAGTGCTTAGGGGAGGTGAAAGGGGACTTTGAGACGGAGCCCCTGCCGCCTGGGCAGGAGGAACCGGCGCAGTTTCCTTTTCAGGAGGTTATGAAAAAATACCTGACCGGCCATTCGAAAAAGAAGGGAGGAGACCGATGAACGACCTTCTGACGCAGCTGAACGGCGGGAATGTTCCCGTGCTGGATTTGATGTTCATGCTCACGCTGGCAGCCCTGCTGCCTTCCATTGTGGTCATGATGACGTCCTTTACCAGGACGATTATTATCCTGTCTTTTACCAGGAACGCCATGGGTGTCCAGCAGGCCCCGCCTAATATGGTGATAGTGGGGATCTCCATTTTCCTCACCTTGTATATCATGAGTCCGGTGGTGAGCCGGATCAATGAAGAAGCATATCAGCCTTATTTGAGGGAGGAGATCACTCAGGAGGAGGCGGTGGAGCGGATGGTGGTTCCCCTTAAGGAATTCATGGTCCGCAATACCTACAAGAGCACTCTGGACAATTTCGTGAGAATGTCCAACACGCCGGAGGAGGAGGAAGCCATTGACTATCCCCTCACGGTGGTTGTGCCGTCCTTTATGACAAGCGAGCTGAAAAGGGCGTTTACAGCCGGCTTCCTGATCTATCTGCCTTTCCTTCTGGTAGATATCATTGTCTCTACCACTCTGATGTCCATGGGTATGGTAATGCTTCCTCCGGCTATGATCTCCCTGCCCTTCAAGTTGCTGCTGTTTGTGACAGTTGACGGGTGGGAACTTTTGTTTTCCAGTATTGTGCAGAGCTTCCATTAAATAGGAGGAAGGCAAACGCGCAGCGTTTTCAGCATGCCTTCCGACGTACTGGCAGGTGGAGCAACGCGACGCGTGCCGTTACCTTAATAGGAGGGTGACTTATGAGTGAAGTGGAGATCATGGATGTAATGTATCAGACTTTCCAGACAGCAGTGCTTTTGTCCATGCCCTTTTTGCTGGTGAGCATGGTGGTAGGTGTCGTGATCGCAATTTTTCAGGCAGCTACCCAGATCAATGAGCAGACCATGACTTTTGTGCCCAAGTTTCTCTCTATCTTGGTGGTCATGGGGCTTTTGGGAAGTTCGATTTTGTCCACCTTGCAGCAGTTTTTCCAGCATATGCTGACTTTGATAATAGGGAGTTAGTCTTATGTTTATCTTATTTGCCCTGGTATTCATGAGGATGACGGGAGCGGTGTTTTTTAACCCTGTGCTTGGCAGGTCCAATATCCCCAATTCCTACAAAGGGGCGCTGATCCTGATGCTGACCCTGATGATGTATATGTCGGTGGGAGGAACCCTGACACATGAGCCTGCCACCATGATCGAGTTCGGGGTCATGCTGGTGAAGGAGCTTTTTATGGGGTTTGTGCTGGGCTTTTCCATGGAGCTGTTCTTCATGGTGGTGCGGTACGCTTCCTCTATCATGGATCACACCATGGGGCTTTCCATGGCCCAGGTCTATGACCCCACCAACAGGACGCAGATGACGGTGTCATCGGGGCTGTACTACGCTTTTTTGTTCCTGATGTTTCTGGCAGTGGACGGACATGTGAATGTGATCGGGATGTACTTTATATCCGCCAGGTTAGTGCCTTTCGGGGAGATCCAGATCAGGCCGGAGCTCTACCAGATGATTCTGGAGCTGTTCAAGAGCAACATCGTCCTGGGGCTGCAGTTCGCTTTTCCCATCATAGCCATGGAGCTGGTGACGGAGGCGGCCGTGGGGATCCTTATGAGGATGATTCCCCAGATCAACGTGTTTGCCGTGAATTTCCAGCTGAAGATCCTGGTGGGACTGATGATGCTGGTGTATATGTTCAGCCCTATGGCAGATAAGATACATGTGATTTTGAGAGATATGTTTGTGTACATGGGGAGGCTCATCGCGGCGATGGGCTGAGGAGCTTTGGGGAAGAAGGGAGTGGTGAAGCTTGGCGGAGTCAAACGGACAGGAAAAGACCGAACAGCCAACCGGGAAACGAATCCGAGACGCGAGGAAAGAAGGAAATATCTTCCAGAGCAAGGATGCGGTCACGGTTGTGATGCTGTTCGGTGTATTTTATATGGTGAAGATCATGCTCCCCTTTATTGTCAGGACGGCGAGGGAGTGTGTGCTCCATATCTTTTCCATGGCATTGACAGACGACCCGCTGGCAGCTTCCGCCCACATCTTTGCCTACATGGTGGCCGCTGTGGTCAAGTGCTCCATGCCGATTCTTCTGGTATCCATGGTTCTGGGGATTCTTGGCCATGGCATTCAGACCCGCTTTAACGTAAGCTTCAAGATGCTGAAGCCAAAGTTCAGCAAAATGAATCCCATCAACGGAATTAAGAGAATGTTCGGCATAAAAAAGCTGGTAGACCTTGCCAAAAACCTGATTAAGATTGCTTTGCTTCTCGCTTTGTTGTATAATCTGTTACAGAGTGATCTGATCCAGGTGGCAAGGATGATCGACATGAACCTGTATGTGTCTGCCGGCCGTATGCTGGAGCTTGTGCTTGACCTGGTGGTAAAGGTATGCATTGCCTTTGCCGTTGTCGCGTTTTTAGATTATCTCTATCAGAGATGGGATCATGCCCAGAACCTGAAGATGACCAAGCAGGAAGTAAAAGAGGAGTACAAGAACACAGAGGGAAACCCGGAGATCAAGGGCAGGATCCGAAAGGTCCAGAGGCAGATGTCCATGAGCAGGATGATGCAGAAGGTCCCGGAGGCCGACGTGATCGTAAAGAACCCCACTCATTTCGCGGTAGCCTTAAAGTACGACCCGGAGAAGAACGGGGCCCCCGTGGTGCTGGCCAAGGGCCAGGACCATGTGGCCCTGAGGATCATAAAGATCGGCGAGGAGAGCGGGGTGTCCGTGGTGGAGAACCGTCCCCTGGCCAGGGCCCTCTATGCTTCCTGCGAGGTGGACCGGGAGATCCCCGCGGAGTTCTACGGGGCGGTGGCGGAGCTTTTGGTGTACATCTACAGACAGAGCCACCGGGAAGACATGTTCCAATAGATGAAAGACTGAGGGATGGAGTTTTTGCATGAAAAAGTTACTGAGCTATTCCATTGTACTGTTTGTACTGACCATTATTCTGTTATTGATCATACCGCTGCCGGAAGCCATGGTGGATGTGGCCATTATCCTCAATATGTCCCTTTCGCTGATGATCCTGATCATCACCATGACCATCAAGGACGCTTTGGAGTTCTCCATATTTCCGTCCCTCCTGCTGGTCACCACCCTGTTCCGGCTGGGGATCAATGTTTCTACAACCAGAAACATCCTTACAAGCTCCGGATCCTCAGGACAGATCATCAAGGCCTTCGGTGATTTCATTCTCCAGGGCAACGTAGTAGTAGGCCTGGTAATTTACATGATCATCGTGCTCATGCAGTTCCTTGTTATCACCAAGGGCGCTGAGCGTGTATCCGAGGTTGCCGCCAGATTCACCCTGGATGCCATGCCCGGAAAACAGATGGCCATTGACGCGGATTTAAACTCCGGCCTGATCGACGAGCAGGAAGCCAAGGCGCGGCGTGAGAAGATCCAGAGGGAAGCTGACTTCTATGGTTCCATGGATGGCGCCACCAAGATCGTAAAAGGCGATTCCGTCATGTCCCTGATCACTACGGCAATCAACCTCATAGGCGGAAGCATCATCGGCCTGATCCAGGGCGGACAGACCGTGGGGGAGGTTTTGAACACCTACTCCATCGCCACCGTGGGCGACGGCCTGGTGGGCCAGATTCCATCCCTGCTGATCTCCGTGGCAACGGGCATGATCGTCACCAGGGCCGTGTCTGAGGGCAGCTTAAACGAGGATATCTCCAAGCAGTTTATGGCCCAGCCTGTGGCCATTATGATAAGCGGCATCGTCATCGCGGTGCTGGCTGTGATCCCGGGGATGCCGGTGATCCAGCTGCTGATCATCTCTCTCGGATTGGTGGGAGGCGGCTATTACCTGTACAGGAGGATCGAGGCAGAGCCCGGCCTGGCAGTGGCGGGAGCAGGAGCCATGGGCGCGGGAGGCGCCACCACATTGAGGAACTACTCTCCCGAAGGGGAACCGGCTCAGGGAGAGCCGGAACAGCCGAAGCCGGTGAGCGAGGAGGAGTTTTTCAAGGATGTCAACAACGTGTACAGCCTTCTTTCCGTGGAAGCCATTGAGATGGAGTTCGGCTACAGCCTGATCCCGCTGGTGGATGAGTCCGTGGGCGGGCGTCTGATCAACAGGATCATCATATTCCGAAGACAGTATGCCCAGGATATGGGATTTGTCATCCCCTCCATAAGACTGCGGGACAGCTCGGCCCTGAATACGAACCAGTACTGTATCAAGATAAAGGGCGAGGAGGTGGCCAGAGGGGAGATCCTTATTGATTACTTCCTGGCTCTGGAACCGGAGAATCCGGAGAAGGAGATTGATGGCATCGAGACCATTGAGCCGGCATATGGTATTCCAAGCAAGTGGATCCGGCCGGAGGACAGAGAGATGGCGGAGATCTACGGATACACGGTTATCGATCCTCTGTCCGTGCTGGTGACCCATCTCTCGGAGGTGGTGAAGCAGCACGCCCACGAGCTGATCACCAGGCAGGAAGTGATCCACCTGGTGGAGAATATAAAGAAGACATCGCCGGAACTGATCGAGGAGGCATTTCCAAACTTTATCTCCTACAGTCTGTTCCAGAAACTGCTTACCAGCCTTCTGAAAGAAGGCGTTCCGATTAAAGATTTGGAGACAATTATAGAGACAGCTTTGGAGACCATATCTGATACAGGCCTTCCGGTCAGGGATGTGGATGGCCTCATTGAAAATATCAGAGCGGCGCTTAAAAGGACGATCACCCGCATGTACTGTGAGGACGGCAGCATGAAGGTACTGACCCTGGATTCCGAGTTGGAGCGGACCATGGTAGGCTGCCTGTCCAAGGGGGATCGGGGATATTATCTGGCCTTAAGCCCGGATGTGCTCCAGAGCCTGGTCAACCAGCTGACAGGGCAGCTGAAAAAATTCAGCGGTCTCTCCCAGACGCCTGTGGTGCTCACATCTCAGGTCATGAGAGTGCATTTCTATCGGCTGATTGAACAGTTTTACCCCAATGTGAGAGTGCTGTCATTTAATGAGATATCCAACAATGTACAGATACAGTCTATTGGCAGTCTTACTCTCGAAGGCAGGGGGAGAATGGGGGCCTGACCGGCCATAGGGAGATGACGGGAACATGGTTCAAACAGATTATTTAGAAGAGAAGACCAATGAGGAGCTTCTTGAGATGTACCGGGCGGAGGGCAGGCTCGAGGTGAAGCAGGCCCTGGTGCTCCGCTATCTCTATATTGTAAAAACCATCGCAAACCAGATGCGCAATGTCTATACCGGATCCCTTCAAATGGAAGACATCATCAATGAGGGCGTCATCGCCATCATGAAAGGTCTTGACAGATATGACCCGGAGCGAGATAATAAATTCGAGACTTTTATCTCAAGGCGCATCCGTGGCATGATCATCGATCTGGTGAGAAAAAACGACTGGATGCCCCGGGATTTCCGCAAACAGGTGAAAGCCATGGAGGAACAGCAGGCTGCCCTCGGCAGAAAGCTGGGACGGCTTCCCTCAGACGAGGAGGTAGCCTCCGCCATGGGCATGGATATACGGAAATACCGGAAACTGCAGCGCATGAGCGTTATGATGAACGTGCTTTCTCTGGACATGATAACCGATGACGAGGGGGAACACCAGTCTCTGCAGCTTTCCAGCGGAGACGTGGAGTCCCAGCCGGAGAGAGCTTTTTTGAAAGTAGAATCCCGCCAGGTGCTGGCGGAGGCCATCAACAGCCTGAAAGAGAAGGAGAAGATGGTCGTTTCTCTGTACTATGTGGAGGAGCTGAACATGGGCCAGATCGCCCAGATCCTGGGAGTCAGCGAACCCCGTATCTCCCAGATACACAGTTCGGCTATCCGCAAACTGAAGACTTACATGAGTCAATATAATTAGAGGAGGAAGGCAAAATGCGCAGCATTTTTTAGGATGCCTTCCGACGACGTGGCAGGTGACGCGAAGCGTCGCGTGCCGATACCAGGATAGGAGGAGGAGAGACATGTATCAAGGGTTTTATAATCTGGCTTCAGGCATGCTCACCCAGAGCCGGAATCTGAATGTGGTCAGCAACAACATGGTCAATATTCAGACCCCGGGTTATAAGACAGACAGGATGGTGGGCACCACCTTCCAGGAGGAGATGCTTTACAGGACAGGGAAGTATTATAAGGACAATCCCCAGCCCATCGCCACGACCTCCAAGATCCGCGCCGCTGAGCAGACTTACGTGAACTATGAGCAGGGCGGATTTGAGCAGACAGACGGAGTCCTTGATTTTGCCTTGGCAGACAAGGGATTTTTCTGTGTGGACACCCCGTCAGGCGTCCGCTATACCAGAAACGGCTCCTTCTATGTAGATGACGAGGGTTATCTGGCGCTGAATAATCAGGGGAGGGTTCAGGGAACCGACGGCCCCATCCTCATTGCCTCGGAGGATTTTATGGTGGACAGCCAGGGAACCATAATCATCCCGGGAACCACTGTTGCCGGCGAGGATGGCGAGGTGGAGGTGATCGAGGATGAGGTTCTGGGAACCCTCAGAGTTGTGGATTTTGAGGATTACGGACAGCTCCACAAGGAGGACTACGGCATGTTCTCCACGGACCAGGAGCCCCAGGAGCAGGAGAATCCCTCCGTCATGTGGAAATCCTTAGAGGAGTCCAATGTAGATATGATCGAGGAGATGACCACCATGATGTCATCTCAGAGAGCTCTCCAGAGCGCGGCCCAGGTGCTGAAGATGTATGATCAGATCATGAGCAAGGCAGCCACGGATGTAGGCAGACTGTAAGGGAGGAAGCAAAGCTATGTATCAGTCATTTTATACCGGCGCTTTGGGAGCCGGAACCCATATGGCAAGGATGAGCGTCATTGCCAACAACTTAGCCAACATCAACAACAATGGTTTTAAGCCCAAGACAGCGGCTTTTTCCGATCTTATGAACTACAACCTCAATGATTCGGAGGATGCCGTGACAGAGCTTCAGTCCGGAAACGGGGTGCGGATGCAGAGAACCTACACCACGTTTACCACAGATGCCCTGACTCAGACCGAGGCGCCTTTGGATTTTGCCCTTCTTGACAACAATACATTTTTCATGGTAGAAGATCCTGTCACAGGGAATATCACCTTTACCAGGGATGGCCATTTCCGCAGGGGACAGCTGGGGGAGGACTTTTTTGTCATGACAGAGGCGGGAAAGATTGTTCTGGACCAGAACGGGGAGCGCCTGGCAGCGGATCTTCCGGACCTTGAGCGGATGATAGCGGCTTTGGAGGAGGACTATGAGGAAGAGGATTATGAGGACGATTATGAGGACGACTACGAAGACGAAGAGGAAGTCCCGAGAGTAGGCGTCTACACGTTTTCCAACCCCAGCCGCCTTATGAGCGTGGGCGACAACGAGTTCGCGGCTCCTGAGGGCATGGATGCCCAGCTGGCAGAGCATGCCAGGGTTCAGCCCAAAGCTTTGGAGCGCTCCGGAACGGATCTGGCGAAAGAGATGGCGAAATTGATTGAGTGTCAGAGGGCTTACAGCTATGCCCTCAAGATGGTGATCACCTCCGATGAGATTGAGTCCACCATCAACTCACTGAGAGGATAAGAGGTGCATATGAGACTGAAACGATATGAAGACATGAACCTTTTGGAATTGGATGTGATGAAAGAGATCAGCAGCATCGGCACAAGCCATGCGGCTACGGCGCTGTCCAAGCTTCTTCAGAAAGAGATCCGCATCACCATCCCGGAAGTCAATATCCTGGGATACGAGGAGACTGTGAATAAGATCGGTTACATAGAGGAGCTGGTGGCCGCCACTCTTGTGAGGATGTCCAATGAGGTGAATGGTCTGATGCTGTTCATCTTCAAGCTGGATCTTGCCAACGCTGTTTTAGAGAAACTCATCGGCCAGAAGTACGAATCTTTTATGGACATGGATGAGCTGGCTTTTTCCGCTCTGGAAGAGGTGGGCAATATTATTATCTGTTCTTATGTTAATGCTTTTACACAGCTGGTAGGAGTGGAGATCGACCTGTCCGTCCCAAGCTCAACAGTGAACATGCTGGGCGGTGTCCTGACAGTTCCCATGGCAGAGTATGGATATGTGACGGATAAGCTGATGTACATTAACGCAGAGTTTATCATGGATGGCGTGAAGCTCTCCGACGGACTGCTGATGCTTCCTGACATAGACTCCCTTAATGGTATTTTAGAGAGACTAGGGGTTTTATAACAATGGCTGAAAAGGAATATAAAGTAGGTATTGGTGATATGAAGTTTGCCAGGGGGGACAGCCGCATCATCACTTACGCCCTTGGGTCCTGTATCGGGATAACGTTCTACGACCCGTCGATCAAGCTCGGGGCCCTTCTGCATATTATGCTTCCTGCCAGAGTTGACCCGAAAGATCCCAAGGTGTTCAAATACGCTGACAGCGGGATCAGGGAGACCGTCCGCAAGCTTACGGCTTTCGGTATGGTGAAGAGCAGGACTGTGGTCAAGATCGCCGGCGGCGCCAAGATGTTTGAGATGAAAGGAAGCTCCTCAGATTTCGGCAACATCGGGCAGAGAAACGCGGCCATGGTAAAAAAGATTTTGATGGAGGAGAAACTGCGCATCTCTGCTGAGGACACAGGCGGCAGCTATGCCAGGACTATGCTGATCGACGTTTCAAACGGTGACGTGGTGATACGCACCGTGGG
>CAMTAF010000013.1 GCA_947066955.1 uncultured Hungatella sp.
GCTGGGGCGGGGCCGCGCAAGCGGCCACATTTCCTTTCCGCCCCATGTGCATAAAGACAGGGACAATAAATCGCTTTATTGTCCCTGGCGCATGAAGGTTTACTTTACCAACTCTTTGACCTTGGCAGCCTTTCCTACTCTGTCTCTCAAGTAGTACAGTTTTGCCCTTCTCACTTTACCTCTTCTCACTACCTCGATATTGTCTACGAACGGGGAGTGTACCGGCCATGTCTTCTCAACGCCGATTCCGTTGGAATTCTTTCTCACGGTGAAGGTCTCTCTTGCGCCGCCGTTCTGTCTCTTGATCACCGTGCCCTCAAAGATCTGGATCCTCTCACGGTTTCCCTCTTTGATCTTGTTGTGTACCCGCACGGTATCGCCCACATGAAACTCCGGCACAGATGCCTTTAACTGAGTTGCTTCAATGCTCTTAATGATCTCGTTCACCTTGGAACCTCCTAAAAATATGTTTGATGTTCTTAATACCTGCACTTCGGTAACAGAGGACCATCTCTTATTTTAAAAACCAATTCATTCTATCACAATATTTTCCTGTGCGCAAGCCCTTTCTGGGGAAATTTCCTTTAATTCCTCCAGGAATTCCTGCTCTTTTTTACTTAATACCGCATGCTCCAACAGATCCGGGCGGCGCTCCAACGTCCTTCTGATGGACTCCTGCCTCCGCCAGAGATCGATATTCTTGTGGTGCCCGGACAGAAGAACCTCAGGCACCCTAAGTCCCTCATAAATCTCCGGCCTGGTGTACTGGGGATACTCCAGCAGATTGTCGTGAAAGGACTCGATCTGGGCGGATTCCTCGTTGCTTAAAACCCCGGGAACCAGCCTGGAGATGCAGTCGATCATCACCATGGCGGGAAGCTCGCCGCCGGTGAGCACGTAATCGCCGATGGACAGATAATCTGTCACTGTCAGGGACAGGGCCCTCTCGTCGATCCCCTCATAGTGACCGCACAGGAACACTAAATCCTCTTCTTTTGCCAGCTCCTGGGCGATCTTCTGGCTGAACACCTTGCCCTGGGGCGTCATGTAGAGCACTCTGGGGCGTTTTCCCAATTTTCGGCACAGATCCTCGTAGGCATCGCACACCGGTCCTGGCTGCATCACCATGCCGGCGCCTCCGCCGTAAGGGTAGTCATCCACCTGTCTGTGCTTATTTTTAGAATAATCCCGGATATTGACGGCATGGATCCCGATGACTCCCTTCTGGACCGCCCTCCCTATGATGCTGGTGTTAAGCCCTTCCAGAACCATCTCCGGAAACAGGGTTAGGATATAATAGTTCATGTCAGGTCCTTTCTACAGATCCAAAAGTCCATCCAGCACATGGACCAGAACCTTTTCCTCCTCCAGATCCACGTTGAGGATGCACTGTTTGATGGCCGGAAGCAGGATCTTTCTGCCCTGGCCTGTGGTGACCTCATAAACGTCGTTGGCCCCGGTTAAAAGCACATCCGTTAAGGTTCCCAGCTCCTCCCCTTCATCCGTGACCACCGAAAGCCCTATGAGATCCGCGATAAAATTCTCATCTGGCCCCAGCTTCACCGCGTTCTCCCTGGTCACCAGAAGGTCCTTTCCCTTGTAGATCTCAATGTCATTTATATTGTCGAAACCTTTGAATTTCAGGATCACCATGTTTTTAAAAAACTTCACCTGGGCGATCTCCATGGGTTTCAGTTCCTTTCCCGTATCCAGAAGCACTTCTTTCAGTTTTTTAAACCGTCCCGGGTCATCAGTGGTGGGAAATACCTTCACCTCCCCACGGACACCGTGGGTGGAAGTAATAACGCCCACACGCAATGTTTTTTCCATATTAGTGCGCCTCCTCTCGGGGCCCGTGTGATCGAGTAGGGGCGGGGCTGCGCTAGCGGCCACATTTCCTTTCCGCCCCGTGTGCATAAAAGACCGTCTTCCCCAAGAGGGGCGGCGGTCTTATGTCCTACTGAATCTCAACAACTACTTTCTTTTCTTCCTTCGAGGCTGCTGCCTTGACAACAGAACGAATCGCTTTGGCAATTCTGCCCTGCTTTCCAATAACCTTTCCCATGTCAGAAGGGGCTACCTTAAGTTCGATGACGGTCTCCCCGTCCTTCTCCGTCTCGGTAACAGTAACTTCCTCGGGGTGCTCCACAAGGGCCTTTGCCATTACTTCAACTAATTCTTTCATATCCCTCTCACCTCAGATTACTGGATGCCGGCGATCTTCAGCAGCTTGCTGACAGTCTCAGTTGGCTGAGCGCCTGTAGCCAGCCACTTCTTTGCTGCCTCCTCGTTGAACTTGATCACGCTTGGCTCCTGGTTCGGATCATAGTAACCAACTTCTTCGATGAATTTGCCGTCTCTTGGAGATCTGGAGTCAGCAACAACCACTCTATAGAAAGGAGCTTTCTTGTGTCCCATTCTTCTTAATCTCATCTTTACTGCCATGTCTGTCTCACCTCCCTTATCGGTTTTCCTTAACAAACTTTTTTATAGACAAAAACAGAAAATTCTGTTCTGCTAACATGGATTTTACACGGCGCCGGGTCTTCGGTGTCAGAAGGGAAGCTTCATCTTCCCGAACATCCCTCCAAGGCCCCGCCTCTTGCCGCCGCCCATCATGCCGGGCAGCTGTTTCATCATCTTCTTCATCTGGTCAAACTGCTTGACAATGCGGTTCACTTCCTGGATGCTCACTCCCGCCCCTTTTGCGATTCTCTGCTTTCTGGAGGGATTTAAAATCGAAGGGTTGGCCCTCTCCTGCTTTGTCATGGAGAGGATAATGGCTTCCACGCGGTTCATGGCGGAATCGTCGATCTCCATATCCCCCTTCATCTGAGGCATCCCGGGCATCATGCTCATGATGCTGGCCATGCCGCCCATCTTCTTGATCTGGTTCATCTGATCTAAAAAATCATTGAAATCAAACTCCGCCTTCTTGAGCTTCTGGCTCAGCTCCCTGGCCTTCTCCTCATCCACTTCCAGCTCCGCTTTCTCAATGAGAGATAAAATATCTCCCATGCCCAGAATCCTGGAAGCCATGCGGTCGGGATAAAACTGCTCCAAATCAGAGAGCTTCTCTCCCATACCGATATATAAAATCGGCTTTCCGGTCACGGCCTTGATGGAAAGGGCCGCCCCGCCTCTGGTGTCGCCGTCCAGCTTGGTCAGAACAACGCCGTCAATACCGATCTTATTCTGAAAACTCTCCGCCACATTCACCGCATCCTGTCCGGTCATGGCGTCAACGATCAGGAGGGTCTGGTAAACCTCCACCTCCTGCTTGATCCTGGCAAGCTCCTCCATCATGTCCTCATCCACATGGAGACGTCCTGCCGTGTCCAGGATCACCACATTGTAGCCGTTCTTCTGGGCATGCTCCACAGCCGCTTTGGCGATATCCACCGGATCCTGCCGGTCTCCCATGGAGAACACAGGCACCCCCTCTTTCTCCCCGTTGATCTGCAGCTGCTGGATCGCGGCCGGCCGGTACACGTCGCAGGCAGCCAGAAGAGGCTTTCTGCCTTTGGATTTAAGCTTCCCCGCGATCTTCGCCGTGGTGGTTGTCTTGCCTGCGCCCTGAAGGCCTGCCATCATGATGACGGTGATCTCATTGGAAGGCTTTAAGGCGATCTCCGTGGTCTCGGAGCCCATGAGACGGATCAGCTCCTCATGGACGATCTTCACCACCATCTGCCCCGGCGTCAGGCTGTTGAGCACATCCTGCCCAATGGCCCGCTCCTGAACCGAGCTCACAAACTGCTTTACCACCTTAAAGCTTACATCCGCCTCCAGAAGGGCCATCTTCACTTCCTTCAAGGCTGCCTTTACGTCCGCCTCGCTTAAGCGGCCCTTGCCTCTTAAGTTCTTGAACACATTCTGCAGTTTGTCGGATAAACTCTCAAAAGCCATGATCTCCCTCCTGTCCGGATCGCAGTCCGCGCCTGCCTGTGATTTTCATCACCTGTGCTATCATACACGAAAAGGGGGCGGGTGTCAAGTATTTTTTCTTTACAAACTATTGTTCGCGTTTCTCCGTCTTGTGTTATCACTGTCCAGTGTCAACTCTCTACCCATCGACATCTCATTGACACGATATATCAATAATGATACAATAATTTTACAAAATACATATAGTGAGGTACAACTTATGAGGAAAAACCTACTGGCAGGAGCATTTCTGGTCATGAGCGCAGGACTTGCGGCATGCGGAAACAGTTCCCAGCCGGCGGCTACAGAAGCTGCCACCACTACCGCGGCCCAGGAGACCACCACGGCGCCTGTTACGGAAGCGCCTACCACCCAGGCGGCGCCGGAAGCTACTGTCGTCACAGGAGAAGCCGAAGGATACGGCGGACCTGTCACTGCTGAGATAACTTTGGAAGGCGACAAGATCACGGACTTAAAGCTCACCGGAGATCAGGAGACACCGGGCATCGGCGGAGCCGCTCTGGAGACACTTCAGGCAGCGATCCTTGAAAAAGGCGGTTTAGACGGCGTGGATGCCGTAGCCGGAGCCACCTGGACATCCAATGCTGTCTTCGACGCTGTCCGCTCTGCCCTCGGCATCGAGTCTGAGGAGGCAGAGGGCAATGCTCAGAAAGAAGTGGCGGCTACCGGACTCTCCCACGGGATCGGCTTTGCCTCCAACGGACGCCTGGGCCCCGGCAAAGATGACCAGGAAGTAGGGGTGTACAGCTTCAACGAGGTCATCGCCTATGTGCTGTTCGACGACGAAGGCAGAATCCTGGACCTGGAGGTAGACCAGCTTGAGGTAGCCACCCCCAACTATGACGGAGAGCACATGCCTCACCTGACAGGTTTCCCGGGACAGTCCTACAACGCGGATGAAGACCACGATGAGAAGGTGGACACAGTCCTGGAACAGACCGACGATACCTTCCTGGCAGAGGTGGATTCCTGGACCACCAAGCGTGAGCGGGGAGACACCTATAAGCTGAATTCCGGCACATGGACCGACGAGATGGAACTGTTTGAGGAGACCTTCCGGGGCATGACCATGGATGAGGTAAATCAATGGTATGCCGCTTACTGTTCCGACTTAAACGGCAGGCCTCTCCACGGAACCTCTGACAAGGACGAGGATATCAAGAAATACGAAGCTCTGAGCGACGACGAGAAAGCTGCTCTGGATGCCATTTCCGGTGCTACTATGTCTCTCAATGACGGACATGGCAACATCATAGCCGCTATCCAGAAAGCCTATGACCAGAGACGCCCTGTGGAGGCAGACAGCGTGGCGAAGATCGGTCTGGGCATCACCAACACCGGACGTTTAGGCCCCGGCAAGGATGACCAGGAGATCGGCGTGTACAGCTTCAACACTCAGGCGGCAGGCGCCTGCTACGGCGAAGACGGCAAGATCATCGCTCTCTTCACCGACGTCATGGAGATCGCCACCCCCAACTATGACGGGGAGCACATGCCTCATCTCACAGGCTTCCCGGGACAGTCCTACAATGCGGATGAAAACCACGACGAGAAGGTGGACACGGTTCTGGAACAGACCGACGATACCTTCCTGGCAGAGGTGGATTCCTGGGCTACCAAGAGGGAGCGGGGGGACACCTACAAGCTGAACTCCGGCACATGGACCGACGAGATGAACATCTTTGAAGAGTTCTTCGCAGGCAAGACCACCGATGAAGTCACCGCATGGTATGAAGCTGCCTGCTCCGACTTAAACGGCAGGCCTCTCCACGGGACCTCTGACAAGGACGAGGACGTGAAAAAATATGAGGCCCTCACAGATCAGCAGAAGGAAGAACTGGACGGTATCTCCGGTGCTACCATGAGCTTAAGGGATGGCCACGGGGATCTTCTGGGAGCCATCGAGAAGGCCTGGGCTGCGGCCAAGGATACCAACATCACTATAGAGTAAGCGCAAAGGGTCTGCAGTGGCTTATACGAACCACTGCAGCCCCTTCTCTGCGCAACGGCGAACGATGTATTGCTAACTAATCTTAAAATCCCTCACATCACATATTGATCAATCACTGCAGATTCATAGCCGCCTGCTCTCCCGCGACCCGGCCAAACGCCACTGACTGAGAGTAACCGCCTGACTGCCATGTCACTTCGCCGGCTGCGTACAAGCCTTCCACCACGCTTCCGTCCTCGTAGAGCACCTGAGCGTTCTCGTTGCACGCCACACCGCCCTTGGTCATATGGTTGGCCGCCTCAACCCGGACGCCGTAGTAAGGGCCTTCCGCGTCCAGGGGACGGGAAGCCACTTCTCCCAGCAGCTCATCTGCTGTCTCGGACTCCACAGCCGCGTTAAAGTCAGCGACGGTTTTCTCCAGCCCCTCCGGGTCAATGCCCAGAGCCTCCGCCAGCTCCCCTATGGTGGCGCCCTCGGAATAATATCCCAGGCCCACATGCTTGCGGATCCTGTAGAAGGAATCGTAACCCGTCTTGTCCGTGATGGAGAACGCGGCGCCGTCTGTCTGAGCCTGGATCGTGGTTCCCAGGTTCAGTCCGCCTGCATTCTCAGAGATAAAGCGGGCGCCCTCTTTGTTCACAAGGAGGCTTAAATCCGCTCCGCCTGTGAGATCCCTGCGGGGAACGATGATGTTGGGGAACACCCTCACATTGTCCATCTGCTCCAGCTTAAAGCCGTTGGCCTCAAACACTTTCACAAAATCTCCGGTAGTGCCCATCTGGTTGGATGTGTTCAGCACCTCATAGCCTGGAGCGTACTGGGCAAGGAGCTCCTTGCTGCTGCAAAAGCCACCTGTGGCGATGATGGTGTACTGAGCCTTGATTGAATAGCTCTCGTTATCATTATTCTCCACCGCAACACCCGCGCAACGGCCGTCCTCCATGATCAGGTCAACGCCCTTTGTGCCTGTGCGGATCTCAATGTCAAGCTCCCTGGCGCACTCTTCCATGCCTGCCTGGATCACTTCCCCCGCGTACTGGTCTTCCTTGGCCATATGGTTCATGGCGCCGTAATTGTAATCCAATTCCACGCCCATGTCCCGAAGCCACGCATCCAGAACATTCTCCTGCTCCGCCCACACTTTCACCCGGGCCTCGTCATCTCCCGCAGTGGACTTGGCCTCTATAAAATTCTCTACCTGATTTACCGTCCACTTCTCGTTGCCCGCGGCCTTCTGAGCCTCGGAATTAATCAGGTCGTAAAAATTCATGTCAAACTTGCCGTTGCCGCTTAAGATATCCATCTTCTCCACAACAAGGACATGGGCATCCTTGTTGGCCTGCTTTGCGGTGATCGCCGCCGCAAGGCCGGATGGGCCTCCGCCTACTACCACGATATCCGCGGTCACGTCATCCAGAGCCTTTGCTTCCTTCTCCGGTCCCGCGGTGGCCATGGTGATGTTCTCCACCTCCAGCCCCGCCTGGGTCATGGCGTCGGCAACCGCTGCCTTCACCGCGTAGGATGAAAACGTAGCAGCCGTCACGCTGTCCACCACAGGGGTGTTGGCCTCCAGGATCCGGTCTCTGATCACAGGAAACGCCCTGTCCATGACCACATTGGTCTCATGGTGATCTCCCAGCTCCAGATCCGTAATGGTGTCCCCGTCGATGGTTACCTTCAGGTTCAGCTCCCCGCCGTAGCCGCTGCCCTTGGCGTCATAGGTCACCGGACCCTGGGCCTGGGCCGTCTCCGCCTCAGTGGTGGGCGCCTCGGTGGCGGGCGCCTGTGTAGCTGCCTCCGTGGTGGTCTCCGGGGCAGCGGTTGTCTCTGTGTTTCCCGATCCTGAGCATGCCGCCAGACTTAAAGCTGACACGGATGCCATGATCACATTAAATAACTTTGATCTTCTCATAATTCCTCCTCAGGGTATTTTTCAGGCTGTCCCTTTTTCAGCCCGTATGGTCATTATAACCGAGGAGTTCTCACTCTGTCAATAATTTATCAAAATTTTTACGGATTATTGCACAATAAGTGCTGTGAGATTTTGTCACAATACCAGAAAAACAGCTAAATTTCCGCAATCTTCCCGGCTGTCTCCTTTGCCTCCTGCAAAAGGCAGTCATCCCTTATCTCCTGATAATCTTCCAGAAGTTTTTGGATCTTTCCCGCCATCTGTTTCGTCTCCTGAAACTTTTTTACCAGGCACAGCTTTTCCTCATAGCCTTCCAGGATCCGGTCGCACCGCCTCACCAGGTCGTGAACCCCCTGCCTGCTGACGCCCTGCTCCTTGGCGATCTCGCTTAATGACAAATCATTAAAAACCACATCCTCATAGATGCGGCGCTGATGCTGTGTCAGCAGTTCTCCATAAAAATCGTACAAAAGCCCCTGCCAGACAATCTTTTCCATTTTTATCACCCTTGTCAGGATACCGAAAAAGAGGCGTCATGTCAAGATTCATTTTAAACCTCCATGCGCCCGGCAGCGGACATACCACCACACATGAAAGTATGGCGGGCGCACTCGGCATACCTGAATACATGCCGCCTATTCGGCGGCGGAACTTTCATAGCAAGCAAACTCCCTGGTCTTCTCCATCCTCTCCGTGATAAAACGCTCCACTTCCTCCGCCGGGATCTCAAGGGGTATGGAAAGCTCCCGGTACAGATTCTCCTTTGCCTTTTTTAAGTACCGCTCGTCAACCTCTGTCAGCCTCTTGCCCCTGGACATCCGGTCTTTCTTGCGGAAATATAAAGTTTTGATGATGCCGATCCACTGACGGCAGTCACAGGTTCCCAAGGCCTCCTTGTACCTGGCTTCCCGCTGCTTATCATCGGAGATTCCCAGTTCATCTACCTCCTGAATCCTGTCGATCAGCCGGTAGGCCTCCTCTCTGGAGAGCACCGGTCTCATGACGCTCTTATTGTTCTCCACAGGAGTCATGATCCTGCTGCCGCTGACTCCCATAGGCTCCAGTACATAGTACAGCCGCTCCTTCCGCTGCTCATCCATAGACATGGTCGTAATATCCTTTACCAGACACACACCGGTGGTTCCATAAACAATATACTCTCCTTTACCGAACAATCTGCTCCTCCTTTCCTCAATCAATGTAGCCTTTAACAGGATATGAATTATATTGCTTCCGTATCTTTACCACTATGGCGCCGTTCTCCTCTGTGATCCGATCCTCAATCACATATTTGGTACCGCCGTTGTCGAGTTTCTTACAGTATATCTCCAGATCCTTCTGGGGATCCGCATCATTATAAGTATCAAACCTCATGGTCTGAAGCAGGCAGGCGCTGACAATCCGTCTCATAAAAACTCCTCCATTTCTCATTATGCCTATATTCTACCATTTTATTCGGAAAAATGTCAGTGTTTTTTTAAGAAGTCGGTCAACTTCGTCGATTTATATAAAATTACTGCCTATGGTTTTTGTGCACTTTTTCTCCGGTTCTCTATTCTGAGAGCATGGCGCCAAGCTCCCCCACTGTCCCCGCGATCTTTCCGGCTCCTGCCTTCTCAAGCTCTTCCCGGCTGCCGTAGCCGTACAGAACGCCGATGGAGTCCATGCCATTCTCCCTGGCCCCCAGGATGTCGTGCTCCCGGTCCCCCACCATCACGGCGTCCCGGACTTCCCGGATCTTCGCGGCTTCAAGGGCGTAAGCGATCACCTCCCCCTTCTTCACCCTCTTCTCATCCATGGTTGCACCACATATGCAGTCAAAGAAAGGAGAGAGATGAAAATGCTCCAGGATCTGCGCCGCGAATTTCTCCGGCTTGGAGGTGGCCACCAGAAGAGTCTTTCCCTGGCCCTTTAACATGGCCAGCATCTCCTCAATGCCCTCATAAACTTTATTTTCAAAGATTCCCTTCTCTGTAAAATACTCCCTGTATTTCCCGATGGCCTCCTGGGCCCGGGCCTCAGGGAAACCGTAAAATTTCATAAAGCTGTCCTTCAGCGGAGGCCCGATAAACGGACAGAGCTTTTCAAGCTCCGGCTCCTCTATGCCGTAGAACTTAAGGGCGTGCTGCACAGACCGGGTGATCCCCACCATAGGGTCTGTGAGGGTTCCGTCCAGATCAAACAGCAGAACTTTCTTTTCCACTTTTTTCCTCTCCCGAATTTTAGAAAAGGACGCGGTGTATTGCCGCGTCCCTTATGATCATAACAATTAATTCAATTCCGCTACTACTTTCTCTAAGGCAGCCAGAGCGTCGTCGGGCAGCTTGTCGTAGCCCTCTTTTGCTGTGGCAAACTCTTTGATCTCATTGACACGGTCATTCATGCGGGCCTTCAGCTGGCTGACATAATCCGCGTCATTCATATCCGGCACAAAGCCTTCCCAGTCCAGGATCTCGATATCAGAGAAGGGTCCCCACTGATGGAAATTGGCGGTTCCCTCCACGATTGCCTCCAGGATTCCCAGAGTGTCGGCAGGCTTTACTTTCTTGCCCATGAAATCTCCGGTGTTTACAATATAGCAGTCTACGTTCTTCTCCTCCACCAGCTTTTTGAACTTCTCGTAATCATTGGCCAGAGGATAGGTTCTGAATGGGTTGGCGTAAGGTACCACCACCAGCTTGTTGGGGTCTACTCCAGGGGCCAGGCGCTCCGCGGAGGAACGCTTGGTAGCCAGTGTCGCGCCCATGACAGAGGCCAGGGAAGCGCCTTTCAGCTTAACCACCGGCGGGATGGTGGGATCCTTCATGATCCAGAAGATGGCATTGACAGGAGCGTCGATCTTGTCAACGCGGTTGGGGGACCACAGTTTGGACTTGATGGCCCTTCCGTTGCCGTTGCGGATATCCTCGGTTACCAGCTGGATCTTGCCGTCCTCATCCAGGGTGGCGGAGCAGTTCTGGGCTGTCAGCAGGTACTTGTTGTCCGGGCAGCCCGTAGGATAATCGGCTGTCTTGTCGAAATAAGTAGGCTCCAGTGCGATGGATGCGCAGGTGTCGGTGTTGATGATGAAGGCGTCGTCATGGAGAACCTTGATCTCATACTTGCCGCCGTGCTTGGCGTGGGTCAGAGTGGACTTTCCGGAACCTGACAGACCGTACACGGAAGCCACGTACTTGCTCCCGTCAGCCAGGGTGTACTCTTTCTGTCCGCCGTGGCAGGAAGCATAGCCGTTGCGGTTGGCGATGGCCCAGGCCATGGTCAGGGTTCCCTTCTTGTGCTCGCCGAAATATCTCATGCCCAGGATGCAGGCGCAGTTTGTCTCTGTGTTGAAATAGCACAGGGTCTTCTTCTGCGGGTCAGACAGACAGTCCAAAGACACATTGGGGCGGTCGGAGCCTGTCCACTGAGGATCGGAGAAAATAAAGATGTCAGCTTCCTTGCCGTCGCCCACAGGCTTGGAGTTCTTGTACATCTTCACATACTCATCGGACATGTACTGGAAATTCAGCATCCAGTTATACATAATATTCTCTTCCCCTTCGGGGATCAGAAGATGGGCTTTTACCATAAATTCAGGATCAAGGCCTACGAAAACCTCAGCATGATACATGGTTTTCCAGCGGGACTCATAGACCGCATCCATAGCTACTCTGTCAAGGGCCGCACAGTTCACTCCCGGCTCGCCTGCAATGCGGCGCGCGGTGGCATAACGCCCGGTGATGGCTCCGTCGTTGAACAGGAGCACCTTCGCGTCTTTCTCAAGGCCGAACTCCTCACCTCTGTATACGGGCATGTCTGTGACAACCGTTCCCGGAGAATTCTTTGCTAACTCATAAGCTTCTTTCAAGGTATTGACCTTGACAACATTGTTTCCATAAAAGGCGGCTTCGATGATGGATCTGGTAGTGGAAAATCCAGGCTTGCCAGCTCCGATTTCATTGATTGGGTAATAAGCTTTTGTTGACATTATAATCCTCCTTAAATAAAAAAAACCAAATTTGTTTTTATTATCTCATTTTGTGAAGAAAAAGTCAATCCCAATTTTCAAGAAATCTGATTGTTGAAACCTGATTGTTAATAAAAATATTCATTGCGTAGCCGGGTGGTGACATTGTATAATTAAGGATGTGCAAAAAAATTTATATATGGGAGATTTCATTTATGATACATATTGCGGCAGATGGAACCGGAGATTTTCTCTCCGTCAGCCAGGCATTGGCCTGCCTTCCCCCGGACAGGGGAGAAGAGATTGTTTTTTTTATTCACAGAGGCATTTACAAAGAGCAGATCGTCATCACGCGCCCCCATATTACGCTTCTGGGGGAGTCAAAGGAGGAGACGGTTCTCACCTTTGACCTCTATGCCCGCATGACCATGGAAGACGGGGGAAAGAGGGGGACTTTCCGGACCTACTCCTGTCTGGTGGACACCCACGACGTGACCTTCAAAAACCTGACCCTGTCCAACACCGCGGGTCCCGGCCCCAAGGCAGGCCAGGCCCTGGCCCTCTACGCGGACGGGGACCGACTCATGTTTGACAACTGCCGTTTTTTAGGAAACCAGGACACCCTGTTTACCGGCCCTCTCCCCCCAACGGAGGTGGAGCCGGGTGGCTTTGTGGGGCCAAAGGAGTTCGCCCCCAGGGTCAATGGCCGCCATTATTACCGAAACTGCTATATAGAAGGGGATATTGATTTTATCTTCGGCAGCGCCACGGCTTACTTTGAAGGCTGCGAATTTTTCTCAAAGGACATTGGACAGCCTGTCAACGGCTATGTGACCGCCGCCTCCACGCCCCTTGGACAGCCCTACGGCTATGTCATGAGGGACTGCCGCTTCACAGGCGAGTGCCCCCCTCATACCGTCTACCTGGGCAGGCCGTGGCGGGACTACGCCAAGACCGTGCTCATCAGCTGCTACATGGACCGGCACATCTGTCCGGAAGGCTGGCACGACTGGAACAAGCCCTCTGCCCGCGAAAACTGCTTCTTTGCCGAGTACCAAAGCTTTGGCCCTGGAGCGGACATGGACGCTCGACCCTGCTGGGTACACCGCCTGCCCGACCGTGAACTCCCCCTCTACAGCCCGGAGTCTGTTTTGTCCGGTGATGACGGTTGGAGTCCCTGGAGGTAAGGCAGGCCGGGTTCTGATCAGTCCTTTTTGTCCGACTTTTTGTCTGCCTTTTTGTCTGCCTTTCTCTTAAGGATGTTTTTGCCGATGACATATGCCGCCACCGCATAAAACGCAACTGTAGTAATTAGTTTAAAAAGATCATACATCTCCTGTCCCATGGTTTACCTCCAAATCGATTATCATGTATTAATTATAGGAAGGCTTTTGGACAAAGTCAACTACCGAATCTGATCCAGGGCCCTGGGCTTCACTCCGTCGGGGATAGGAATGTATGTCTGCCCCTCAAATTCCTCCTCAAACAGCTGTCTCGCCTCTGCCAGAAGCTCCGGCTTTTCCATGAGGGTCATAGCCGCCAAAGCAATGGTTTTTCCCGCGAAAAGCATGCCCTTGTGGGCTGTGGAGGACTTGCCCTGAGCCACCACCTGCCAGGAATGCCCCGGCGTGCCAGGCGCCCATGTGGCGGTGTAGATCTGGGCCGTGGGGCACATCCAGCTCACGTCCCCCACATCCGTGGACCCGCCTCCCGAGGACACCTGGTGAATCTCCTCGTATGGGACAATAAAATCATACAGGCGTCTCTTCTGCCTGTCTTTTAAGTATTTCACGTTCTCCGGAACCATGTGGTCTTCCATAAGCTTGCTGTAGGAAGCAACGCCTGCCCCCGGAACCGTGGCGGTGTAGTCGGCGGCCAGTTTGTACTCTTCCTCTGTGTACTGGGGTACCCCCACTTCCTTCATGGCCTGGTACAGCACCTTCTCCAAAACCCGGTTGGAGACCAGGTTGGCGCAGGACTTGATGAATTCATGTTCTTCCGTGGTCTCGGTCATCAGGGCCGCTCCCCGAGCGATCTTGTGAACCCGCTCCATCAGCTCGTAAGCCTGGCCCACCTTGGGGGCGCGGATCAGATAGATGGCTTTGGCCTGATCCTGAACCACGTTGGGGGAATACCCGCCTGTGTCGGTGATGGCGTAGTGTACCCTGGCCGCGTCCATCATGTGCTCCCGAAGGAAATTGCAGCCAATGTTCATCAGCTCCAGGGCGTCCAAGGCGCTCCTCCCCATCTCGGGGCAGCCTGCTGCGTGGGCGCTGATTCCGTGAAACTGGTACAAAATCTGGAAATTGGCCAGGGAGCTGTCCTTGCACACCTCATTCACCGTGGACGGATGCCAGGTGAGGGCGGCGTCTAAGTCTTTAAACGCCCCGCCTCTGGCCATGAACGCCTTTCCGGATCCCCCTTCCTCCCCCGGACAGCCATAGAAGATCACCGTCCCCTCATGGCCATCCTCCAGATATTTTTTCACCGCCAGGGCAGCGGCGGCGGCCCCTGCTCCCAGAAGGTTGTGGCCGCATCCGTGGCCGCAGGCGCCCGGAACCGCTGCCTGCTTCTGAGTCACCCCCGCAGTCTGGCTCAGGCCCGAGAGGGCGTCAAATTCACCTAACACCCCGATCCTGGGGGAACCGCTCCCATACTCTGCCGTAAAGGCAGTGTCCACGCCGTAAGCCTTCTCATTTACCGCAAACCCTTCGCTCTTAAAAAATTCTATCAGCGCGGCCTCTGACTGAAACTCTCCGAAAGCCGTCTCCGGACACTCCCAGATCTTATCGGCAAGGCCGCAGATTTTGTCCTGCTTTCTGTGAATCTCCTCCAGATATTCTTTCAATTTTCCGCTGGATGCGCTCATTATCTATCTCTCCTTTTCCAGTTTATGTACCCTGAAACACGCCACCCTGTGCCCCGGCCGAACCTCCTGTATCTGGGGAGCCCGGACACAGCACTCCTCTGTAGCGTAGGGGCATCGGGTGTGGAACACACACCCCTCCGGGGGATACATGGGGGAAGGCAGCTCTCCCACCAGCATGGTCCTCTCCTTTTTTCTGTGAGGATCCGGATCCGGAACTGCCGACAAAAGCGCCTGGGCGTAGGGGTGCAGGGTGTTGGAGAACAGTTCCTCAGACGGGGCCTCCTCCATGAGATGTCCCAGATACATGACTCCCACACGGTCTGATATATATTTTACCACACTCATGTCGTGGGCGATAAATAAAAACGAAATATTATCTTTTTCTCTCAGCTCTTCAAGCAGGTTGATGATCTGGGCCTGGATGGACACATCCAGAGCCGACACCGGCTCGTCGCAGACAATGATCTTGGGATTGAGAATCAGAGCTCTCGCCAGCCCTACCCTCTGCCTCTGGCCCCCGGAAAACTCGTGAGGATAGCGGTAAAA
The DNA here is from genome assembly GCA_947066955.1 of uncultured Hungatella sp. Classification (GTDB taxonomy): domain Bacteria; phylum Bacillota; class Clostridia; order Lachnospirales; family Lachnospiraceae; genus UBA3402. Next base: position 15,173 of record CAMTAF010000013.1, read on the forward strand.
ATGATCCGGCTGCAGGCCCACCTTTTTCATGATCTCCATGGCCGTCTTCATCCGCTCCGCCTTATCCCCCATGCCGTGGATCTCCAGAGCTTCCATGAGGATCTCTCCCGCCCTCTGCTTGGGATCCAGAGAAGTGTAGGGATCCTGAAACACCATCTGCATGGTTCCCCGGATTTTGGCCAGCTCCTTCTCGCTCATATCCGTGATATCCTGGCCCATGACCTGGATTCTCCCCTCTGTAGGGTCTGTCAGGCGGATCAGGGTCCTGCCCAGAGTGCTTTTTCCGCATCCGGTCTCTCCCACCAGCCCGTAGATCTCCCCTTCATAGATAGAGATATCCACCCCGTCCACTGCCTTCACATATCTTTTTTCCTTTCCCGGACCGGAACGGACCGGGAAATATTTTTTTATATTCTCCCCTTTTAAAACTACTTTTCTGTTTTCCATCTGACACCGTCCTATCTTCTATCCAGAGCCGCGCCTTTTTATGCACATGGGGCAGAAAGGGTATCCGCCAAATGGCACCGGACTTTCTGACTTTCATTGATCTTCTTCAGTTCAGGGGTTTTGGTTCTGCACTCTGCCCCGGCATAGGGACACCTGGGGGCAAACCGGCACCCTTCCGGAATCTTCCCCAGAACCGGCACGGTCCCCTTGATCTGATGGAGCTTCTCCCCCTTCTGGCTGTCCAGCCTGGGTATGGAGGCCATAAGCCCCTTTGTGTAAGGGTGGAGAGGACGGTCAAAAATATCCTCCACAAGCCCCTCCTCCACGATCTGGCCCAAGTACATCACAAGCACCCTGTGGCAGGTCTCCGCCACCACTGCTAAGTCGTGGGTGATCAGCATGACTCCCATATTCAGCTTCCGGTTCATCTCCACAATCAGATCCATGATCTGGGCCTGGATGGTCACATCCAGGGCCGTGGTGGGCTCGTCGGCTATGAGAATCTCGGGGCCGCACGCCAGAGCCACGGCAATCATCACCCTCTGGCGCATGCCTCCTGACAGCTCAAAGGGATACTGGTAAAACCGCCCTTCCGGGTCAGGAATCCCCACCAGGCGCAGCATCTCCACCGCCTTGTCCCTGGCCTCTTTTTTCGATATATTTTGATGGATCATCAGGGCTTCCATGATCTGGTTTCCCACCGTAAACACGGGGTTCAAGGAACTGAGCGCGTCCTGAAATACCATGGAAATCCTGGCTCCCCTTATTTTCTGCATCTCCTTCTGAGACAGTTCAAACAGGTTCTGGTCCTCAAGCCGGACCTGGCCGCTGTAGACAGCCAGATTTTTTTCATTGTACAGCCTGAGCACGGACTGGGAGGTAACGCTTTTTCCGCATCCCGATTCCCCCACGATCCCCAGCATCTCCCCCCGGTACACCTCAAAGGAGACCCCGTCGATGGCCTTCAAAAGCCCCCGCTCCGTCTTAAACTGTGTGCAGAGGTTCTCTACCTCCAGAATTTTCTCCGCCATAAACGCTCCTTCCGGCCTTCTCTTGTCACAGGCCTCAATTACTCATAGGGTCAATAAAATCCCTGATTCCGTCTCCCAAAAGGTTCAGTCCCAGAACCGTCAGGGCCGTAAACGCCCCCGGATACAGAACCAGCCACCAGGCCGTGTAGATCACGCCTTTTCCTTCATTAAGAATATTTCCCCAGCTGGGCGCCGGAGCCGGAACCCCTGCCCCCAGAAAGCTTAAGGCCGCCTCCGTGATAATAGAGGAAGCAAACACGAATGTAACCTGGACGATCACTGGAGAAATAATATTGGGCGCGATATGCTTCCACAGAATTCTGGTCTTCCCGGCGCCTAAACATTTCATGGACTCAATGTAGGTCTGCTCCTTCACCACCATGGCCTGGCCTCTGGCCAGTCTGGCCATGCCCGGCACGCTCACGACCACCAGGCTGATGATCACGTTTTTAATGTCCGCTCCAAGGACAGTCATCAGAGTGATGGCCAGCAGCGTGCTGGGGATGGCCTTGAGACCGTCGCAGATTCTCATAAGGATATTGTCCGCCACCTTGTTGGTGGTGGCGTACAGACCGATGAGAACCCCCAGAAAGCCTGTGGTGATTCCCACTAAAAAGCCCACTGTCAGGGAGATCCGGGCCCCGTAGAGAACCCGGGCAAATACGTCCCGCCCCATGGAATCCGTGCCGAACCAGTGTTCCGCGCTGCTTCCCTTAAGTCGGTTGACCGTGTCCAGGGCCAGGGGGTCGTACCGGCAGATCAAAGGAGCCAGAACTGCCAGCATCACCATAACCGTCACCACGGCCAGCCCGAAGACCGAGCCTCTGTTCTTCGTAAATCTCCGGATCTGGATCCGGCGCTGTTCTTTTTCCAGGCTCTTTCTCAGCTGTTCCATCTCATCCGGGCCGTCAGACACATAGGACAGCCCTATGGGGATCGCTCCTTCTCTCATCATTTTTAGACTCCTCCCTTCTAATTGACGCGGACCCTGGGGTCCACACAGCCATATAAAATATCAACCACCATATTCACCAGAACATTGAACACAGCGATGAGCAGAACAATGGTCTGGATCACGTAATAATCCCGCCGGCCGATGGAATTCACCATCAGCTGCCCCAGGCCGGGGATGGCGAACATGCTCTCCACCACCGCCGCGCCCGACAAGGCCTGGATGATACTCTGGCCGAAAACCGTGATCAGGGTCACCAGCGTATTTTTTAAAGCGTGCTTTGCCATGAGAGAAAATTCCCTCACACCCTTGGCCCTGGCCATCTTGATGTAATCGCTCCCCAGAACCTCCAGCATGGAGGCCCTGGTCATCCTCATCATCAGCGCCGCGTTCATAAAGCCCAGGGCAATGGCGGGAAGGGTCAGGGATTTTAAATGAGCCCCCAGTCCTTCCTCCAGCCCCTTATACCCGGACACCGGAAACAGTCTCAGCTTCACGCCAAACAGCAGCATGAGAAACAGTCCCAGCAAAAAGCTTGGAAGAGAGATTCCTGCCAGGGAAACCGCCGTCACCGCGTGGTCCGCCGCAGAGCCCTTGTTTTTCGCCGCGATCATCCCTAAGGGAACCGCGATGCAGGCGGCGATACACAGAGAGTAGATCGCCAGGGAAATGGTGGGCTTTATATGGCTGATGATCATGGAGGCCACGGTCTCGTTGTTTACCACGCTGACACCGAAATCTCCTCTCAGCAGGTTGCCCACCCAGATAAAATACTGTCTGGCCAGGGGCTGGTCCAGCCCCATCCTGGTCCGCAGGGCAGCGATATCCTGTTCCGTGGCCAGATCCCCCAGCATGGCTGCCGCCGGGTCGCCGGGAACCAGATGCACCAGAGAAAATATGACTATCGAAACTACCAAAAGCACCGGCACCACCGATAAAATCCGTTTCGCTATAAATTTACTCATGCCTTTCTCCTTATTCTTTGATTCCGGCGTTGTAGAACTTTGGACCGCCGCTGTACATGTTGACACCTTCCAGATCCTTATCCCACGCGAACATTCCCATGTAATGCCCTGGGCAGATGATAGGCAGGTACTCCCAGGAATATGCCTGAAGCTCTTCCCAGCTGGCCTTGGCCTCCTCCAGGGTCACTGCCCCGGTCATCTTGCCGAACAGCTCCGCCAGCTTGGGGTCGTCGGACCAGCCCGGATAGTTGGCCCCGAAGTACAGTTTCAGAGAAGGAACCGGAACCTCGGCGAAAGAAGTGATGTACATATCAAACACCGATGGATCTTTCCTGTAATCAATAAGAGTCGCCCAGTCCACAACATTCAGCTCCACCGGGATGCCGATGGCCTCCAGCTCAGACTTCATGGCAATGGCCATTTTATCCATACCGTTTAAGTTGGCCACCAGAATCCGGAAAGGCTGGCCTGCATAGCCGTTGTCAGCCAGAATCTGTTTTGCCTTCTCCGGGTCCTTCTGGTTATAATGCTCGCTTCCCGCGTCGGTGTTCCAGAAAGGCTGGCCCGCATCCATATAGCAGGAACCCAGCTCATAGCCGCCTCCCGCGTAAGCTGTCAGAATCTCGTCGCAGTCAATCGCCGTGTTCACCGCGGTGCGGAAGTACTGTTCTGCCGCGATTCCTTCCTTGTGGTTAAAAATCAGGGCAATGGACCCTGACTGGCTTCTGGCCGTGGTCAGCTCCCCGTTGGCCTCCAGCCTTGGGTAATCATCATCCGACACGCCGAAAATACAGTCGTACTGCCCGGCCTCAATTCCCGCCGTCCCTGTGGCCTGATCCGGAACAATGTCGTATTCCAGATATTTTGTGGGAGCCCCTTTGTATCCGGCCCAGCCGTCCATGGCCTCCCCCTCGGTGCCGTAAGATACATAGTCGTCAAAGCGTTCCAGCTTCACATACTGGTCTTGTTTCCACTCCAGGAATTTGTACGGCCCTGTGCCGATGTAGTCTTTCATAAATCCGTTGTCGTCTTCATTGGCGCAGGCCGCCGCGGTGGTGATGGCCGCAGGCTGGGCGGAGCCTGCGATCATGGCCGGGAGAAGAATCAGAGGAGCGTTTCCCACGATCCGGACCGTGGTATCGTCTACTTTCTCAAAACGGGCATCCCCCACCATGGAGCCGGCAGAGCTGAAACCCTCAATCCAGCGGTTCATGGAAGCCACCACGTCATCGGCGGTCATCTCGCTGCCGTCATGGAATTTCACCCCTGTTCTCAGCTTGAAAGAGAGGGTCTTGCTGTCGTCGCTGAATTCATAGTTCTCGCACAGCTCCGGCACTGCCTCCGCGTTGGCGTTTAAAGTCACCAGCTTCTCCCACACCGTACCGTCGCACATCTGCCTGGCGATGAGGGTGCTGTTTTTATGTAAGTCCAAAGAAGGCGACTGCTGGGTTACCGCGATGTGCAAAGTCTCTTTATAAGTTCCTCCTGCCGGATCCCCCGCCTGGGCAGATGCCGCCGGACTCTCCGGTGATGAAGCCGAATTGCCGCCGCAGCCGGTGAGGGCCATCGTGGCTGCCATAGATAAAACCGCTATCTTCAGATATATTTTCTTCATAACAAATCCTCCTTTTTTTGCCTTCCTCTAAACCAAAACATGCATACTAAGGGCAGGTACGATGCCTACGCCTTTGTATGCATGTTTGGTTGCTGTTTTAGATTGGGTTTCAGTATAGAGGATTTTCTTAAGTCTGTCAACTGCGAATATTCGGTCGAAAAGTCTAAATTCCTAATAAAATAAAGTGATTGTCGCCGTTTTCCTTTGTTTCTAAACTTATTACCCGGTTTTTAAACTTGTCTTTCCGATATTCCTGATATTTTATTCAAAATTTTCTTAACATTATAAACCCAAAAATCTCATTTTTCATTTACCGCGATCCAGATCTCACAGGTGTAATCCGGGTCGCTGACCTGATCCGACGGATAGACCTCCAGCTCGATCCCCTGGCCGTACTCATATCTGCTGTTTTGCGGGAAAAATTCCGTGACGATCTGCCGATAGGTATTCACAAACGCGTCCGGCATCTTGCCCTTACAGACAAACACAACATAGGTGTGGGCAGGGATCTCCACGATCTCCAATCCATCCTCCACCGGCCTGCCGTCGTACTCCACCCCGATGCCGTAGGGAAACTCTCCCCCCTGGGTGTCCTCGGAAAAGCATATGCCAAGGAGCCCTTTTAACCTGGGCTGCTCCGGAAAATAGCGGACAATCTTCTCTATGGAACCGTCTGACCCGCACTGGTTCCAAAACTCAGAGATAATCTCCGTGGCCTGGGGTCCCGCGGGCTTATTCACGGTCCTCCGCCTGCACACTACCTGGAAAGCCTCCAATTTTTCAATTCTGTAATCCATCACACTGCCTCCTGTTAGAATAAGTTTGACAGAAAGTCTGGAAAAGGATCTCACATTGCTTCCGCGCCTTGCCTCTGTGGGGGATATTCCATGAAACCGGGAAAACGCCCGGGTGAAACCCTCTGGAGTGTCATATCCGTATCTCAGGGCGATATCAATGACTTTGTCGTCTGTCCGGATCAGATCAGACGCAGCCAGAGTGAGACGCCTCATCCGGATATACTCTCCCAGAGGAAATCCGCATATGATGCCGAACACCCTCTGAAAATGAAAGGTCGATGAGCAGGCCTCCCTGGCCACGGCCTCAAAGTCAATCTCCTCTGTCAGATGAGCCTCCACATAATCAATGGCTCTCTGAATCCCTGTGATCCATTGCACGCCAACTCCCCCTTTTTGGTAACGGCACGCGCCGCGACCCGTCACCTTCCAGATCGTCGGAAGGCATCCTGAAAACGCTTGCGCGTTTGCCTTCCTCCTCTGCAATCTCATTCTATCAGGAAACGGCTTGCGCTTCCTGACATTTCATGCTTTCCTATGTCAGCTCAAAAGGTTTCAGAAAAAGCTTTATATCCTGACCTGCTCCCGCGGAATAGATGATTCCGTAGGGGATGGTCTCCTCCACCTTTAGGGGAACATGGTACAGGGACGGGTGTACCTCCCTCCAGCATTCCAGGCTCAGCAGAAGGCAATGATCCTCCTCGCACCGGTTAAACACTTCCAGATCATAGTGATAGGGCACATCCACAACCGTAATCCCAAGGCTTCTCTCCTCAATCTCTCTTCGGATCCGGTCATTGACAGGGCTGTTTCCGGCCTTCTGGATCATAAGCCTCTGTCCCCGAAGATCCTCGAAAGACAGGGCCTCTCTCCCCGCAAGCTCATGGCCCGCAGGCATGGCGACGCAGAAACGATACCGCCCCAGCTCCACAAAACGGTTGAACCTGGAGGTTCGGACAGAATCCCAGGGACCCACCATGAGATCGTACCTCTTCCCCACACCGGCAAAGGCCGCCTCTGTGGCAGAATCCTCAAAGGGCACCACCTTCAGCCTGTACTGGGGATAGCTGCCGCCAAACTCGCTCCACCGTTCCATCAGAACTTTGCACGGATACAGAGCCGAGGTGCCTACCCGGATCACGATCTGGTCGATCTTCTCCGCCTGGTACGCCCTTTTGATCGCTTCCCTGGAGTAATCCATGATCTTTCTGGCATCCTGATAGACAGACTTTCCCGCCGCTGTCAGCGCAACGCCCTGTCTGGTGCGGATCAAAAGAGGCAGCCCAATATGGGCCTCCAGCTGGTTGATCTGCTTCATCACAGCGGTGGGGGAAATGTAGAGCTTCTCGGACGCTTTTAAAAAACTGCCCTTCTCCGCCACCACAAGGAACGTATCCAGCAAAGGGTGATACATGAAACAGCCTCCTTTTGCTTAAACCATTAGTTAAAACCATTTTAACTGACCGGCACTTCCCTGTCAAGAAAAAGTCCTTTACAATAGAGACATCAAAATTATTGTACCAGGAGGAAATCATCATGAAGAAAAGAATGTTAAGGGATCTGGAGGTATCAGAGATCGGTATGGGTTGTATGGGGTTTTCCCACGGCTACGGCCAGGTGCCGGAGAAGGCGTACTCCATCCGAGCCATTGAAAAAGCCCATGATTTCGGCTGTACTCTCTTCGACACCGCTGAAACCTATGGAAGGGAAATGTTTTATCCCGGCCACAACGAGGAGCTGGTGGGAAAGGCCCTGGCGCCATTTAGAAAAGAGGTGGTTCTGGCCACAAAGTTCCACATCGGGCCGGAAGAAGGGAAAGGAAACACCTCCCTCTACGATACAATCCGCGGCCACTTGGACGCGTCCATGAAGAGGCTGAAAACCGACTATGTTGATCTGTACTACCTTCACAGGCTCAACGAGCAGGTCGCCTTAGAGGAGGTGGCCGACGTGATGGGAAGGCTGATCCGGCAGGGGCTGATCCGGGGATGGGGCATGTCCCAGGTCTCCAGAGATACTCTGGAAAAGGCTCACAGGATTACCCCGGTGTCCGCTGTCCAGAATCTCTATTCCATGGTGGAGAGAGATTGCGAACAGGACATCTTCCCCTTCTCCATGGAAAACCGGATCGGCGTGGTGGCCTTCTCTCCCATTGCCAGCGGATTTCTGTCAGGAAAAGTGACAGCGGACACCAAGTTTAAGGGAGACGATGTGCGCAAATTCGTGCCCCAGCTCTCCAAGGAAAATCTGGCCGCCAACCAGCCCCTCCTGGATATTCTTGCGGACTACGCCTGCCGCAAATCCGCCACAAACGCCCAGATCTCCCTGGCCTGGATGTGCCATAAATATCCCAACGTGGTGCCCATCCCCGGGTCCAAAAACCAGGAGCGGATCCTGGAAAATCTCGGCGCGTGCAAGGTAGAACTGACGGACCAGGAGTTCGCTTCCCTGGAAGAGGCTCTGGATGCCTGCACAATCTACGGCCACAGAGGACATGTGGAATCAGAGCAGAAGACCTTCAGCAACAACTGGACAAAATAGAGATTTCCTTTCCGCCCCGTGTGCAATCGAGTAGGGGAGGTCTTTTCCCCTACTCGCCGCGCGGCCCGTGCGCCGCTTTAGCGGCAAACTTCTGCTGCACGGGCCTGCGCATAAAAAAGCAGAACCAGCGCCGCAACGCCGATTCTGCTTTTGTAACAGTTCAGATGACCCTTGAACTGTTACCTGCTTTTTCATCTTGTGAAAATTTTAGTTTTCCTTGATCTTGACCACGATCTTCTTCACATGGGAAGGAGCGCCGTCGCATGCCTTGGGCTTGTGGCCATCCCAGGGGTTAAAGATCATGTACTCCCCGCCGTGCACGGCAACTCTTAAGCCTGCCACAGAGTTGTCAAACTTGACCACATCCTTGTCCTCGTTGTAGGGACCGGAGGCTATCAGCTGATCCACCGGCGCGTAGGTCATAACCTCGCAGCCCTCAATGATGTACTGGATATCCGTGTAGTTCTTGTGAGCCTCGTAGGCCGCGTCCTCCCAGGGGATGGTGTCATACTCCATGACATTGGCGTAAACATTCTTTCCGTCAATCTCATACTTTCCGTTTTCAAGGGTCTTTAAGTCATGGCTCTTTAAAAAATCAATTGCTTTGGCATATCTGCCCTCAATACCGAGACCTCTGTAAAAATCCAGGTTTGCCGCTAAATCTAAGATCATATCTTCCGCCTCCTGCTGTATACTTTTCTTTAGTATACACCAAACAAAGGCAGTTTCGCAATCCCTATTTAAAAAATTCATGTCCTCCGTGGCGGAACAAAAAGGTGAGCCGGCCGTCAAACCAGCTGACCGCGCCGCTTCTCGCAGCTCCCCGGTTCATAAAATACAGGGCCCCCTGGGAATAATCTTCCCCCGCCAGGGCCCGCCTTACACACTCAATGGTCTGGCTGGTCACTTTGCATGTGTTGATGCTGCCGTTGGACACTGGAGAAAACTGGGAGGGCTGATAGACCACTTCTCTGACCGTATTGGGGAATTCTCCGCTGCGGACACGATTCAGCACCACATTGGCCACCAGAATCTTTCCCTTGCTGTCGCAGACTCCTGCCTCTGCCTCCACGATTCTCAGGAGAGTCTGGTAATCCTCACCGCTTAAAGAAATCCCTTTTGATGTACTGGCCGCGTCATAGATCCTTCTCTCCCCATCCCAGGCAATCTGTTTTTTTAAGTCCTCCATCCGCTTAGCAGCTGCCTCCTGGACCTCCTCTCTCCTCAAAATCTCCTGAGTCAGGAGATAGCCCACCACAAGCTGCCCTGCGCGGGCGGGGTTCTTGATGGTTTCTTCCTTTCCCGCAGACAAGGTCTGCCCAAAAGCTGTCAGGGTGCCTTGTTCTCCCTGCCCTCCCAGGGCAAGGGCCATAATAACCCCTACAGAGAGGAAGAGCACCAGAGCCTTTCTACAATAATGTAATATTTTTGTAATATGTGATACCAACGCAAACACTTCCTTTCTCTCACTTCTATCTCAAAAATAAGCTAAAAATGGAATCTTTCTCCCACTTTTCTTTCTATTTTCCTGTAAATCCTGGTCATTATATGGGAATTAGTCACACAAAGTCAATGCTTTTGACGCAGATTCGGCATATTTCATGTCGGTAATTTTTACATATTTATATTTTTTATTACATTTATACAGATTTAGATGACATAAATATGCTTCTTTTATTTAATATAGTATTCTATATATTACTCAAATATTACATTTTTGTTAACTATTAACCCAATAAAAAAGAGCTGATTTTGTCAGCTCTTTTTTATGTCAACAGATTTCACGGCAAAACGATCTTTCCTGCCACCGCGCAGGCTGCCGCCACCTCAGGAGAAGCCAGATAGATCTCCACCTTTGAGGTCCCCATCCGGCCCAGGAAATTCCGGTTGTTGGTAGCCACCACCTTCTCATTGTCCCACAGAATCCCTCCGGCCCGGCCGCAGCACAGGCCGCACCCGGGGTGAGTCAGGATCGCTCCCGCTTCCACCAGGGTCTTCACGGCCCCGCAGGCGCAGGCCTCTTCATAAACCTTCCGGCTTGCCGGGGTCACAATCAGCTTCACAAAGGGCGCCACCTTCTTTCCTTTAAGAACCCTGGCCGCGGCCTGAAGGTCCTCCAGCCTTCCGTTGGTGCAGGAACCGATGAAGACCTGGTCGATCGCTGTGCCCTCCAACAGTCTCACGGGCTGTATCTTATCCACCTGGGATGGGCAGGCCATCACGGGCTCAAAACCGCGGGCATCATAGGTGATGACCTTATCATACACAGCATCCCCGTCCCCTGAAAGGCTCCTCTCCCACTCCCCCAGGACCGTGCCGCAGTACTCTGCCGTTTTCTCGTCCGGCGTGAATACGGCGCATTTTGCCCCTGCCTCAATGGCCATGTTGGCCATGGTCATGCGGCTGCTTATTGACATCTGCTCCACCGTGGTTCCGCAAAATTCCAGGGCCTTGTAGGTGGCCCCGTCGGCCCCCAGGTCCCCGATAATCCGCAGGATCACATCCTTTGACATCACATGGTCCGGAAGCCGGCCGTCAATGGCGATCTTGATTGTCTCAGGAACCTTGATCCACACGGTTCCCGTTCCCAGAATCGCCGCCATCTCCGTGTAGCCGATCCCGGTGGAAAAGGCGCCCACACAGCCGTAAGTGGTGGTGTGGCTGTCCGTGCCAAAAACCACGTCTCCCGGTTTCACATACCCCTCCTCTGTCATCAGCTGATGGCAGATTCCGTCGCTGCGGTAGACATGTTCAAGCCCGTTCTCCTTGGCAAACCGGTCTCCCACCTTGTAGTGGCGCACATCGTCCTGCTGGCTGGAAGGCACAAGGTGGTCGTAGATCATCACCACCTTGTCAGGGTCCCACACCTTCTCAAATCCCATCTCATGAAATTTATCTACAATAAACGGCATCATAATATCATCGATCATCACCCGGTCCACCGACACTGTCACAATATCTCCCGGCTTTACCAGAGAGCCGGTGTTGCGGGAAAGGATCTTTTCAATGACCGTCTGTCCCATTTTCCTTCCTCCTATCCAGTCCGTTTCTGGCCCGCATGGCTTTCACAAGGCCCCCCGCATTCAAGATCTCCACCAGATTTTCCGGCAGGGACGCTATTGGGTACTGACGGCCCTTGTATGTAATGTGGCTGTTAACTGCCACCGAGATCTCCTCCCCCTCTTCCACATGATCCCGAAGGTCCGGCTGCTCGATCAGGAGAAGGCCGTTGTTAATGGAATTTCTGAAAAAAATCCTGGCAAATGACTTGGCGATGACGCAGCGGACCCCCAGGGCCTTGATCACCTCCGGCGCCTGCTCCCTGGAAGAGCCGCAGCCAAAATTTTTGCCCGCGACGATCATGTCCCCCTCCCGGATCATGGAGGCCAATTCAGGCCTTAAAGGGCTGAATCCGTATTTCTTCATATCTTCTATGGTTTTAAGCGCTAAGTATTCGGTAGGGATGATGATGTCCGTATCAATGTCATCGCCTAAAACCCAGACTTTTCCGGTAAACTGTTCCATATCGCTCCTCTTCTTTCCAAGAGTTTATTTTACAACAGATCCTCTGTGCAGATCTCTCCCTTTACGGCTGACGCCGCCACGGTGGCCGCCGAGCCAAGGTACACTTTAGAGCTGGGATGGCCTGCCCTGCCCTTAAAATTTCTGGTCCCTGTGCTGATGAGAACCTCATTTTCCCCGATCACTCCCTGACAGCTCCCCCAGCACACGCTGCAGTTGGGGTTCATGACAATGGCTCCGCTGTCCATGAAAACGCGGATAAGCCCTTCCTCGAGAGCCGCCAGATACACCTCCTGGCTGGCCGGAACCACCAGAAATCTCACATGGTCGGACACCTTGCGTCCCTTTAATATAGAAGCGCCTACCCGCAGATCGTCAATGCGGCCATTGTTGCAGGACCCCAAAAACGCCTCGTCGATCCTGGTTCCGACCACCTCTTTTGCCAAAACAACGTCATCCACAAAATCAGGCCTTGCCACCACTGGCTGGATCTTCCCTAAGTCAAAGGTGTACTCTTTCACATAGACCGCGTCCTCGTCGCTCTTAAACACAGCCTTTGGCTTCCTCCCCCGGGCGGCAAGCCAGTCCAAGGCCGTCTGATCTGCCTCAAAGATGGCTGTCTTGGCCCCTGCCTCCACCGCCAGGTTGCACAGCACCATCCGGTCATCCACGCTCAAAGTCCCTGCCCCGTCCCCGCAAAATTCCATAACCTGATAACTGGCCCCGCTTGCCCCGATCTGGCCGATAATGGTCAGCATCAGATCCCTGGGGTAAACTCCCCTGGGAAGCTTTCCCGTCAGGTTGAACTTGATTGTCTCGGGAACCAGCACCCAGGATGTGCCTGTAACCATGCCGTAGAGAAGATCCGTACAGCCCACTCCGGTGCCGAAAGCCCCTAAGGCCCCATAGGTGCAGGTGTGGCTGTCAGCCCCAAAGATCAGCTCTCCCGGGCATACATAATGCTCCATCATGATCTGGTGGCAGACCCCTTTTCCCTCCCAGAAATCAATCTCATTCTCTCTGGCAAAGTCCCTCATCTTTTTCTGGGCAGCCGCTGTCTTGGGGCTGTCGGAGGGCACATTGTGATCCACGATAAACACCATCTTTTTTGGGTCCGCGATCCTGGGGTTTTTTAATTTTGTATGATACATGTCTACAGTCAAATGGGTGGTCCCGTCATTGCTCATCATCCGGTCTAAGGTGACGGTGTGGATATCCCCTGCTTTCACCTCTTCCACTCCTGCCGCCAGGGCAATGATCTTCTCCGCAATTGTCATTCCCATTATATTACCTCCTCATTCAACGATGGGATCAGTCCGCCCTGGTTTAGGATCTGCTGCATGTAGGGCGGCAGTTTGGTGCAGGGATAGGTGTTCCCTTTGGCCTTAGCCGTGCCGTCAGCCATGGACAGTTCCATCTCATCCCCGGTCTCCACCTGGTCGGGCAGTTCCTTGCACACGATCACCGGAAGGCCGATGTTGATGGCGTTGCGGTAAAAGATGCGGGCAAAGGACTTTGCCACCACGGCCTGAACCCCCAAAGCTTTCAGGACTCCCGGAGCCTGCTCTCTCGAGGACCCGCAGCCAAAGTTTTCCCCTCCCACCACAAAGTCTCCCGGCTTCACCTTTTGGGGAAATTCCGGGTCCAGGGATTCGAACGCATGCGCCTTCATCTCCTCAATGGAAGGCAGCAAAAGATACTGGGACGGGATAATCTGATCCGTGTCCAGATCATTGTGAAACTTAAAAATTTTGCCGACAGACATGATAATCCTCCGATTTTCTGAAATTTTCAGTTGTATTATAACACAGGGCTTGTTATAATAACAATATATAATACTCATATTTATTATAACAGCCAGTTATAAATCGTAAGCGTTCATCGGGCGGGCGTAACTGTCGTCCCACGGAGGTTAACCTATGGAGCAGAATCTGTCCCAGTACAGGATCTTTTATGAAGTTGCCAAGACCGGAAATATTTCCAGGGCCGCAAAGGAGCTTTTCATCAGCCAGCCTGCCATCAGCAAGGCCATCGGAAAGCTGGAGGACAGCTTAGAAACCACCCTGTTTACCAGAAATTCCAGGGGCGTTCAGCTCACCGACCAGGGCCGGATCCTCTTTGCCCACACCCAGAGGGCTTTTGAGGAACTGTTAAGCGGGGAGATGGAGCTTAAAAGAGCCAGGGAATTCCACATGGGCCATATTCGTTTCGGCGTGAGCAACACCCTGTGCCGCTACATCCTGGTATCCTATCTAAAAGATTTTATTGAAAAATACCCTCATGTGAAGATCACCATTGAGAGCCAGTCCACCAGCCACACCGTCGCCATGTTAGAGCAGCAGAAGATCGACCTTGGGCTGGTAGTCCGGCCTAAGCCCCAGAAAAATCTGGTGTTTCTCCCGGTTATGGACATCGAGGACATCTTTGTGGCTTCCCCCTCCTACTTAGAGAACTTAAAACTGCGGGAAGGGGCTGACGCGGATGTATTCCAGGTGGGAAATATCATGCTTTTAGACCGGTCCAACATAACCAGGCGGTATATCGACGAATACATGTCCCTGAACCACATAGAGGCCAACAACCTGTTGGAGGTCACCACCATGGACCTTCTGATTGAGTTTGCCCGCATCGGCCTGGGGGTGGGAAGCGTCATCAAAGAATTTGTAAAAGAGGATTTGGACAGCGGCCGCCTGGTACAGCTAAATCTCAAAACCCCCATACACAAAAGAACGGTTGGATTCGCCTACTATTCCAACCGTCCCTCCGATACCCTGGAGCTGTTCCTGGATTTTGTCAAATCCTGATGTCTTCTTCTCCCGGCTACATAGCCTTTCGAAGAAGAATCCTGAACAGCATTAAAACCAGGGCATATACTCCTGTCACTGTGAGAAGCACCATGGCTGCCCTTCTGTCTACAAAACCGCTGATCATCACCCCCGCATACAGCAAAAGAAACATGGTGTACCCCGCGTAAGCCCAGCAGCGCAGTCCCATAAGGCGGTTGCGCTCATCGTTCTCCGCCACCTCCCGCTGTTTTTTCAGAACAGGGTCTCTTAAATACCTTCGGTTCCTGAAAGCGGACAGGATTCCGCCCACCAAAAGGCCCGCGCCAAGGCTTCCGTAAAAGGCAGCGTCCTGTTCCCCAAGGACCGCCATCATCCCCAGGGACAAAAGCCCCAGAACCCCCACTCCCAGCCCCACTTTGATCCTCATGCGGCACCTCTTCTCAAAATCAATGGGTTCCTCTGCAAATAATTTGTTCAGCCACATTTGCCTTCCTCCTCAAATAAGAAAATATCTTCGATCTGTTTGTCAAAATACTTGGCGATCTTATGGGCCAGGAGCAGGGAGGCGTTGTACTTTCCGTTCTCCAGGGAGATGATGGTCTGCCTGGTCACTCCCACTGCCTCTGCCAAATCCTCCTGGCGTATCTTCCTCTCCTTGCGCAATTCCTGGATCCTGTTTTTCATGTTGTCATCTTTTTATCCTCTCTTTTAATGTTTAGTTTGCTTTACATTTTTGAGTATAGCACACTTTACATTTGATGTCAAGTGTATTTTACATTCCAGATTCCGAAGAAAAAACAGGAGCCGTTGCTCCATAGACGATTGCTCATCTGCTCTGCAACGGCTCCTGCCATCTAATCTCCCAATCCGCTTTCCTGTAAGGCAACAGCAAACTCAGCTTCTGCTCTCCATGACTCCCGACTCCTCCATCCTACGGATGGCCGCTTCTCCCTCCTCGGTCATAACCCGGAACTGCTCAATAGTCTCCCGCATCTGGGGAAGGGCCTTCTGCTTGTACTGGCTGATGGAATCCAGGGCGCTTAAGGTCTCCTTGAAGGCTTCCTTGAGAGTCTCCACCTGGATGTTGGAATCCATGGCCTGTTTCTGGATCTCTGTCCCCTGAGTGTTGAGCATCCGGGAGGTAGCTGCGATCATGTTGTTGGTGGTCTGGTTCAGCGCTTTCACCTTCTCCAGGACAATCTTCTGGTTATACAGGGCTCCCGCCACTGTGACAGCCACGTTCAAAGCCGCCACTGTCACGGTCTGGGCCCGGTTCACGGACCGGATCAGCTCATAATTGTTTTTCCGGATCACTTCCATGGCAATGATCCCGTTCTGATTCACTGCCAGCATCTGGTTAAAGTCGATCATCCTCTGTCTCAAGGGGAACAGGATCTCCTCCTCCACAAACTTGATCTTATCAGGATCCCCGTTTGCGGCCTTCTGCTTCTGGATCTGTTCCGTAAGGTAATCATCCAGTTCCTGGCCCAGGACGATCTTCTGATTCAGCTGCTTTGTCAGATCCCTCATGGAAGCCTGTTCCAGTTCCAGGGTGGTGTTGTCGTCCTTTAAGACCTTGGCGCCCTTTTCCAGGGATGTGACAATCTGGGCGATGGCCGTATCCGCTGCCTTATACCGGTTAAAATAAGCCCGCACCGGATTAAACAGAGCGCCTAAAGGGCCTTTCTTGATAAAATCAATGCCTGACGGGTCCAGGTCTTCCATCTGGCGGGAAAGGTCTGCCAGGCCTTTGGCTACCTCCCCGGTCTCTCCTCCCGCCCTGGATAAGTCCCCAATTCTCACTTTCAGCAGAGAGTTCTTGTCAGAAGACTTTTTCAGAACATCATTGCCGAATTCCTGGATGGCTTTTGTCAGCTCCTGGCGGTCATGGAAATTGTCAATATCCGTGTTTAAAATCTCTTCCCCCTTCTGTTTCGAGGCGTCGGAGATCATCAGGGTTGTGCTGGTGTCAACCGCTGTCTCCTCCTCCACCATCTTTTTGATCTCTTCCTTCTGGGGAAGTTCCAATGTAAATGCCATGGCAAATCTCCTCCTGGTTATGGATAATTACTGTGAAAGTTCTATCGCCGTCAGGCGATCTAAATTCAGGTATGCCAAGTGCGCCCGCCAGACTTTCATGGGACGGTGGCGCGTCCGCTGGCCGGGCGCATGCAGGCTTATAAACTGGAATTAAACAGGTTCCTCAGCTGGTACACCACATCATCGGAATCCGCGTTGATGCTGGCCGCCTCGTTGATGGCGGAGATGCTCTCCAGAGCCGGGATATCCGCGTTGTAGCCAATGGTGTAGATGGGGATATTGAGAGCATCCATGGGGCCCTGGATATCCTTCAGGAGATGTCCCCGGTTTGTCTCCCCATCCGACAGAACGAACATCATCATCTTGGCGTCAGGGTACTGTTCCCTGGCCTTCACCAGCATGTCCGCGGCCACGATAATTCCGTCAAAGGTAGCCGTGCCGCCGGAAGCGCTTAAGCTCTCCACAGCGCCCTTGAAGGCCGACTGCTGGTTTAAGTCAAATTTGCCCACAGGCACATTGATCACCACATCGTCGGAGTAGGACACCAGGCCGATATAGTTGGTGGTATTGATATACCGCATCCCGTTGATCAGGGAGGTCTTTAAGGCGTTCAAGGGCTGTCCCCCCATGGAGCCGGATACATCTGCCACGAACACCGCCAGGATGGGCCGGCCGCTGTCCTTCTCCTTTTTCCAAAGCTCCTGAGCATTCAGCAGGGTGGCCCCATCCACCTCGTCCTGCTCCACGGTATAGTTTAAGTCCTCATTAAAGCCGTACTCTGATGCCAGCTTCTGGTTCTCCTCTGACTGGGAAAATTCCGCGAACAGCTGGAGGATCTTCTTTTTCTGAGGGCTGGTGCCCGCGGGGGTGTACAGAGGGTTGGTGTGGATAAAGCCAAAAGGCGTAAATTCATACTTTCTCACCAGCTCCGGGTCATTGACATAGGTCTGATACTCCATAACAAATCCATCCAGAGTGCCGGTCTCCGCCGCCTCCCTCATCTGCAGGGTGGTGTATGCCACAAAAGGCACATTGGCCTGGAAGGTCTGGAAGCCGTCCACAGACTCGTCGCTCAAGGGGCTGCGGGCGTTGTAGGTCTGCAGGGTGGAGATGAGGAAATTCAGCCCCGTGGCCGATGCGTAGGGGTTTGTGTAGCCCATGGCAAACTCCCCGTTTGCCGTGGCATCCACGATGGTCTTCAGATTGATGGCCCCGTACTTCTCCAAAAGCTGCTTCTGGGTATCCTTAGACAGAAGGATGCCCGCTGTGTTGCTCACCAGCCTGTCACTGACAGTCTCCACCAAAGCGCCGTCGGCGATGAGCATCTTTCCCCAGAAATCATTGGACGGCGTATAGCCGTCGGGAAGGTACTTGCCGCTCTCTATGTAATCCCTCCCAAGGCCCGACGCCACGTTCCGGATCATGACGGAGACCGGCTCCCCGTCCACTTCAAAACCTTCTCTGTTAAATTTCTCCGCTACCTCGTTGATCCAGCCGTCCTTTCCCGCCCCGCACTTCTCCAAGGTAGAAAAGATCTCCGCGTACACAGGGGTGGCAGGCTGCACTGTGACCGGGTTGGTATCAATATCCGGAAGCTCGTCCACGCTGTTATCCGCCAGCTCCACCGGGGACTTGACCACCGGCGCCTGGGTGGGCCCGATCTTCTTTACATATCTCTCAATGGTTGCTACTGCCGACTCCGTGCTCACGGTCTTCGCTGATTTCCCCGCGTTTCTCGTCAGCAGAATCCCCGCGAAGGCGAGAATAAACACCACCACGCCGATGCCGGCAATGACAAAGCCTTGATTTTTGCTGTTTTTCATACACATCTCCTTTCAGGTCTCTATTTGTAATATTCCAGCTGCCGCAGCAGTTCGTTGATCTGATCTGCCGCCGCCTCGATGTCGTCTCCTGAGTAGTCCGCATCCGACAGTTCCATCATCAGGTGGTCCACCTCCAGAAGGACCTTCTCGTTCTTCTCCAATATGGAGCGCAAGTCCTCCAGGTTCTTTTCATAGAGCCGCTTTTTTTCCTCCTGAATCTTGTCCGGGATATCGTCCCTGAGATATTCGCCGGAGGCAAGCTTCTGGTACTCTGCCTCGTCAAAGATGATCATCTTGTTGGCCATGCGGATCATCCCCTTAGACAGGGCCTCTGAGGCGGATGCCATGACGCCCA
Organism: uncultured Hungatella sp.; assembly: GCA_947066955.1. GTDB lineage: Bacteria > Bacillota > Clostridia > Lachnospirales > Lachnospiraceae > UBA3402. The sequence continues at coordinate 34,044 of CAMTAF010000013.1, forward strand.
TGAACTTCCGGAAGCTTAAGGTTCCGGCTCCAAACCTGCGGACCACCAGCTTCTCAAAGTTGGACTCCGCGCTCTCCAGCCTCTGGATCTGGGAGAGGGCCGACTGGGCGATGCCTCCTAAGGCCTGGCTGGACACATAGCGGCCCAGAAGCTCCGCCGCCTTCTCATCCGCCCTGCCGTCGTCAGCCCCCACCAACTCCGGCTCCTTTTCCGCCAGAAGGCTGCGGTTCATCAGGACAAAGGATGGGACGGCCACCACCCCCACGGCCACGGAGGCAGCGGCGGCAAACACATTGGGGCTGAAGGGAGACAGCCCTATGAGCCCCGGCGAGTACAGGCAGACCACGCCTGCCGCGAAGGCCGCGTTTCCTAAAAAAAGCTTCATATACTTATTCACCTATTCCTATCCCTCCCTGTCATGTGTTTCCTCTAAGACAGTATACACCTTTTTTCGTGTTTTGAGAAGAAGATTCTCTTTAACATTTCCTGTAACGATTTTCCTATAACGAACAGGGGACAGCCATCCGGCTATCCCCTGTCCTTTAAGATCAGTACTGTTTAGTTGTTGATCAGCTTGTCGCTCTCGTTGTTCCAGCTGTACAGCTTGCGGATCTCCTGGCCGATCTTCTCAGCCGGATGCTCTGCCGCTAACTTTCTCATGGCCTGGAAATGAACCTGACGGCCTGCCGGGGACATATCCAGAAGGAATTCCTTGGCAAATGTGCCGTCCTGGATGTCGGAGAGGATCTTCTTCATGGTCTTCTTTGTCTCTTCCGTGATCAGCTTGGGCCCGGTCACATAGTCCCCGTACTCTGCCGTGTTGGAGATGGAGTATCTCATGCCGGCGAAACCGGACTGATAGATCAGGTCAACGATCAGCTTCATCTCGTGGATGCACTCAAAGTAAGCGTTCCTCGGGTCATATCCCGCCTCAACCAGGGTCTCAAAGCCTGCCTGCATCAGAGCGCACACGCCGCCGCACAGAACCGCCTGCTCGCCAAAGAGGTCGGTCTCGGTCTCGGTGCGGAAGGTGGTCTCCAGAACGCCTGCTCTCGCTCCGCCGATGGCCAGAGCGTAGGCCAGGGCCATATCCAGAGCCTTACCGGTGGCATCCTGCTCCACGGCTACCAGACAGGGAACTCCCTTTCCTTCCTGATACTCGGAGCGGACAGTATGGCCCGGTCCCTTGGGGGCGATCATGGTGACATCCACATCCTTGGGAGGCTTGATGCATCCGAAATGGATGTTAAAGCCGTGGGCGAACATCAGCATATTGCCTGGCTCCAGGTTTGGCTCAATATCCTTCTTGTACATGTCGGCCTGAAGCTCATCGTTGATCAGGATCATGATGATGTCAGCCTTCTTGGCCGCCTCTGCTGCCGTGTACACCTTAAATCCCTGAGCCTCTGCCTTTGCCCAGGACTTGCTGCCCTCGTAGAGACCGATGATCACATTGCACCCGGACTCCTTTGCGTTCAGGGCGTGAGCGTGGCCCTGGCTTCCGTAACCGATGACTGCGATGGTCTTCCCATCCAGCATAGCCAGATTACAATCTTCCTGATAATAAATTCTTGCCATAATGACTTCTTCCTCCTAAATAGTTGTATCTATGTTTAAAGCATCTGCCACGGGCCTTTGGTCCATGGCAGATGCCTTGGCATACCTTTTTGTCCGGTTCCCAAGCCTATGGCAGATACCGGATGTCGTCCGCGCCTCTGGACAATCCTGTGAGGCCTGTCCTGGCCAGCTCCAGGATCTCGTAATCCTCCAGAAGATTGATGAGGGCGTCCAGCTTTGACTGGTCTCCTGTCAGCATCACGGTCAGGGACTCCTTGCCCACATCCACAATGGTTGCCCGGAATATGTCGGAGATGGCGCTGATGGCCTGACGCTGAGCCGCGTTGGCCCGCACCTTCACCATGATCAGCTCCCTGTATACGGACTTGCCTGGCTTCAGCTCCTTGATATCCCTCACATCCTCAAGCTTGCGCAGCTGCTTCTCGATCTGCTCCAAGATCTCCTGATCCCCGGTAGACACCACCGTCATGCGGGAATACCGCTCATCTGCCGTCACTCCCACAGTCAGGCTCTCGATATTATAACCTCTGCGGCTGAAAAGGCCGGCCACCCGGCTCAGTACGCCGGCAGTATTATCCACCAGCAATGACAATACGATCCTACCCATAAATATTCCTGCTTTCTTCCTGATTATACGTGTCTTTAATCTTATCAATGTGAATCCTGTTTGTCAACTATATAATCGGAATACATATTATAAATTCAGGTTATGGCAGACCCTCCAGGAGGAAAACGTCCGGTTCCCCTCTAGCAGGTGGCCCCGCCCTTCATGTGCTTCTCGGCGGCGATATTTTCCTGCTTCCTGGCCAGAAGGTCGTCGGCCATAAGCTGCGCCTGAACCTCCTCGAACCCGATCCTCTCTACCGTGTCCGCAAAACGCTCTCCCGTGATCCCCTGTTCGCGGAACAGAAGAATGGCTTTCTCCACCACAGCCAGAACCTCTTCTTTGTCTGTAAATACTTTATCTAAGTACCGGCCCCGGGCCACCTTCTTGCCCCAGCGCCCGCCTATGTAGATCCGGTAGCCGTCTGTGTGGTCCGCCACAGCGCCAAAGGGGCACTTGCCCACGCACCGTCCGCAGTGGTTGCAGGCATTCTCGTCAATGGTGATCTTCCCGTTGTTTAAGGCAGCTACCTTGATGGGACAGTTGTTCTCCACCTGGCAGTTTTTGCAGCCCCTGCATTTTTCCAGATCAATCTGGGGAACCCTCTGGCCGATGATGCCCAAGTCGTTGAGATCCGGTTTCACGCAGTTGTTGGGGCAGCCTCCTACGGCGATCTTGAACTTGTGGGGAAGCTTTACCCCGCTGTAGCCGTGGAAAAATCTCTCGTGGATCTCCTGGGACAATCCAAAAGTATCGATGAGGCCGTACTGGCAGGTGGTTCCCTTGCAGGACACCACAGGGCGCACCTTGGAGCCGGTTCCCCCTGTCTCAAGGCCTGCCTGGAGAAGATGCTCCCTTAAAGGTTCAATGTTCTCAAAGGGAACCCCCTGGATCTCCATGGTCAGACGGGAGGTCATGGTCACCTCGCCGCTTCCGAACCGCTCCGCCGCCTCGGCGATGGCCCTTGCCTCCTCTGCCGTGATCTTTCCGTTCCTGGTGATGACGCGGCCGTTAAACTTGTCAGGAGTCCTCTTGTCCTTCAAGAACCCCAGGGCCTTCACCCGGGTCTCCTCCTCCTTTGACACCTGGCCGTCAAAATTCTCCTCCTTCACATCGTTAAAGAAGGTAGCCCCCTCCAGCACTGCGGTGTTGGTGTAGCCGAAGTAGCGCAGGCGGTTCTGGAGGAAATACCCTCTCTTTCCCTTGGCGCACACCAGGAGAAGCTTCTCATCCTTTCCGATGCCTTCCAGCTCCCCGTTGACCTTGCCCAGCTCAATGTACTTTGCCCCCCGGATACTAGGCGCCGGACCCACATCCAGAACCTGGTAGCCTTTGGCCTTCCCGTCCGCGTACTCCGCCGGGGTCATGCTCACCATGGTTCCTTCCAGCTTGTTCAACAGCACGTAGACCGCCTGGACAAAGGGATGGATGGCCGTGGAGAAGGGCGGCGCGTAGGCAAAGTCCGCATTTTCAAAATCTTCCAGCTTCGCGCCCATATTCAGCCCCATGACAGCGATGTCCACCATCTTGTCCACAGCCCCAGGCCCCAGCACCTGCATGCCCAGAAGCTTGTGGGTCTTTCTGTCAGCGATGAGCTTGGTGGCAAAAAACGAGGCATCAGGATAGTAATGGGCCTTGTCGTCCGTGACCGCAAGCACCGTCTCCACCTCATACCCTGCTACCCTGGCCTGCTCTTCCGTAAGGCCCGTGCGGCCGCAGTTCAGCCCCGGCAGCTTCACCACCCCGGTTCCCAGCACTCCCGGGTACTCCTTATGTTCTCCTCCCAGAATCTTCGCCAGGGTTCGGCCCTCCAAGTTGGCGGAGGAGCCCATGGGCGACCACTGGGGAGCGCCGGTGATCCGGTTGGTCACCTGCACGCAGTCTCCTGCCGCGTACACGTCAGGCAGGCTGGTTTTCATGGTCTTGTCCACCACGATGGTGCCCCTGTTCATCTCAATGCCGCTTCCCTCCAAAAAGCCTGTGTTGGGACGGATCCCCGCGGCCATGATCACCACACCGCAGCTTAAAGTGCCGGCAGTGGTCTTTACGGCCTCCGCCCGGCCCTCTCCCGTGATCTCCTGGGCCCTGGTTCCGGTGATGACCCGGATTCCCTTCTTCAGAAGATGTTTCTTCACGTAAGCCGCCATCTCCTTGTCCAAGATCCCCTGGAGGGTCTGGGAGGCAAATTCGATCACCGTCACAGCGGCGCCCTGCTTCTGAAGGTTCTCCGCCATCTCCAGGCCGATAAAACCGGCTCCCACCACCACGGCCTTCTTTACCTGCTTTTCCTTCACCCAGTCCCGGACTCCTATGGCATCCTGAGGTGTCCGAATCGTAAAGACGCCCGGGAGATCCATGCCCTTCACAGGCGGAATTGCCGGGGACGCTCCCACCGCGATCACCAGCTTATCATAGGAAAATGCTTCCTCTGCCCCGGTCTCCTGATCCTTCACCGTCACCTGCTTATTCCCGGCGTCAAGGCCCACTGCCTCCTTCCCCGTCAGCACCTCAACCCCTGTGAGAGCCGAATACTTCTGGGGCGTGTTGACAATCAGCTCTTCCGGCTCCCCGATGAGCCCGCCCACATAGTAGGGAAGCCCGCAGCCCGCATAGGAGATATCCTGTCCCTTGGTGATCACCGTTACATCCAGGCTCCGGTCTTCCCTCTTTAGCTTTGCCGCCGTCTTGGTCCCGGCAGCCACCCCTCCGATAACCAGTACCTTCATAAGAACCCCTCCTTAGTTATTTTTGAGAAAATTATATCATCCGGAGGTGCGTATTTCAAGAAGATTGGCAGACTTTCCCAACGGTTATTGTTCCTCAAAAAGTACAGACTACCCCGTAGCGCCGCGGCTTATGTTGTGCTAAACTGAGCATGAATCGAGCAGGGGGCTTTTTTCCCTGCCTGCCGCGCCGGGCGGGGCCGCGCAAGCGGCCACATTTCCTTACCGCCCCGTGTGCATAAAAAAGAAAGCGCTTACATTTATGAAAGGAAGGTACCCTATGGCGTTACATGTTATGGATGAAGCCAACCGCTGCTTAGGCTGCAAGGTTCCCCAGTGTCAGAAAGGCTGCCCCATCAGCACCCCTATCCCGGAGATCATCCGGCTGTTAAAGGACAACAAACTGGACCAGGCCGGAAGGATGCTTTTTGAAAATAATCCTCTGACCACCGTGTGCAGCCTTGTGTGCAACCACGAGAACCAGTGCGAAGGCCACTGTGTCCTGGGAAAGAAGGGGGCACCGGTGCACTTTTCCACCATTGAAAATTACATTTCCTCCACCTATGCCAACAAGATGACCGAAGGCCCCAAGCCCTCCAACGGGATCAAAGCCGCCATTGTCGGCTCCGGCCCCGCGGGCATCACCATCGCCATCATACTGGCCCGCTACGGCTACGATGTCACCATCTTTGAGGGAAAGGACAAGATCGGCGGAGTGCTCCGCTACGGCATACCGGAGTTCCGCCTTCCCAAATCCGTTCTGGACGATTTAAAATACCGTCACATTGACCTCAAGGGCATCAAATTCCGGCCCAACACCCATATCGGCGGAGCCATCGGCATCGACGATCTGTTCCGGGACGGCTACAAGGCCATCTTCATCGGCACCGGAGTGTGGAAGCCCAATGCCCTCCACATTAAAGGAGAGACTTTAGGACATGTGCATTTCGGGATCAATTATCTGAACAATCCCGACAGCTACAGCCTGGGAGAGAAAGTCATCGTCATCGGCGCGGGCAACGCTGCCATGGATGTGGCCAGAACCGCTGTCCGCAAGGGAGTGCGGGAGCTGACCTGTTTTTCCCTGACCAAAAAGGTGGCAGCCAGCCATCACGAGTTCAGCTACGCCCAGCTGGAGGGAGTTCAGTTCGAGTACAACAAAGCTCCTGTGGAGATTACTGATGAGGGCGTGATTTTTAAAGATCTTGTGGAACACGAAGACGGAAGTTTCACCGATGTTCCTGATTCTGAGATGCTCTATAAGGCCGACAGCGTCATCATATCCATCAGCCAGGGGCCCCAGAACCGGATCGTCACCACCACCCAGGGGCTGGAAGCCGACAAGAAAGGCCTTCTGGTGGCCGATGAGACAGGCCACACCTCAAGGCCGGGAATCTTCGCCTCCGGCGACGTGGTCAACGGAGCCAGGACCGTGGTGGAGGCTGTGGCCCACAGCAAAATTGTGGCCGAGTCCATGCACCAGTATATGCAGTCTCTAAAAAAAGAGGAGGGATGACAGACTAGCGGTTTTTCCAAAAATCATGTATAATTAGAGAAGCGCGCCCACAGGCCATGAATTTTGAAAAAACCAAACAGAAAGGAATGAGTGTAACTCCTATGAAATCATCGAATGAACTGCGCACCCTGCTGCGCTCTGTTGACCATAAAAGCTATCCTGCCTACAAATCCCTGGCAGGAAGCTATCAGTTTGGAAATTTTATTCTTTCCATTGATCATGTTCAGGGGGATCCCTTTGCCTCCCCCTCCAGCCTCCATGTGGAGATCCTCCACAAGGATGCCGGATTTCCGGCCCCTTATTTTGAAAAATCGCCTGCCCGCACGGCTCTCCGGGACCATCTGACCCGAATATTCGCCTCCCAGTTCGAGGACTATAACTTCAAAGCCAAGGGGTCCGGAAAAAGCGGCCTTCTGTCCATCACCAGGTGCGGGCAGGAGGTCTTGGAACGCAGCGCCTGCCAGATCACGGACCAGAAGATCATCGCCCGCTTCCACGTGGGCTTTCCCGCCTTTGGCCGCACCATCAACGCGGGAGAACTGGAAAAGATCCTCTTTGACTTTCTCCCCCGGTGCGTGGAGAACAGTTTCTTCTATAAAAAACTGGACGCAAAAAAGGTGGAGCAGGCCATTTTCCTGTCCGAGGATCAGGAGTTTATCCGCCTTTATTTAAGGGAACACCATCTTTCCGCCTTTGTGGCCAACGGCTCCGTACTCCCCCGAAAGAGCGGGGTCTCCGACCTTCCCATGAAAGGCAGCGTTCCCTTCGCATCCCCTGCCTCCATGGAGGTCTCCCTCTCCCTTCCCCACAAGGGCGCCATAACCGGCATGGCTATCCCGGAGGGCATCACCCTGATCGTGGGAGGCGGCTATCACGGAAAATCCACCCTCTTAGAGGCCCTTCAGATGGGCGTGTACAACCACATTGCCGGGGATGGCCGGGAGTATGTGATCACCGATGACACTGCCCTCAAGCTGCGGGCCGAGGACGGGCGCTCCATCCGCCAGGTGGACATCTCCCTGTTTATCAAAGACCTGCCCAACAAAAAAGATACTGCCTGCTTTTCCACTGAGGATGCCAGCGGAAGCACCTCCCAGGCCGCCGGCGTCATCGAGGGCATGGAAGCCGGGTCCAGGCTGTTTTTAATTGATGAGGACACCTCTGCCACCAACTTTATGGTGCGGGATGAATTCATGCAGCAGGTCATCAGCCGGGAAAAGGAGCCCATCACCCCGTTTTTGGAGAGGGCCAGGGATCTCTATGAGAAGGCAGGCGTCTCAACCATACTGGTTGCCGGAAGCTCCGGCGCGTTTTTCTACATCGCGGACACTATCCTGCAGATGGACAGCTACAGGCCCATAGATATCACCGCCCATGTGAAAAACCTGTGCAAAGACCACACGGCCCCCAGAATCCAGGCGCCGGATTTCTATGTCCCTGATTTTAACAGGGCTCTGCCCGCCTCAAACCGCTCCGCAGGTTCCGGCGGACGCCAGGACCGGGGCTACGGCCGGGGAAGAGGCGGCAATTCAGGCCGCGGCGCCGACAGCCGCCACGAACACATGAAGATCAAAACCTTTGGGCGGGACTCCTTCTCCCTGGACAAAGAGACCGTGGACTTGCGGTATGTGGAGCAGCTGGCTGACTCTGAGCAGCTAAACGGCCTGGCTCACCTGCTGCGCTGCGCCGCGGAACAGGTCCTGGACGGAAAAAAGACCGTGCGCCAGGCCGTGACCTGGATCTATGACACCCTGGAGAAAAAGGGATGGGATCCCTTCTGCTCCTCCTATATCCCCTGCGGCCTGGCAAAGCCCAGGATTCAGGAACTCTACGCCTGCTTAAACCGTTACAGAGGGTAGGCAGAAAGCAGCTCCTTCTTTACAGTATTCAGAACATCGTCCAGAACCATCACCTTTCCGTTCTGGACGATGGGTTCCGCCATCTGTCCCTCAAGCATTAATGTTTGAAGAACGTCGAAGATCTAACACCTGCCCTATATGTTCTTTAAGAATCCGGACAATAATCTCCTCATCATTTCCATCAAACATCTGATTGAAAAGGGAGCAGGTAGTGTTATCCTTAAAATAAAAGATGATGTTGGTTACAGGAAGTTCATGAGCAAAAGGAGTTGCAATCCGCATGTATTTCATATCCTGAGAAATAGTAACTTTTGTAATCTGACTATATGGAACAAACCTCATATTTCTCTGCCCCTTCAAAGACTGATATAAAAAGCGAACCCTTTCTCCTAATGTATCCGCTTTTACATAATAGATTCCTTGTCTGGAAAATTCCGCATAATGGGAGTAACGGTTTACCACACTCATAAATCCCAGCTGGGGAATGCCAAATCCAAATACACCAAATAGAATTGCGCCTGCAAAAACCTGTATAACAAACACGGGCGGAAGAGGAATCCCCCACACCTTTTTAAAATTGTATATAAAAAAGGCGGTGAAGAAGACGACGCCAAGCAGCCACAGAATATTCCAAAACAGCAGTTTTGTCAGCAGTTTCTTGTCAGGACACGCGCCGATACAAAACGGTTCCAAAGGTTTTTGGTGGTTGGCCCAATCTCTCTTGGGTCTGTACATTTCATGGAGGCCTTCTATCATGGGGGCTTTTGTGTCCGAATAAAAGCGAACATTGTTTTCAATTTCTTTTCTCCTCTGTTCCTCATTCTGCAGATATGCTTTCTGTTTATCGAGAATTTCTTCCATAGAAACCTGATGCTTAAGGATATGACGGATATCATCAATGCAAATATCCATGCCCCGAAGCATTTTAATCAGCTGAAGAGTTTTTACATCCTGATCAGAATATTCCCGATAGCGGTTCTCATTTCTCCCAGGTTGGATCAGTCCTTCTTTTTCATACCAGATCAACGTCTGCTTTGATAACCCCGTAATCTGCTCAACATCTTTTGTCTTCATGCCATGATCCCCTTTCTTTCGGTTCGATGATATCTTCATTAAACACTATATGGCAACAATATGGTCAAGCCTTTTCTGAAAGTTTTTTAGTTTTCCGGCAAAGATTTCCTTTCCGCCCCGTGTGCAATCGAGTAGGGGAGGTCTTTCCCCTGCTCGCCGCGCCGGGCCCTGTGCGCATAAAAAAGACCAGCACAAAAATATCTGATGCTGATCTTGCTTTCAATAAGATATTAGCTGCCTTTTCCTGATTAAATGCGATGCCATCATGATTTTCCCACCCAGGACAAAATCATCTCAGGTGGAAACTCAAGAACCCTTGCAATCTTATCTATGGGTTCCCCATCCTTCAGCATATTGGACGCTGTTTTAATCGCCCGCCTCAGATCGCCTTCCTCACGGCCTTCTTCACGGCCTTCTTCACGGACCATCTGCATGGTCTCCGCTTCGTTATATTCTGTAATACACAAATCTTTCACCTCCGCCCTGTGTCCGATCAAGAACTCCCGGATCTCGAAATTCTCCGGCATATCCTGAATCGCCTTGTCTACCGCCTGCTCAATCTCCATGGACTGCCGGTTCTCCCGGATCTGACCTACCAGCCATGCATATTCCTTTAATGGCTGACAGACCGACATTAGTTCCTTGTTCTTCCCGTAATTAATATCGATCATCCGAACTCTCACTTCAATGTCAGCCTTTTCCAGATCCCCCTCGGGAGCAAAGGAATCGCTCAGCCTCAATACCTGATCCTCTTCCCCTTCCGTGCCATTGTAGAACACCACCAGCCGGGGAATAGGAAGCCTCACGACCTTCTTCCCGTAAATGTTCAGCTTCCTCTGGCTGATGTACTTGTTATACAGCTTCGCTGCATACATCAGCTGACGCACCGGCATATTAGGGTTGTATGTGCTCTGCTGCTCGTATACGTTCATCACCTGGCACAGCAGGAAAGACACATCATTTTTCATCCCCATGTATACCGCATCTTCTATAGTCGTGAACTCTATATTGCTCGGATCCGTATGGTTCGTACCATTCACCGCATTGTACAGGCTCAGTGTCCATTCCTTATGGTCCTCCTCACCAAACAGGAAGGTAAACAGACGAGCCTTGTGTTCCCTGTTGATCTCCGCCATTTCCTACATCACTCCTCCCTGCATGATCAGCGGGTGGCGCCAAGCCGATCCTTATACTGATATTATACCGAAACGACATGGAAAAAACAATAATATTTTGGGGGTGACTTAAAATGAGTGCCACTTCCTGGTCTGCTGCTTTTCGGGATCCATAATCGAGTAGGGGAGGTCTTTTCCCCTACTCGCCACGCGGCCCGTGCGCAATCGAGTAGGGAAGGCTTTCCCCCCTACTCGCTGCGCCGGGGCAGGGCCGCGCAAGCGGCCACATTTCCTTTCTGCCCCGTGTGCATAAAAAGCGCCGCAGAATACCCCACGGCGCAATTAAACTCCTCTTTAGTGAAATGGCAGAAATCTACCGGCAGTCCTCTGCTACAGGTTCTATATAGGAAGTGCGCTGATGCGCACGCAGGTCAGCACCCTGACGGGTGGTGACATTGCATGCCAGAGATACACAAAATCCAAACTCTTTCTGCCACCGATTTACAGATCCACCTTTGGCAGAGAGGCAAAAGACTTCTCCAGCTCAGCGTCAGTGGGGATATAGTCGGACATCTCCCCGTCGTTGAATTTCTGGTAAGCCACCATGTCAAAATATCCTGTTCCTGTCAGACCGAACACGATATTTTTGGCCTCTTTGGTCTCCTTGCACTTTAATGCCTCGTCAATGGCAACCTTGATGGCATGACTGCTCTCGGGAGCCGGAAGAATCCCTTCTACTTTGGCAAACATCTGAGCTGCCTTGAACACCTCTGTCTGCTCCACGCTCCTTGCTGTCAGAAGCCCCTGATCGTACAGTTCGGAAACCGTAGAGCTCATGCCATGGTATCGAAGGCCTCCCGCATGGCTGGCGGACGGGATAAAGCCGCTTCCCAAGGTGTACATCTTGGCCAGAGGACACACCTTTCCGGTGTCACAGAAGTCATAAGCGTACACGCCTCTCGTTAAGCTGGGGCAGGATGCCGGCTCCACGGCGATCATCTCATACTCTGCCTCCCCTTTGAGCATCTGGCCTGCAAATGGAGAGATCAGACCGCCCAGATTGGAACCGCCGCCGGCGCACCCGATGATGGTGTCCGCCTTGATGCCGTACTTGTCAAGGGCTGCCTTGGTCTCCAAGCCGATGACGGACTGGTGCAGCAATACCTGAGCCAGAACCGAGCCCAGCACATACCGGTATCCCTCCTGGCTGACAGCCGCCTCCACGGCCTCCGAGATGGCACAGCCAAGGCTTCCCGTGGTTCCCGGGAACTGGGCGTTGATCCTGCGCCCCACCTCTGTATCCATAGACGGGGAGGGTGTCACATGAGCCCCGTAAGTGCGCATCACTTCCCGGCGGAAGGGCTTCTGCTCGTAGGAGCACTTCACCATGTAGACCTGGCAGTCCAACCCTAAGTAAGCGCAGGCCATGGACAGAGCGGTTCCCCACTGTCCTGCGCCTGTCTCCGTGGTCACGCCTTTAAGCCCCTGCTTCTTGGCATAGTAGGCCTGAGCGATGGCGGAGTTCAGCTTGTGGCTTCCTGAGGTGTTGTTGCCTTCAAACTTATAATAGATATGGGCCGGGGTGTCCAGCTTCTCCTCCAGGCAGTAGGCCCTGACCAGCGGAGACGGGCGGTACATCCGGTAGAAATTGCGGATCTCCTCCGGAATATCAAAGTAAGGGGTGGTGTCATCCAGCTCCTGTTTTGCCAGCTCCTCGCAGAAGATGCCGGACAGCTCCTCCACTGTCACAGGCTTTAATGTTCCCGGATTAAGGATGGGGGCCGGCTTCTTCTTCATGTCCGCCCGCACATTGTACCACTGCTTTGGCATCTCGTGCTCTTCCAGATAGATTTTGTAAGGGATTTCCTGATTCATGTCGTTTTCCTTCCTTTCCTGTTAAAGTATGGGTTGAGGGCTGACCACGATAACGGCGGGATTTCTTTCCGCCCCGTGCGCAATCGAACAGGGGAGGTCTTTCCCCCTACTCGCCGTACCGGGGCGGGGCCGCGGAAGCGGCCACATTTCCTTTCCGCCCCGTGTACGTAAAAAAGCCCCTATCCTATCACTTTATAAATAAATAGGACAGAAGCTGCTTCTGCGGTGCCACCTAAATTCATCCCCGAAACCCTTTCGGGAATGCGCTCTTTTCGTGTACTGTCATACACTTTCTGCTGTAACGCGCAGTCGCGTCTCACCTACTCCCACAAGGTTTCAGCTCGCCCTCACGGGTCCATTCCCTGATCTTTCCAATGCTACGATCCCACCATCCGCAGCTCTCTGTGCATGTTCCAAACAGGTACTCGTCCCGGTCAATGGTTTATGGCTATTGACTTGTGGATAGAATATAATATTTTTTCCAAAAAGTCAAGGACTTTTTCTGAAAATTACTTCCGTTACCCTCAAAAAAATGGGATTCCTTGCCACTTTCCCGTTTTTGTGATAAAATAACAGACAAGAATACACACTTTTTGACCCAAGGGGGAACGGACCATGAAGAATGAAAAATTGATTGCCTTCATGAACACAAAAGGGGTGACCAGGGCCCAGCTGTCGGCGCTGTCAGGCATCCCGGCCACCACCTTAAACCGGATCATCAACGGCCAGATCCTTCATGTAAAGACCGCCCAGATGCAGGCCATCGCCAAAGCCCTGGGTACAGATATCCATTCTGTGTTTGACAACGCGCCTGTACAGCTTCCTCTGTCCCTGGCCATCCGCCCCGACCAGGCCGGAAGCTCCTTTACCAAGCTTTTGAGCCCTGATGAATCTCTTCTGCTCTACTGGTACCAGAACGCCCTGGAGGATGGACGGGATACCATCCTCAACCGGGCGCAGATGGAATTTCACAAAGCCCAGCTGGAGATTTACCACCGGGCGGACGGGCTCAAAAACACAAAGAAAGCCCCGGAACCCTATGAGCAGCTCTCGCTGGACTTTTCCGCTGAGAAGATAAACTGATTGCTGTCCTCAAAGCTGTCCCGGATCATGGCCCGGATCTCCTCCATCTCTCTGGTGTCAGGAAGAAATCTCTCCCAATTTTGATACCCTGGAGAGTGTTCCATCTCCCCAGGGTCCATCTCCAGTCCGGCGCAGTACCGGGCATAGGTGTCCGCGTAGAACCAGGCCATGGACTCGGCGATCTCCTCCTCCAGACCGGAGGTCTCTTTCTTGATCTGTTCCTTTATGAGCTGATGGATGTACTCTCTCTGATATTGGGAAAAATCCAGGAGATTTTCATCCGAACAGTCATTTCTTGCGGCCCAGGCGCTGACGTCGGCCTGTCGGGTTTTGTAATCAATGGTCCCGTCTTCCTGCCAGGACACCACCCCGAACTGGCAGGGCGGGATGCTGAAGGCATCGTTTACGATCTCATAGATCCCGTATTCTTCTACTCCCGGTTCCTTCTTGTGCTTCTTCACCCTCTGTAAGTGGAGATGGCCGCTGATGTAGAGGGGAACCTCATAGCGCTCCAAAAGGCTTATGACATCGCTGCTGTTTTCCATGACGCACATGGCAGTAAACATGCGGCTCTCCTGGAGAAGATTGTGATGCCCCAGAACAATGACCTGGGCGCCCTGTTTCTCTGCCCCCTCAAGCTGCTGCTCCATCCACTCATAAGTCTCCGGCCTCACTGCTCCGTCTACCAGATTCTCAGGAACATATTGAGCCGTATCCAGAAGCATGAGCCACAGATTCTCCCTCAGGGCATAAACGTAGCTGAAAGAGGACGGATCCCGGCTCAGGGCCTGGTCACAGCCAAAGTTACCGTATATCTCTTGGAATCTCTCCGGCGAGACTTCCTGGGTCCACTCTGCCTCCTCTCCAAAATAAACGCTGGAATGGTGGTTGTTGATGTCGTGGTTGCCAGGAATCACAAGAACCTGGACCCCCTGTTCCTGAAGCTTTGCCAGCTTTCCCGCCAGTTCTAAATGATTCAATTCCTCCCCATCCATAGTGATGTCCCCTGTGAGTATCAGGGCATCCGGCCTCTCGGCCGCCGCCTCCTCCAGAAGGGTATCCAGAAGCTCCGGCAGATACCGGACCACCTTCCCGTCGCACTTGCTCACAAAATCATCAAACGCTTTTCCGTAGTCCGTGGCGCCGGAAGACATATAGTGAAGGTCCGACACCACCCAGATCACCGGAAGAGGCACCTCCTCAGGCAAGATCTGGATCTCTTCCGGAGGCTGTACCTGATATTGCCACTGAGGCCTCCTGGCACGCCTGGGGCCCGCGGCTTCGGGCCGGCTCTCCTCCAAGGTTTCCTCTGTCTCCTGGCTTTCCCCGCCCGGCTCCTCCCCGGAAACATCGCTCCACCAGTCTCCGTCATCTTCTGGCACGGTCAGGGCCTTTGAACTCTCCTGTTCCTGATCATCAGACTCTTGCGGGCTCTCCCCTTCCACCACCGATATAACGATATTGTCTGTCCCTGTCTCCTGGTCCAAAAAATCTTTTACCCAAACTGCCACTTTCACCGCAAACACTGTAAGGCAGAGGACAGCAGTAGCAGCAGCGACAGCCCATCTCACTTTATTTTTCATCCTCATGTTCTCTTTTCTTATCACTGCCCCGGAATTTTCAGGCTCCTTCAGGGCAGTAAAATCTCACCTCTGAACATTATACGAGGGGAAATCCCATTGGTCAAATTAAGAAAAACTTAAATGCCAGATACCCTCTCGCGGCGACCCTGGTTTACGGAATAGTTGAGTCAAAATAGGTTGTATAGGTGTAAATTTAGGTCTATTTTCTGAAAATAGGTTATATTTAACCTTTTATTTTTAATATAAGGTTATTAATTTAACCTATTTTTAGTCTTTTTATTTCTATAAGTTGTCACATAACCTATAGTTTTTAATTATTAGGTTATATCGTGAGTAACCTCTGCTCCCCTCTCCCACTCAGAACATGGTTGCCTTTTTGCTGTCCATATATTACAATACCTATGTGTGTTTTTGACAAAGCTATCAGAACTCCACACTAAAGGAGGAGGAAGGCAAACGCGCAGCGTTTCCAGAATGCCTTCCGACGAACTGGCAGGTGGCGCAAAGCGACGCGTGCCGTTACATTAAAAAAGGAGATTTTTCATGAGCTTGACCAGATTAAGCAAGTTTATCAGCCTGATTCTGCGCCACCAGCCTCAGGCAATCGGAATCACATTGGACGAACATGGGTGGGCCGATGTGGAGGAACTGCTGGAGGGGATCAATAAGACCCGGTATATTGATATGGAGATGTTGGAGGAGATTGTCAGAAGTGACGAGAAGCAGAGATATTCTTTCAGCGAAAACAAGGCCCTGATCCGGGCGAATCAGGGCCACTCTGTTCCTGTTGATGTGGAGCTGCCCCAAGTGGAGCCGCCTTCTCTCCTCTTCCACGGAACAGCCGAGAGATCTTTAAGCGCCATCAACCGGGAGGGGCTGCTTCCTATGGGGCGCCTCTATGTGCATCTGTCAGACAATGTAGAGACTGCCCGGAAGGTGGGAAGCCGCCACGGGAAGCCGGCGATTCTCCAGATCGACAGCCGCCGGATGGCCGGGGATGGAACCCTCTTTTTCCGCTCAGTCAACGGAGTCTGGCTCACCAAGAAGGTTCCCCCGGAGTATCTCACCCTTTGCCTGGACCAGCCGGAGGAAGAAAACTAGCGCCTCATTCTCACATCAGAGGTGTAAACATTTTCAAAAACTGCTCCGGAGCAAAGGCGTAAAATTTTAAGAGCGGAAGGGCGAAGGCCAACACTAAGGCTCCAGTTCCC
>CAMTAF010000014.1 GCA_947066955.1 uncultured Hungatella sp.
TTTTTACCCCAGTTCGAGTACTTCAAGTACTATGTTTTAGGTACACGAGTTATCTACTTGTTTTGAATTTGAAGTTTCTGTCTATGGTTAGAGTATATCATGTTAGAAAATAACTTGGTCGCTTTTTGAGCGACAAATATCTAATATTTGATCCTCTATTGTTTTAATGACAATGAAGCCCCAGCGTAAACGGTATCACAGAAATCCAATTTCTTATGCAGCTGGTGCAGAGGTCATTTCCCTCCGATTAAGACCTTTTTCCCCCTAAAGGCAAAGCCATATTTGTGTATTCTTTCTGAGGGAATTCCTTTTTCCAGGAGAATGGCCTCATACTGTTTTTGTTCAATCTGCCTCAATGCTTCTTCCACTGTGTCCGAGAGTTCCTTTTCCCCATCTGGATCCTGGACTTTGAATTCCAAAAGAATTCCGTCATCCCTCTGCTGTTTTGGCTCCAACATCACATCATATCTACCAAATCCGCTTTCTCGGTTAGAACTCAGCACATACCTGTCGGACAGTTCCACCATCAGCCCCAGCTTCCGGCCAGGCTGTTTTCGAAAATTTTTCAATGAATTGGGTTTTATCAATATAAAAACAATGTTCCTTTCGGATAACTTCAAAAATATCGGTTCCGGTGAGAATAGACGCAGGGCTGCCTTTACACGGCCTATTTCTTTCTGGGATAAAGCTCTGTGCTCGGTGACACAGCAGGTCTTTTTTCCATTGTAAAATTTTTTCGTACCCCTTACATAAATTCCCCAAAGTGGATATACTATAAGGTAAGAAAGTAAGAATTTCCTACTTTCAAACTCGAAGCAAAGGAGATGATTGTATGCTGGCTGAATTGCGTCAAAAAGCCCAGGTCACGATACCAAGGGAAATCATTGTCAAACTTGGTCTGTCCGAAGGTGACAAACTGGATATCTTCGAGAAGGACGGTACGATCTGCATCATGCCGGTAGTTGTTTACCCAAAGAAATATTTAAGCGAACTCCGGGAAGAAATCGGGGATGTAAAAGCGAAAATCGCATCCGGGGAACAGCCTGTTTTTGACAGCGTGGACGCCCTGTTTGACAAATTGGAGGCGGAATGATGGCGTATGAGTTTACCTTTACGCCCCGTTTTCAAAAGCATTTTAAGGGCCTGACCGCACAGGAGAAGAAGCAGCTTAAAAACAAGCTGGAACTTCTGGCCGAAAATCCTTCCCACCCGTCGCTGCGCACCAAACGCATCCAGGGAACCACAGACCTTTTTGAGTGCAGCGTCAACATGGACATCCGCATTATCTGGTATTACGAAGGCGACAAAATGATTATCCTGGTGGACGTAGGGCATCACGACATATTAAAACAGTTCTGAACAGCAGAGCGGTACGCCGTCATAGGTAAGCGATAAATAGCGCTACGGCAAGTTTGTCAAGACAGGCAACTTCTTTTTAGGGAAGCTAACATGTTCGGCTTCTTTCCCGCCTGCGAGTCAAATCAGCCCGGATAGAGTGCCTTCATAAATTCATTATAAAAATCCTGGATCTCCTTTCTCTTGGGATCTCTTGCCACTCTGGAGAGGGTCATTTTTAGGAAATCAGGGCTGTATCTGGCCTGAACTTGTTTTGAGATCTCATAGATCTCATCGTTCATGTTATTGATTGCGTCATTGGCCTTTTCTGTGATCAAGTTCATCATATCGCTGTCCAGTTTCTCATAAGTCAGATAGGCCTGATACAGGGGCGCTTTGGTTCCGTATGGCATGGAAGCGTTCTGAAGCACCAGGGTTTGCTCCATGCCGGACTGGTCATAGGAAAAGGTGATCATGGCTCTCTGGAGCCGGATCACGCCGGTAAACACCGCGTTAAAGAAGGTTTCTCTTGCTCTTGCGGCGAAAGCTTCCCGGCTCTTCATATCCTCCAGCACCGAGATTTCCTTTTCAAGGCTGCGGACCTTCTCAAGCTCTTCCCTGATGATCTTTTGAAGGGCCGGACAGCGGAGATAGTCGTCTGACAGGACAATCTCTTCCCGTCCATTTTCTGCATCCGTGACGTTTAAAAAGATCTCCTCCACATTATCATCTGCGTACATCTGCTCTCGCGCTTCCCGGGTCTGATCCAGGAGATCATATAATTTCACCATATCCCACTTCCCATCTGTCAGAAAATTATGTACTTCCTCAGACAATGACGGCAGATCAGAGGTTTTGGACCGTTTAATATGCCAGACCTGGTTTTCCCAGTCGCAGAAGACAATACCTGATTGCTTTGCCTCCTCAAGCTCCTTTGTCAATTTCGTGTTGCGCTCCATGATACGGGGGATTCGGTGTCCGGCTATCTGGAGACTGGCCGGTAGGGGGGAGGGAAGGTATTCTCTCCAGTCTGCGTCTCCACGCTCATACAGATGGATACCCGCACGGGAAAAATCCTTCTCATATGTCTTCTCAAGATCCATCAGACCCTGCCAGGCATAAAGGGGGAGGCCCTGATACATCTTGATTACCGTGATTCGGTTATTTCCAGCTTTGGAGATCACTTCATCGGCAGGCGGATCCCAAAGCATTGACTCAGGATTCTGTTCCGTCATGAAGTTGTATTTGTAAACAGCTCCATGTCTCCTTTTTCTCTGTGCGGGCATCTGTACGGGGGCGGGACTGTCTGTGGAACTGCTGCTTTTGGTCAGAAGTGATATTACATAGTCAGCAGCGACACTCAGGGCATAGTTATAACCGTCATAACCGTTGGCTGCATAAGTTCCATCATGGCCAGTACAGGAGATCAGGTTGCAGCAGTCCACCGGCGCACGGTTGGTGTCAATCTCAAAGGAACCGTAATTCTGGACAAAACGGTCATGGTTTTCCTTTAGATTCATGAGGTAATCCAGCTCTTTCAGAGCTGCATAGCCCTCCTTTTTTACATGCTCTGAGCACAGCGGACTTGCTCCTACAGTTGGTATGGAAAGAGTTACATCCGGTAAAAAGAAATGGCCGGTTATCCGGGCATCTGCCTTGTCCATTTCTGTAAGCACATGGCGGATAATATAGCACACATCAAGAAAACTTCCTCCCCCTGTCATGCCGCAGATCCCGGAAAAAATATGGATATTGAGAGCCTTCTTTGCTTCCAGGGAGGTCTCCTGAATGAGGGCTTTCAGCTTTGAGCGGAACTTCTCTGCCTTGTTAATCAGACAGAATCGCCCTAGGTGGCGGACGCCACCCATGCCTGGATAATAATAGTCGCCGCATATGGTAATCTGTTCATAATTGAGCCAGGATAGTTCTTTGCGTTCCTGAATAGTATTTGGCGACCGCAGGATTGCTGAAATATCGCCAGTGGAAATATCAAAGTATTCGGTATTTCTGTCAATACCCAAAATGCCATAACCTAGACCAGAAGCATCACAGTCTACAACCAGGAATTTGATATTTCCATAAGCCAGAACAGGGGAATCCGGGTCATCCGGTCTTAGATTTCTGTAAACTTCTCTTTTCAATTGCTTGATGGCATCCTTGCCGGTGCCGCCCAGCCCGATACAGATGGAGAGGCCGTCCTGCCGCTGGGCTTTCCAGCATTCATCCTGGATCCCGCCGTCTGTGCTGAGCAGCAGTCTGTCGTATGTTGCCATTTCTATATCCTCCTACTTGTTTTGAATTTGAAGTCTCTGTCTATGGCTAGAGTATATCATGTTAGGAAATAATTTGGTCGCTTTTTGAGCGACAAATATCTAACATTTGATCCTCTATTGTTTTAATGACAATGAAACCCCAGCGTAAACGGTTATCACAGAAACCCGATTTTTACCCTTGTCCGTTCTCGGAAACAGGTCAAAGACCTTGCTCCTATAATATGCAAACTCACAGATTTGCCGACCGCTTTAAAACTTCACTCTGACGGAACAAGTCGAAAATTCCATCGTCTCAACCTGTCACTTGCCGGAAGCCTGCCCATGTGGTAAGTCCCATATGTAGTTTCCCCGCATCTGCACGTTCATAAATCAGCTCTGCTGCCGTATGTCCATGTACCGCATAATGCATCTTATTTTGCACCTTTGCAAAAAACAGCTTTGTCGTTTTCGCTGTGCGGTCATAGTCAAGTGCCGTTGCATAAATGTCCGTTATCTTCTGATAAAACCTACGTTCCGACAAACGGATTTCACGAATCTGCTCAAGCAAGCGGTCAAAATATTCTGTTGTAAGCACAGAGCCGCCATTTTTCAGACGCTCATCATCCATGACCCAGCCTTTGATGGTATAGTCCTTTGCAATCTGATTGACCCATTTACGGAACTGAACTGCACGTTCAGAATTGACCTTAAAAACAACTGCAATAATCATTTCCAATGAATAATGATTTGTGCTATAGCTTTTTCCGTCAGCAGCAGTTATTCGAAATTTTCGAATAACTGAATTCTCCTGTAACTCGCTATCCTCAAATATTTTTTTTATATGATAGTTTATTGTGTTTGTACCCACATCATACAATGTGGCCATCATTTTCTGTGTCAGCCACATATTCTCATCCTCATAGCGCATTTCGATGCTGTCCTGCTGGTCGCCGATAGAAGCAACATAGGTCAGATATTCCGCTGCGCTGGAGCGAATCGTTATTTCATTTTTTTTCTGTTTCAAATTGGATTCCTCCTTATTCAGCACCCAGTGTCATGAACACCGCCTCCTCGGCACCATTATAGAATGTCAAACATCTGGTTTTTCTCCAAACTCAAATCTTGCCTTACCTGCAGCAATAGCCGCAGTATCATCTATGTTCCAGATCCGCAATATCCTTGTCAAGGCCATGGAGTTTCTCTAGTTCTTCCCTGACGATTTTTTGAAGTGCCGGACTGCGGAGATAGTCGTCTGACAGCACGCTCTCTTCCTGTCCATTTTCCGCATCCTGGGCGGTTAAGGTGATCTCCTCCACATTGCCGTCCGCGTACATCTGCTCTCGCACTTCCCGAATATGGTCCAGGAGATCGCATAATTTCTTCATATCCCATTTCCCGTCTGTCAGAAAATGATGTACTTCCTCGGACAATGACCGCAAATCAGCGGTTTTGGACTGTTTAATATGCCAGACCCGGTTTTCCCAGTCACAGAGGACAATACCTGCCCTCTTCGCCTCCTCAAGCTCTTTTGCTAATTTTGCGTTGCGCTCCGCGATACGGGGAATCTGGTGTCCGTGTATATGGAAACTGGCCGGCAAGGGGGAAGGAAGATATTCTCTCCAGTCTACATCGCCATTCTCATATAGATGGATACCCGCTCGGATATCGCACTCGTACCTTATCTCAAGTTCGGACAAGCCCTGCCAGGCATAGAGGGGCAGGCCCCGATACATCTTGATTACCGTGATTCTGTTATTTCCGCGTTTGGAAATCACTTCATAGGGTTCTTTCGACGCCTGAGCAGCGGAAATACCGGGATCAAGACATGGGGCGGGAACTATCAGCTGACAGCTTTTGTCGGCACTTTTAAGGGGAAAGGCTGAAGGATCCCCAAGCATGGGTTCTGTGGCCTGTTCTATCAGTTCCTTGATGACATCGGATGGAGTTTTTGACGCGAATTTAATCCAGTGTTCCATATCCTTGCGGATAATGGGAGCGAAATTTTGGATCATATACTGAGAGATCATCCAGGTGATCTTATTTTCATCTTGTTGAATCCAGCTTTGCCAGTTATTCATCAGGTTCTGTACTAGATTTTGTGCTTCACGGGCGGGATTAAGTCCGTTGATTATGCCATCCAAATAGCTTTGAACATCGCTCAGGCCGGGAACCTGCCGGGATAAGGCTTTAGAGGGATTGGATGCCTTATGGGATAAGATCCGGTCATTTTCGAGAAATGTGTTGTTCAGTGTCTCAAGGACAGTGGTCAGTGGGCAGAAAAACTCGTTATATAGTCTTGTGACCTGGTTTTCCAGTTCTGTAAGGAGAGACTTCATGGCATTATGTCTGTCTAGGATGGCGAGATGGACATACCAGTGGTTTATAGTGTCCAGATAATCCGCTATACGTCTTCTCCTGGTTATAAAGTTGGCTTTTGACAGACCCTGTTCAGCAATGGTTAGCTCTTGCTTATGCGAAGACTCCCGACAAAGTTCCGCGCGGAGGTGTTCTTCATTACGCTGAATATAGCCATGAATCACATGCATGAGATTTTTGTTGTTTGGTCCGCCCAGCAGTTTTGCGGCAAAGATGGGGCCTCTGGAGGGATCCAGGGCAATGGTGTACAGGGTGGAAAAGATCCTGGCGATCACCGAGGAGGCTTGGACCGGACTATTGTAATTTTTTAGACTCTCCGCCATGGTTTTGCGGTTTTCCTCCAAGATCCCCAGAGTACCGGCTGCCCAACTGTCGGCACAGTTTATGACCCTCTTATCTCCGGGAATTATGTCATTTGCCCTCTTGATCAGTTCCGGATAAGGGACGGTATAAGTGATCCCTTCTGTCAGCTGTTTCAGAAGCTGTTCAAAAGTCATATTGGAGGCGGATATGAAATCTTTTAGATCTTTCTCCGAGGGAGTAGGATCAAACAGATGATGAAACTGTAAAAACGATTTGGTGCCTAAGTAAGTAGTTATATCAGTTAGAGGGATTTCAGCATGGGTGACGCCTATAAAGTTGTATTTGTAAACAGCCCCATGTCTCCTTTTTTTCTGTACAGGCATTTGTACAGGAGTGGGATTGTCTGTGGAACTGTCGTTTTTGGTCAGAAGTGAGATTACATAGTCAACAGCAATACTCAGAGCGTAGTTATAACCGTTATCCGTGTAAGTTCCATCATAGTTAGTACAGGAGATCAGATTGCAGCAGTCCACTGGCATGCGGTTGGTATTGATCTCAAAGGAACCATAATTCTGAACAAAACGGTCATGGTTCTCCTTCAGATTCATGAGGTAATCCAACTCTTTCAAGGACGCATAGCCGTTCCGTTTCAAATACGCTGAGCACAGACGGTCTAATCCTACAGATGGGACAGAGAGATTCACATCCGGCAAAAAGAAATGGCCGGTTATCAGGGCATCTGCCCGGCCCATCTCTGTAAGCACATGGCGGACGATATAGCACAAATCAAGAAAACCTCCTCCCCCTGTCATGCCGCAAACTCCGGAAAAAATATGAATATTGAGATTCTCCCTTTCTTCAGGAGATGTCTCTTGAATAAGGGATTTCAGCTTCGAACGAAGCCTCTCTGCTATGTCAATCAGACGGAAACGCCCAAACTGACGAACTCCAACTGCCCGGCCATCGCTAGAAAATGGAAGCCTACTGTAATTTAACCAGGATAATTCTTTTCGGGCTTGGATAATATTTGACGCTCGAAAAACTGTTAGGATGTCTCTATTAGAAATATCAAAGTATTCGGTGTCCCTGTCAAGACCTAAAATGCCATAACCCAGATTAGAATCATCGCAGTCTACAACCAGGAATTTGATATTTCCATAAGTTGGAACAGGGGAATCCGGGTCATCCGGTCTTAGATTTCTGTAGACTTCCCTTTTCAATTGCTTGATGGCATCCGTGCCGGTGCCGCCCAGCCCGATACAGATGGAGAGGCCGTCCTGCCGCTGGGCTTTCCAGCATTCATCCTGAATCCCGCCGTCTGTGCTGAGCAGCAGTCTGTCGTATGTTGCCATTTTTATATCCTCCTTATTCTGAATTTCACGGTTCAAAATCTTTCGCCCTTATATCCACCCGCCATTAGCAGCATACCACTTTTCAGTAAATACTTTGCCTTTTACCGCCGCTGTATATGGTTTTGTCAGGAAGGCATTTATTGTTTTGAGCACGGTACTGTAATCATCGGTTTTTGTATTGATTTTACGGACAAAAGCTTTCCATTTTTTCTGCATAGCGGTGTCATCGTCAAACCTCATAACCTGCTTAAATTGCTCTGTTGTGAAATTGTGTTCACGGTTCGCAAAAGTTTTTCTAAGCGCTTCTGACAGCACATTACCGTCAAAATCAAACTTATTGACGAGATAATAAATATCGTAGTAGTCTTTCATGCGGCTAGAAAATTCCATCAGACTTAGGATTGCGTCGATTTTTTCAGCAACAGTT
The DNA here is from genome assembly GCA_947066955.1 of uncultured Hungatella sp. GTDB lineage: Bacteria > Bacillota > Clostridia > Lachnospirales > Lachnospiraceae > UBA3402. Next base: position 8,046 of record CAMTAF010000014.1, read on the forward strand.
GTTTCGATGGAATAGGTATTAACTGTCGGCGCGGCAAAGTTATCAAGCTGAGTGGGAATTTTTCGTTTTTCCTGCCTGGGCACAATGACGTCTCCAACGCCAAAATCAATGCCAAATGGCGTGCGAGTGTTTTTAATATGAGCAATGACCGATGCTCCGATGCCTGTATACTTCTTTGCAACGGCTATAGGTGAAACATCTTTTATCTCAAAGGTTATAAAATCATTACCCGTAGATACTGCTATAATTTCCTCAAGGATGATATTTAACTGCTCCGGTGTATTGGGTATGTGCCGGAGCAAAAAATCTATATCAACGGTTACCCGGCTGTCAAAGTTCGTAAGAGAATAGAGGAATAAGCCGCCTTTCAGCACAAGGTTCTCAGCGTACCTAGACTTTTCCAAACGGCGCAGAAACTCCTCTTGACAGAAGAGCTGCAGGCAAACCTGATAGCTTCGTCCACTTTCTTTTGCCTTATTTTTGAGCCGCGCAAGCACGGATGCCGCCATATCAGCCATTAAGCAATACCTCCATTATATTCATAACTTTTGTGTAAAGCCTCATCTCCTTTGCGTACTTAGACAAATTCGCGAGCTTCTTTTTTTCATCAGCAGCATAGGCGTTGACCGCCTTATTAAAAATTTCATTGTCAAGTTTCGCGCGGTACTTAAAGCAGTCGCATATTGTTCGCTCACGGTCATACACGGGCAATGTTATACCATTAAAATTGCTTGTAGACTTACCTATATCCAGAAATTCCTTTTGGATATAGTAAGCCTTCATGGGAAATTCTTCAATGTTCTTTACAGCGCGGGTCGCTGTTCTCGGTACGGCAATCGACCATTCACGGGGAGAAAAATCGCTGTATCCATAATGAAACAAAGCCGATTCCACACAGATAATTCCCTGGGGAAGAAGATCATGTATGAATTGTTCCTCCATCAGGGTATTGCTCTGGGGAAGTTTATAAAAACCCCTGCGAACCCTTTCGATGAGTCCTTCTTTACAAAGTGTTGCCACCTCATATTTATTGATCCCTTTGGCGGCAAAATCAGAAGTTTTTGCAAGGCCGTTATTATTTTCAATTATCTTTTGTATGATTTCTTTTTTATTCAAATGGGTACCAACTTTCTGCATACAAAAAATGAGTAATGTGCGCAGTTATTATAGTATAAGTTTGCAAGAATTGCAACAACTGAACGTTTCCACCTAATGATAATCGATTTAGACATAATTTACGATATGCTCCCTCAATGCCCTTAAAAATTCATTGTAGAACCGGGTAATTTCTTCCCTCTTCTCTTCTGCCGCTGTTTTTGACAGAATCGCTTTTATATCTTGGGAAGTGTACCTTGCTTGTACCTGTTTTGAGATCTCATAGATTTCGTCGTCCATGTGGTCAATGGCATAACAGGTCATCTCATCGATCCGGTGAGTCGTATCCTGGTCCAATTCCAGATAAGTCAGATAGGCCTGATACAGGGGAGCTTTTGTGCCGTAGGGCATGGAGGCATTTTGAAGCTCCAGGGTCTGCTCCGCGCCGGACCGGTTATAGCAAAAGACAATCTTATCCTGCTCCAGGCTGAATATACCGGTAAATACAGCATCAAAAAATAATTCCTTCTTCCTGCTCTTTTCGCTGGCTGTTTCATAAATCATTTCCAGCCTGGAGATCTCCTGGTTGAGGGAGTTGAGTTTGGCAAGCTGCTCTCTCACTGCTGTCTCAATTCTTGGATAGCGGCAATAATTATCGTAAAGGATTGCTTCGTCAAAAGAAGGGATCGCGCCACTGGTACGTAAAGGGATCGATTCCACATTATCCCAGCAAAACAAGGATTCCCTCGCCTGTCTGAGAGTGTCCAGCACCTCCCCCAGTTTCAGCAGATCCATCTGGCCGTTGGTCTCATAGTCCCCGGCTTCCTCTAAAAGCTTTGACACATCTGCTGTTTTTGTGATCTTTATATGCCATCCACATGTATCCGAATAGACAATATTGGCCTTTTTTGCGTTTTCTAATTCTTCGGCCAACTTTCTATTTCGCTCCGCGATGCGGGGGCTTGGGCAGTCCGGTGTCTGGAAGCTGGCGGAGATCGGGGAGGGGAGATAATCCCGCCAGTCCATTTCGGCATTTTCATATAAATGAAGGCCCGGTTCCCATGGGTCTTCCTCGTAAGTTTTTTCCAGTTCCCAAATGCCTTGGTACGCATAAAGAGGGACTCCGCAGCGGAAACGCATCAAAGAGATATTGGAGGTAAGTCCGCTTAGACATGTATGAACTCCCTCAAGCTGCTTTTGCTTTGCCGCCCACACGGCCTCCTGGAAATTGGAAGGGACAAAGATGTGGCTGCTGCTTGCGATAACCGACAAGTCAAAATCAGGAATTTTCCAGAAGCGGGGTTCTGCGTTTTTATAGAGATATCCCTGAATAATATCTTCCTTAATCTTTTGCGCAAGTTCAGGCCCGGCGGCCTGATATTTTTCCTCCAGATAAACAGCTATCCCCTTATGGATTATGGGGAAGAAGGTTTCTGTGATGTAATGGGAAATCAATCTGGCAATCCTGTTCTCATCTTGATGGATCCATTCTTCCTGATTTTCAAGGAAGAGCTTCATCAGCTTTCTTGACTCCTGGTCAGCGTCCAGTTTGTTCACTTCTTTATCCAGCTGATCTTTGACGTCTATTGCGGTCAGAAGATGCCAGGTATAGGAATCCTGTGAGGGGGTTTGGTCTGTGAGGTCGGTCAGATTCTGGGAAAATGTGTTTTTTAAAGTGTCCCAAACCGTGGTAAACACAGATAAAATCCGGCTGTTTTCAGCGGGTGCCAAGTCTGAGAAATCATGAAACCGTTCAAACAATTTCGCCCCCAGATAGGCCATGGTATGGGACATGGGGATCTGGGCGGAAGCCGCGCCAATAAACGTGTAAGCAAAAGACGCTCCCCGCCTTTTTCGAGTCAGCTCGCGGTAGTAAGATATATTCCAGAGGTAGCGTCTTATGCTCAGATTTGAGTAATCGCGATCTCTTTCAAGGTTTTCTCCTAAGGTTCCCTTCGCAAGAAAGGGGATTATATAATCGGCTGCCATGCGGACAGCCCGGTCATATCCGTCTGGCATACGGGCGCCGTCAGGTAAGAACGAGGAGATCAGATGACAGGCGTCAACAGGCGGGCGGCTGGTATTGATTTCAAAGGGGCCATAGTTTTGAACAAAGCTGTCCTGGGCTTCCTCCAGATCCATGAGATAGTCCAGCTCCTGTAACGCGGCGTAGCCATTGCGTTTGATCCGTCTCGCAATCAGAGGAGAATTCTCTACAGCAGGCATGGACAGATTTACGTCAGGCAGGAAGAAATAGCCGCTCACCTGCACGTTCCATATTCCCAGAGTCTCCAGTACATGTCGGACGATATAGCACACATCAATAAAAATACCGCCGCCTGTGCTGCCGGAAATCCCGGAAAAAATGTGAATCGTGAGACCTTCGGTCACTCCCATAAGGGAATCCCGGATAAGGAATGTAAGCTTCTGCCTGAATGAATCCCCTTTGTCAATCAAAAGAAAGCGCACGGCATGGCGGCTCATGGCGGAGCCGCGGCCGCCTTCCTGGCTGGAGACATCAAAGAACTCCGTATCCCGGTCAAGATCAAAAGGGCAAAGAGAAGATCCCGGATCTTCCTGGTCCACAACCAGAAACCGGATGTTCCGATAGGCAGGGACATAGGAATCAAGATCGTCGGATTTTAAGCATTGGTAAACCTGCTTTTTTATATTTTTAACCGCGTCCCTGCCTGTGCCGCCGAGACCGATGAAAAGATGGGCTTCACTCCATCGGTCGGCTTTTGCCAGATCGGATAAAAGACTTCCGCCTGCTTTTAAAAGTAAGCTGTTGTATACCGCCATGATCGTACCCCCTACTCTGCTTTTCTTTCCACTGTAATTCTGCTGGGTCCGCATAGGCCATGGGTTCTGCACATATACTCGAACCTGTCATTCCAAGTTAATCCCAGCTTTTCCAATTCTTCATATAAGCCGTCTCTTGTATCCGGCAAAGTTCTTTCCTCTACAAAAGCCGGTATATAAGTCCTGATATATTCCTCAAGCCTTAAATCCATATCGATGCCGGCCACTTGAGGATGCCCCGACTTTTCCCAATTCTCCCAGTCCATCTTGATGACCCAGTCAAATTCTCCCGCGTCATTTTTTTCTTCTGATATGGTTCCGATCACAGTTCCGTTATAGATCATGTTCGCTGTCCTTACGGAACAAATGCACGGTACCCTTGTATTTCTGCTGTGTTTCACTATTTTTTTGTTTTCAAGCATAGTCCGTTAATTCTCCTTCTACAAAGTCATATGATTGTTCAAAATCCAATCTGAGAACAATACACATATATCGCAAGGTTACAATTTCAATATAGAATCTTCGATACTCGGTTCCTAAAGGAATGGTATCGCATGTTTCCTTCATAGCTTTGAAAACGGTTTGACAGCTTATATTTCTTTTGAATTTTTCCACCTGTTGGTAAAATACTTTATTGATCCCCAAATCTTTAAACATTTCCGCGTAATTGCTTCTGTAACTTCTGTCTGGTTTTCGTATCTTAAACAAGGAGGCGGGAAATACAAATACTCTGTCATATAAAAATTTCTTTCGCGTCGCAATATCAAGATATTGATGGATTACATGGTTTACTCCCGGATATAATCCGGCGCCATTATCATATAACGGCGCGAATCGATAAGTTTTTCCATCGCTTAAATATCCCCAATTTCCCCAGTGTCTGTCTCTGTTTCCTATAATAGCGTCACAGATAAACATTTCCCAAAACCTTTCTTTTGCCTCCTGTTTCGATTCTTCGCTCATTTTTAAATGTTTATCCATCAAATATAAAACATCCTCATAGGTATACTCCTTATCTCCTATTTCTGTATCTTCACTGCTTTGTTTTGTATCCTTATAGGAATGCAAGGAAAGCTGTGTATTGGTTGTAAAATCCTTTATGATATCCACTGTCATGCCTTGATAAGTTCCAAGAAAAACCTCATGGCAGGATACGCCAAGCTTTCTCAAAAAATTGCTTGCCGCATATTCACAATAAACCGACAAATCTTGATCTTTAGGAAATTTCACAATGTAGTCTATGTTGTCAATGGTGATACCAAATTTTCTTGTATTGCCATTATAAGTTTTTCCATTCGCTGGTATTGTACTCAATTCTATCATGGGTTTCCTTTCCTGTAACAGTTCAGATGACCCTTGAACTGTTACCCTTTCCTTACCTCGTCCAAACATTTTCCGCATCCAAGTATTGACACATCTGGATTCTATATCTCCAACGCCAAAATCTTCTGCTCCAGCTTCCTGACCATGGCAAGCTGCTCCCGGACAATCCGCTGGATTTGCGGGGAGCGAAGATAATTGTCAATAAAGACCGTATCCTCCAGGCCATTTCTGACATTGTTTACCCCTATAGTAATCTGGTCTGCCTTGTCGTCGTCAAACATATGTGCCCTTACTTCTTTTAAAAAGTCCGCCGTTTTGGCTTCCGGCGGGAAGGACGTATCCTCGATCCTTGTTTTCTTAATCTGATATCCTAACCATGTGTGGCGGCAGATGATGCCTTTTTCGCGCGCCTGGTCAAGCTCTTCTAACAATTTCTTATTCCACTCCTCAATGCGGGGAATGTGGCGGTCCGGTGTATGAACGCTGGCGGGAATTGGGGACGGGAGATATTCCCGCCAATCCATTTCGGCGTTTTCATATAGATGAAGGCCAGGTTCATATGGGTCTTCCTCGTAAGCTTTTTCCAAGTCCCATATCCCCTGGTATGCGTAAAGAGGGACCCCGCAGTAAAATTTCATTATAGAAATTCTATCCGTAATATCTGACAAATTAACACAATCCCTATCTCTCCTGCTCTTCTCCGCCGCCTTTATGATCTCGAAAGAATTGTAAGGAATCTGAATATATCTGCCGGTTATGATATCCGCCAGATCCAACCGGGGATTTTTCCAAAACAGGGGCTCCGAGCGTTGTCTTAAATCATTCTCCATGATTTCTTCGTGTATCAGCTCTGTGAGGGCCGCGGCATCTGTTGTCTGGTATTTTTCCTTCAAATAGTCTGTCATATCTTTATTACAGATTGAAAAGAATACCTGTGTTATATAGTCAGAAATCAGCTTGGTAATCTTGCGTGAGTCTTGCGAGATCCACTCTCCCCACTCAGAGAATAAAAGTTGCGTCAGCTTTATCTGCTCCTGGCTGGCATCCAGTTTTTCCACCTCTCTGTACAGCCAGTTTTTTAATTCTTCTATGGTGACAATTTCCCCGGTGAATGGATCCTGGGGCTGTTTTCCCTCCGCAAGGACCGCCAGATTTTCCGCGAATGTGTTATCCAGAGTATCCAGGACAGTGGTCATCACAAGAAAGAACTCCTGATATAACTGTCTGATCTGCTCACGGACATCTCGCGGCAGCCGGTCCATCTGATGATACCTGTCCATGACCGTTTGATGGGCGTACCAGTTACTTAAGGCTTCTAAGTATTGCCTTGTCCGCTTCTTTCTGTTCAGGAAAGAAGCCTTTGCCAGTGATTCTTCCGCCGCCTCCAGCTCTGCCCGGCGCGGCGGTTCCTGTTCAAGTTCTCCAGCCTTGTATTCCTGATTCTTTTGCAGATAATGGTCCATGACACTGATCAGATTCTTGTTGTCAGGTCCGCCCAGGAGCTTCATGGCAAAGAAGGGGCCGGCGGAGGGATCCATGGCGTAATTCAGGTACAGGTCGAAAAATATTTTCGAGATCACAGAGGAACTTTTTTCCGGAAGATCGTAGTTTCTAAGTCCCTCTGACATGTATTTGCGCTTTTCTTCCAGGATGCCCCGGATATTGGCTATCCAGGTGTCGGCACAGGCTAGGACTCGCTTATCCCCTGGGTTGATGTCCTTTGCCACCTTTAAGTTTTCCGGATATGGGACAGCATAGTTGATCCTTTCTGTCAGCTGTCCAAGCAGCTCCTCATAAGATATCTCATTAGCGGCGACAAATTTTGTCAGATCCTGTTCCGTGGGTGCCTGATGGGAAAAGCCTCGGAAGATTTCAAATAATTTCGCTCCCAGATAGCTGATGATATCAGACAAAGGGATCCGAGCGGAGGCGGCTCCCAGGAAGGTATATCCCCAAAAGGAACCATCCTTTGGGGAAAGAAACCGCAGGCCATGGCTTAAACCTAAAAGATAAGATTTCATGCCGCGGACATGGGAACCGTCGAGTCCATCCGGCAAAGTGGTTTTCGAGAGAAGTGAGATCACATGCTCCGCCGCCACACTGACGGCATGGCGATATCCGTCTTCTATCATCCCGCCGTCAGATGAAGCTGCGGAGATCAGGAAGCACATATCAACGGGCGGTCGACATGTGTTAATCGAAAAGGAGAAATAATCCTGTACAAATCGGTCATGGACATTTTCCAGATCCATGTGATAATCCAGCTCCTTGAGGGCCGCATATCCTCTGCGTTTGATCTGCCTTGAAATCAGCGGGTTTCCCCCAACAGACGGCACAGACAGATTGACATCTGGAAGAAAGAAATAGCCGCTGACCTGTGCGCTGTCCTTCCCCAGTGTCTCCAGTACATGACGAACGATGTAGCACACGTCAAGGAAGATGCCGCTTCCGGTTGTGCCGGAAATACCTGAAAAAATATAGATATGAAGATCTCCGCATACTCCCAAGATCGCTTCTCTGATGACAGTAGTCAGCCTCGCTTTGAATAACCTTGCCTGGCGGATCAGGAGACAACGGCTTGCCTGGCGGGTTCTGGCTGTTTGGCCGCCTTCATGATCCGAAATATCAAAATACTCTGTACTTTTGTCAATATTGGAAATATCACTAGCTAGATTCAGACCGGAATCATCCTGATCCACCACCAGAAACTTGATGTTTCTGTAAGTGGGAATAGGGGAATCCGGATCATCCGGTTTCAGTCTTCTGAAAACTTCCCTTTTTAATTTTTTAACTGCGTCTTTGCCGGTCCCTCCAAGGCCGATACAAATGGCCGCGTCACTTTGGCGGTCTGACTTTTTTAAGTTGATCGAGATTCCTCCTCCATCGCTTATCAGCAGTCTGTTGTATACTGACATTTTTACATTTTCCTCCGTTTTATCTCCAACGCCGAAATCTTCTGCTCCAACTCCCTGGCCATGGCAAGCTGCTCCCGGACGATCCGCTGGATTTGCGGGGAGCGAAGATAATTGTCAATAAAGACTGTATCCTCCAGGCCATTTCTGACATTGTTTACCCCTATAGCAATCTGGTCTGCCTTGTCGTCGTCAAACATATGCGCCCTTACTTCTTTTAAAAAGTCCGCCGTTTCGGCTTTCGGCGGGAAGGACGTATCCCCGATCCTTGTTCTCCTAATCTGATATCCTGACCATGTGTGGCAGCAGATGCCTTTTTCGCGGGCCTCGTTGAGCTCTTCCAACAATTTTTTGTTCCGCTCCTCGATGCGGGGAATGTGGTGGCCTTGTTGCTGAAAGCTGGCGGGGATTGGGGACGGGAGAACTTCCCGCCAATCCATTTCGGCATTTTCATATAGATGAAGGCCCGGTTCCGGCGGGGTTTCTTCGTAAGCTTTCTCCAATTCCAGCAGCCCTTGATACGCGAAGAGAGGAATGCCCAGATAGACGCTGGTCGCGGTCACTTGATCGGAAAGACGGGAAAGCCTCACCTCATCTGCCAGACCTTGCCATTTGGCCTCCTCTGCCGCTTTTTGGAGTTCAGGACTGGTAAGGGGGACAAAAACTGTGTTCTTCCGTGGACAATTTCTTATATCAAAAAGGCCGTTTTTCCAGAACAAAGGCTCTCTATTATTGATAACGTGGTCTATTATTTCCGGCCCTGCTTTTGGCATTGGGAGAAAATTCATCATGTTTTTCTGCGTGACACAGGAAAATTTCTGAAGCACATAGTTTGCGGTCAGTTTGGCGATCTTATCTTCATCTTGCGTGATCCACTCCGGCCACTGCTGAAACATGACATCCACGAATTTTCTGTTTACCGCCTCTAAGTCCATGGCGTCTACAGTCTTGTCCAGATACCCTTTGATGTCCTCTAAGGTCAGAATCTGCCATGTGGTTGGTTCACTGGGCCGCCAGTATCCTTCCAATATCCGACGACCATTTCCCTGAAACGTATGGATCAATGTATCCATAACTATAGTCATTACATAGAAAAAATCATTATACAGCCTTACAACTTGATCTCGCAGCTCGATCAGCAGGTTCTTCATGGAATTGTGTCTGTCAATAATCGCCAGATGAACATACCAGTGGTTTAAGGCCTCAAGATATCCTTTTATACGGTTCGCTTTATTAATGAAGCTGGCCTTTGCCAGATTCTGCTCCGCGGCGGTCAGATCCTGCTTGCGCAGAACTTCCTGGCGCTGTTCGGCGGACAGCCGCTCCTGGTTGTTCTGGATATAATCGTCAATGACGTGGAGAAGATTTTTATTATTCCACCCTCCCAGCAGCCTCATGGCAAAGAAAGGGCCAGTTTCTATGTCCATGGCATAATCCTGGTACAGATGATAAAAGATTTTGGAGATTATGGACGCGGGATTCTGGGGGATATCATAATTTTTCAGAGGTTCTGTCATGGATTCCTTGTTTTTTTCCAATTTCTCAAGGGCGTCGGAGTGCCAGGAATCAGCCTGGTCTATGATCTGTCTGTCTCCAGGGATAATGTCTGATCTCTTTACAAACTCCGGCGGATAGGAAATTTTATAGGAGATCCCTTCCGTAAGCTGGCGCAGCAGATTTTCATATGTCAAACCATTGGCTGTTATAAAATTCATCAGTTCCTTCTCCGTAGGAGTCCGCCCTTCCAGATTGCTCATCTGTTGGAAGAGCCTGAATCCAAGATATCCGGTAATTTCAGAAAATGGGATCTCCCCCCGGCTGACGCCGATGACGGAATATTTATAGCAAGCGCCATGGCATTTTTCAATGTTCATCGAGTGAGGGACAGGTCCTAACAGAGCTTCTAGCGCCTCTTCCTGTGAAGGCGGCGCAGCTGTGAGATGGGACATGATGTAATTCGCAGCAATGCTTAAACCGTATCTATAGCCATCTGGCATCGCTACGCCGCTTCTGTTGGTTGTTGAGATCAGATAACAAATGTCAACCGGCGGACGGCAGGTGTCCACCTGAAAGCTGCCGTAATTCTGTACAAATCGGTCATGGACCTCTTCCAGCCCCATGAGATAGTCCAGCTCTTTCAGGGCAGCGTACCCTCTTCGTCTTACATGGTCTACTGTCTGCGGAACCGCTGAGATACAGGGGAGAGACAGATTCACATCTGGAAGGAAGAAATAGCCGCTTATCAGGGCGCTGTCCTTTCCCAGTGTCTCCAGTACATGCCGAACCATGTAGCACACGTCCAGAAAGATCCCCCCTCCGGTTCCGCCGGAAAGGCCGGAGAAGATACAAATATCAAGATTACCAGTCATACCTGTTATGGATTCCTTTATGAGGGAGGTAAGCCTGGCTTTCAGAAATTCCGCGTTGTCAATGAGAAGAAGCCGCCCTATCTGGCGGTTTCCCGTCAATGGCTGCTCTTCTGCGATTTTGTCAGCGATATGAGGATTTAACCAGGCAGACTGCCGGTCAAGGGCCTTTCGGATCGCATCCCGGTCTTTGGACTGAAGGGCCTTTCCTATGGGACCGTCCTGGAAACGCAGGGGGAAACCATCCTGGTCTTCCTCTGTGCCCTCCAAGCCCATGTCAACTGTGAGAAACTGGAAGTGTCTATAAGAAGGCGAGGGGGAATCCGGGTCATCCGGCTTTATGTGTCTGTAAATCTCCTTTTTTAATTTTCTCAGTCCATCCGTTCCGGTGCCGCCCAGGCCGATACATACAAAAGCCCCATCGGTCTGGTCCGCCATCCTGTTGACGTCCAGGATGCCTCCGCCTGCTGACAAAAATAATCGATCATAAACCGCCATTTTTATCTCTCCTTTTTCGGATATTATAAAAATTCCCGCTCTATTGCTGAACATGCGAAAAAAATGGAAAAGGCGGCCGGAAACAGGGGATAGACCCCTTTCTGGCCGCCTTTTTGTGCACACGGGGCGAAAAGGAAATGTGGCCGCTTATGCGGCCCCGCCCCGGAGCGGCGAGCAGGGGAAAGCCGCCCCTGCTCGATTAGCGATTAGTACATACTATTGCTGTTGTCTGTGTAAGTGATCTGAAGGCCGCAGTCCAGATCCCGGTTCTTGCTGACCGTGACTTCCATGCCGTTGTACAGCCGGATCTTCTTCTCCTTCTTCTCCGGATTGTCGCTGGAGTAGAGGCCGTTGCTGGACACCAGCCAGATGTACTCCGAGGACTTGTCAGCCATGAGATAAGTCTTGCTTAAGTCGATGCCGCCGCCTTCGGTGATATATCGGCTTAAGGATTCCTTGCCCCTTCCCGGCTGAATGGTGTTGGGCGCTTCCGCCAAGCCGGTGTTGATGTCAAAGGCGTTGACCATCACATCGCCCTGGAATACAGGTCCGGGCCCCACAAGACCCGAGAGAACTTTTATCAGCACCGCCAACAGCACCAGGGCCAGAAGCCCTCCTACTGCCATGAGCACGATCATTAAGATATTGCCGGCCGGGGCCAGTTCCACATTTACCGCACAGGTCTCTCCCTGGGAATCCTGGGCTGTCAGGGTCAGGGTACCTTTTTTCAGTCCTTTTGTCTCCACCTTCAGCATGCCGTCTTCCATATAGACCTGGTCTGCCTGGTAATCTCCCAGATCGGAGATGGTGAAGGTAAGCTCAGAATCCTCCGCGTCTGTGGCAAAGCTCTGCAAGTCTCTGGAACCGTAGGATCTGCCGGAATCCGCTTTTACGGACCATTTTACCGGGTCGCCTTCCGGCTCAGGAGGGGTGTTCTGGGCTGGCGCTGGGGTCGGAGCCGGTTGTGTGGGGGCGGGAGCGGCGCTGCCTACGGTCATCAAAATCCGCTCGCTGGTCTTCTCAAGCCCCTCGAATTTGACCGTGACCGTGGCGTAGAACTCTCCTGCCTCATTTAATGCGATATTGGACGTATATTCCAGCTGTCCCGCCTGCATCAGGGTGCTGGCCATCTCGGAATCGTCGGAGGTTCTGCGGATGGTCAGGGTAGCCGGGTAGACGGCATAGGAACCGCTGTCGTTCAGTTCCTGGTCATTGGAGAGGACTTTCGCCGTAAATGTCACATTGTCGCTGAGCCCGTAATTCGGCCCCGCCGGGTCAACGGTGGCTTTCACGGAAAAGTTGGAGTTGTACACCATGTCGATCTTCACCGCATCCCCAGGGATTCCCCTGGCCTGGATCTTCCATGTGCCGCCTGCGGGATTGGGAACCTTGATCACGGAGAAGGTGTCCACTTTGATGGTCATAGACGCAAGCTCGTCGTTGGTGTAGGCCATGCCGGTGGGCTGGAACACGGAATACTGGGTGTTGGGGTTCAAGGTGCTGATAATGATATTCAGCTCTTCCACTCCAGCTGACGGCACGCTGAAAGGAATGTCCAGAATACCGCTGTCCGGGATCGGCTGGTCCGCGATGCTGATGGTCTCTGTGGAGTAGATGATGTTGTAAAAACGGGCAAAGACTTCTTTTAAGTCCTCGGCTTCGTTGACCTCCACAAACTGCCCTGCCGTGGAATTGGAGATATCCGCCAGCTCTTCTGTGTTGGCGGTGTGGTTGGCGTTGAGACAAACGGAGAAAATGGGATAGCCGTTCTGTCTGGCCCGGTTAATGGCATCCTGCTTGTTGGCGTTGGACTGCTGGAGCAATGCCCCTGTTGAGTCTGACGGAAAATCGGTGTTGCCGTCTGAGAGCAGGATGATAACAGAAGGAATATTGGGATTCCGGCTGCTGTCCAGCATGTCCACAGCGGTCTGGATCGCGCTTCCGATGTCCGTGTCTCCTGTGACAGCGGAATTTCTCAGCTGCTGGGAGAGGGCTGTCTTCATGTCTTTGCCGTTGATCTCCTGCAGATCCATCTGAGCGACAATGCCGTCGTTGAACACCACGGCACCCATGTAGTTGCCGGTGTCGGTGGCAAGTCCCATGAACAGGTCGATGGCCTCATGGCGCCACTGGGAGCCGTCGGTGCTCTTCATGGAGCCGCTGGCGTCAATGACAAAGACCACATTGTAACGGTTGGCGGACGCAGCCTGAGCTGCGCCGCTGGAGATGGTTCCAACCAAAGACAGCAGCATGGCTGCCGCAAGGATCAAACCATAGAACTTTCTTGTTATACGCTTCATTTTGCTTCTCCTGAAAATGGTTATTTGGGGCGTTTCTTTTGGGACTACTGGTTCGACGCGGGTGTGGAGGGCGGTTGTGTTGTCTCAGGCGGGGCCGTCGTTTGTGGCGGCGATGTCTGAGGCTGCGTCGATTCTGCCTGTGAGGGAGCCGCTGTAGTCTGCGGCGGAGCTGACGTCTGAGATGGAGCCGTCGTCCCCGGCGCTGACTGGGCTGGAGCCGTTGTCGCCGCAGACGCTGATTCGGCTGAATCAGCACCGGCGGGAGCTTTTTGTCCCTGAGAAGCAGGAGCCGATGTTCCCTGGTTTGATGGAGCCGGTGCATCCGGCGCGGTGGTCACCTGTGCCGGAGAAGGCTGCTTTTGGGGATCATTTGCCTGTGTGCCGCCTGTGGTTTGGCTGGACATCGCGGGTGAGGTCCCGGCCTCCGTGCTGGAGCCTGCCCCAGGATTGTTTCCCGCATCCTGATTGTTCCCGCCATCGCCGGGGATGACGGTCTCACCCTCAGGGACGCTCTCCTGGAGCTGGGCCTGTGCTGCCTCCAGGGCTTTGCGGTTCTGCTGGCCTGCGTAGGCGTAAGTGCCTGCCCCAAACAACGCGATGACGATCACCGTGACGGCAATGTCAAAAGCCAGCGCCACACCGGGGGCTGCTGTCCGTCTGATTGGCAGCGACATGAGCATCCATACGACTGCCAGGACGATACAGCCGCCGAAAATAATGTAAACTCCCATTCCCTTTTTCTCCCTTCAGCAGATCCTATTGATAATAGGAATTGTATTTGCAGTCGTAAAGATCATAAAACTCGTCTTCCAGGTCCTTGATAAAGAGATTGATCTCGTACTCAGACCAGATGCCGCCGAAGGTTTCCCTCACGATCGCTTCAAAAGCAGCCTGGTTTGCGTATTCATGCTCTAAGTAGCGCTCTTTCAGCTTTTTGGCAGACTCGTCGGCAAGAGCCTCGTTGGGCGGCAGATAAGTCCAGTTTTTGTTCTCATCCCTGTACATCATGCGACCTTGATCGTCGAACCGGAACCCATCCTGGGTTTTATTACGGATAATAGCGCCGCTGCCATCGGTCTGATACCGGTAGTACTCCACCTGGATGGTTCCGGAAGCCATGGAGCCGTCGTCGTTGATGTAGTACAGGTTTTCACCTAAGGTCAGCCAACCGCCGGGGCACATGCTGCCATCGTCGTAGCAGTAATACCATTTCCCGCCGTCAGAAACCCATCCGGTTCTCATATAGCAGGTTGACCGGTCCAGGAAATACCATTTTCTTCCATCCTGAAGCCAGCCGGTGTAGGCGGATCCGTCGTCATTTTTGTACCAGTATGCCCCGTCTACATTGATCCATTCCGCCATGCTGGTCATCGTAGGGATTGTCATAAGAGATGCCAGGACTACACCAAATGCTAATTTCTTTTTCATATTCTTTATCTTCCTTTCTTTAATTTACGTTTTATCTATGACTACTGCAGCGGTTTTAGCAGCTGGTTGGCAGCATCCAATTCCGACTGGCCGGAAGGCGCGCTGGTCTCCGGGGGAGCCGTCTGCGGCGGAGCCGGAGGCGTCTCGGGCTGCGGCGGATTGGTCTCTGGCGGAGCAGTTTCCGGGGGAGCGGTTTCCGGTGGGGCCGTCTGCGGAGCTGCCGTAGTCTGCGGAGGAGCCGCTGTGGTCTGACGGTGAGCTGCCGTAGTCTGGCGGGGGGCCGCTGTGGTCTGGGGCGGCTCGGTTTCCGTTTCTTCCGCTTCAAGAGATGCCTGTCTCGACTCCTCCGCAAGGGATTCCTGTCTTGACTCCTCCGCAAGGGACTCTTGTCTCGACTCTTCCTCAAGAGATTCCTTGATCGACGCCGCTAAGACGGATTCCTGGCGGAGGGACTCCCGGATGGATTCCTCCAACTCTTCCCTTTCCCTGGACTCTTTCTCCTCATCACGGGTCTCTGGCTGGTTCTCGGTCTCTACTTTGTCCTCAAGAGAGCTTTCCGCCTCAGTGGTGACCGCTGACAGGGTTTCTTTTTTATCAGAATCGCCTTTGCCTCCGAAAAGGAAGAATCCGATGGCAACGGCAGCGGCGGCCAGGGCTGCTTTTTTGAACCTAGAAGCCTTTTTAATGCGGTTAACGATTGTTTCTACTTCTTGAGCCGCGTCCTGTGCTTCTTTTGCTGCGTTCTTTGCTTCTTGAGCCGCGTTCTCAGCCGTGGTACTTGAAGTTTTGATTATTTCGTAGTCAGCTGCTTCTTGAGCCGCGTTCTTTGCCCCGATTGCTTCCTGTGCCTTGTCAGATGCCTTTTGGGCTGAGTCCTGGGCCGTCTTAACCCTTCTTTGAACTGCCTTTATCTGTGCTCTTTCTTTGGTTATTTTAGCGATTTCCTGGGGTTTTCCGGCCACCTTCTCAGCGGCATCCCTTGCATCCTCAGCCGCGATCCTCGCTTCTTCGGCTGCTTTTTGGGCAGTCTCCCGCATCATCTGGCATAACGGCTGTTTCTCAAGGAGGCCTTGGAGCTTTTGAACGGTGCCCCATGCCTCATCGGCTGCTTTTTGGGCTTCATTCCGCGCTTTAACAGCTGCCTCCCAGGCTGCTTTTATTGCTCCATAACCAGCCGCTTTTTGGGCTTTCTGTGATTCGCTGCCTGCTTCCTGGGCTTTGTCATCCGCTTTTCGGGCAGTGTTTCGTGCTTCTGTGACAGTTTGCTGAGCTTCTTTTATGACATTTTCGTCAAGGGCTGCCTGAGCTACTTCCTGCGCTTTGCCAGCGGCTTTTTCCGCTGCTTTCCATGCGCTTTTAGAGGCTTCCAAAGCTTCCTTGGCAGCTTTCCTGGCAGCCTCCCGCATTTCCCGGCATTTCTGCTCTTCATCTGTTTGGATCCTATGTCTTATTAATTCTTGTTTCCACTCTGCATCCCGTTCCCACTCAACCTCTGTGTTCCAGGGAAGAGCAGGTCCGTTCTCAAGCTTATCTGAAGACCAGATGGCAGCCACGCACATATCGTCGTGGCTTCCTTTTCGGCTGAGAAGGGGAAGATCAACCTTCAGATACTCTTTGGCATCCCCTGGATTCTTAAGAAGCATCTGGGTCAGTTCCTGTATGTAAGCGTGATAATCCTCCTGCCTTGCAAAACAGCGGCGCACGCCTTCTGTTACGAGAAATATGGAAGCGGGAACCGTATCGGAACAGGTGTGGGAAAACTCCCTGGCAGCGTTGGGTCTGCACAGAGTATAAGAGTCTTCTCTGCGGGTGACAGGAAGGGGGTCCGCAGGTTTCCCGTCTTTCTCTACAAGCACACATTCTCCGTTGCCGTCACGGATCACCAGGCAGTAATCATCCGTAGCGATCACCGCTGTCACGTTGGCCCGGTAGGCTAATTCTAGTTGGATTCCTTTTTGATAGGCATCACGGTGCTTGTCGCTCTCTACAGAGTCTAACTCTTCTTTCTGAAAAGGGTAATTCTCCAGGTGGCGGTTTACCTTCTCGTTCCAATTTACGACAATACTCCCTTCAAGCTGGCGCAAAAGCCGTTCCTGAGTTCTCTTGTCAGCGAACAGCATCTCTTTTGATACAGAGGAAGCGAAAGCTGTAAGAGAATCCAGAGCCGCCTCCACCGCGAAGCGGGCGCCCAGATAGCTGCGGAAATACTGGCTTTCGTTTCCGCCTGTAGACACTGCTATGGCAGAAAAATGTTCGTCTTTCCGGAAGGCCGAATAGTCTTCACAGAGAGCCTGTTTATCCGCGTGATCAGAACCGCAGACAAATATAGATAACTCCTGGTACTTATCCATTGACTCACCTCAAATTATTGATATTTCGAACTGATGGTGATGGTTTTGCCCTCAGCGACAACCTTCAGTCCGTCTGTCAGATTCACGGTCTCCTGAAATCCCAGAGGGAGTTCGGTTCCGTCAGGAGAGATAACGGTCCACTCTTGATTCGAAGTATTCTGAAGAGACGGCTTGTTTCGGATGCGGGCGAATCGTCCGGCCTCTTCTGAGTAAAAGTCCTCCCGCCCCAAACCGGAATCAGGGTCCAGCTGACAGCGGTAGATGGTGCTTCCCATGAACAGGGGATAGCACTCCTCATCAATATAATAGTACATGGGCGGTTTCAGCACAGTGTCACAGCCCTTTTTCCGGCACTTCTGGTCGCCGGACTGCCAGATGTTCTCTGCGCCGCAGGATGGACAGGAGACAATCAGGCTTCTCATTCTTGCGAATATGTGATACCACCGCTCTAAGGGGATGGGGGCTTTCTCGCCATTTAACACTTCCTGGCAAAACGCGTCAGAAAAGGCATCCCCCACATAATCCGGATACAGTTTCCAGAAATTGATCAGATAGCTATGTAATCCCGGAACAGGCCGGTTGGATTGATTGCTGTCATCATAGGAAAAACAGGGCTGACTGCCATAGATCTCTTTTTTGGCTCTCTCGTCCATAACAGGGCGGGAAGCGGCCCGGTACCCTTCCAGGGGGTGGTTGAGATACAAGATCTCAAACAGCAAAGCGGCCAGCATATAGTCGGACGCCTGTCTGTCAGGAGCTTTTTTATTCATAACACAGGCAGGAGGAAGCATGCGGCTGGAGGAGGCAGGGCGCCACCCCCCATTATTCGCCCCTTTTCCCTTGCCCTTTGCGGCAAATTCCATGTTGGTTATGAGGATGCGTCCTGTCTTGGCCTGTATAAAGATATCATCCTCCGTCATGTGGAGAAAATTGTAGTTCTTTTTTCTCAGCTGAGAAAAGGCGGTGATCAGGCACAGAGCGGTATTGACCATGGAGAGCCAGTTCCCGAATGTACACTTCCGTTCCATAAAATCTGCCAGAGACCTGTAGGCAAGAGGGGAATCTTTCTCCTTCTCCGCTGCCCGGTAGGTCAGAAAATCGCTGTTGTCTATGACGTAACACAGGGAGCCGCCGGCCTCCATCTTCGAGATATCCGCGGGCCAGAGGAAGGATCTTCCCGGCGACTCCTGTTCAAGATGAGCGGTCAGATTTTCGTACATCTGTCTCCCGCATCCAATCCTCCCCAGTTCTTCCCTGGAAAACCACTTGACCAGGCATGGATTCCCCTCATACTCAGCGGTCCTGACAGTTCCGAACCCTGGCTGGGCAATAAAATTGATATCTTCCGAAATACGGATCTTTTTTCCTTTTACACTGTCGATTTCGATTCCATCCATACCATTCTCCTCCCTTCTAATGAATATTTTACACTATATTCAAAAAAAGTCTATACCTTTGACATTATAACAATTTATGAAATAAAATGCAATATCTATATTGACATCTCACTTATAACCAACGGCTATCAGCGTCGTTCCATAGTTAAAGTTTACCTGATAAAAGAATAAAAAAGGTCGCTCAGAAAGCGACAAATTGAAAAACCGATAAAAATACCCAAAACGTTTTTCCCACAGAGAACATCCTGTGGTATAATGGAAGCGTGCTGATACACGCGCAGATCTAACGGGTGGTGACCTGTTATAATAGGAAGCGTGCCTAAATAAAAAAGAAAGGAAATGACTACATGATAACTGTATTTGTTCATGGGAATATTGTGGATGTGATCAATGGGACTCTGATCCAGGACGGAACCGTGCTGACAGAGGATGGGATCATCAGGGAAGTGGGGATTGATGTTGAGATTCCGGAGGGAGCTCTGGTCATTGATCTGGAAGGAAAGACGCTGACGCCAGGGCTATTCAACTGTCATGTACATATGTGTTCGGACGCGGGGACCGGCGTGAGGGAACACATCAGCCAGGCTGCCCAGACCATCCGGGCTATTGGAAATTTAAAGACTCTGCTGAATTCCGGGGTTACCTACATCCGGGATGCAGGCGCTCCGGCTTACATTGATGTGGATCTGCACAACGCCCAGATGGCAGGTACCATCCTGGCTCCGGAGATGCAGACTGCCTGCCGCTGCATCTGCATGACCGGCGGTCACGGCCACTCGGAAGGCAGGGAGGCCGACGGGCCCGACGACTGCCGCAAGGCTGCCAGGGAGCAGTTGAAGGCCGGGGCGAACTGGATCAAGGTCATGGCTACAGGCGGGGTTATGACAAAGGGCGTGGAGCCGGGATCCCCTCAGCTGACAGAGGAGGAGCTGCGGGCCGCGATCGAGGAGGCCCACAAGGCTGGGGCCAAGACCTTCACCCACGCTCAGGGCATGGAGGGTATTAAAAATGCCCTGCGGGCCGGAGTGGATTCCATTGAGCACGGCTTTTTTATGGACGACTGGTGCTTCGATTTCATGAAAGAACACAATGTCTTCTATGTCCCGACCCTGGCTGCCCCCTACTGGATCAAGAAATACGGAACAGACGCAGGGATCCCCGACTACATGGTCCGCAAGGTGGAGAACACCATTGAAGCCCACGCAGACACGTTCCGCAGGGCCCATAAAGCAGGGGTAAAGATCGCTCTGGGCACAGACGCCGGAACGCCGTTTAACAAATACGACATGACGGCATTTGAGGCCGTTCTCATGGTACAAAACGGCATGACTCCCATGGAGGCGATCCGGTGCGGCACCATCAACGCGGCGGAGCTTCTTGGGGTAAAGGACACCCACGGCTCCGTCACCCCCGGAAAGAAGGCGAATTTCGCGGTATTTGAGAGGAATCCCTTAGAGGATATCGAAGCCCTTTTACACTGCTCCATGACCGTGCTTTCCGGAAAGGTGGTATAATATAATAGGAAACACGCTGATGTGCACCCAGGTCAGCACCCTGGCGGGTGGTGACATTACATAATATGAGCAGGGAAGATTCGTCTTCCCTGCTCGATTATTTTACTGCTGTTCAAATTTTTTGACAATGGCAAGGAGAAGCTCTGTAGTCTTTTCCATTGCCTGGACGGTGATGTACTCGAACTTGCCGTGGAAATTGTGGCCGCCGGTGCAGAGATTGGGACAGGGGAGACCTCTGTGGGACAGGGTGGCCCCGTCTGTGCCGCCGCGGATGGGGGAGATGACGGGCTCGATGCCCAAGTCCTTCATGGCTGACTTGGCGAGGTCAATGAGGTACATGTGATCCTTGATCTTTTCTTTCATATTAAAATAGGTGTCTTTTATAGTCAGTTCAATGGTGCCCTGGCCGTACTTCTGGTTCATGTAGTCTGCCACCCGCTGCATGTAGGCTTTTTTCTCCAGGAATTTGTCCATATCGTGGTCCCGGATGATGTAATCCATAACAACGGTTTCCACGCATCCGGAAATAGTGTCTAAGTGGAAGAAGCCCTCGTAGCCTTCTGTGTACATGGGATTGTCGAACACGGGAAGCATGTTCTGGAATTCCATGGCCATGAGGATGGCATTTTTCATCTTTCCCTTTGAAGAGCCGGGATGGATGCTGAGTCCGTGGACAATGACTTTTCCTGAGGCGGCATTGAAGTTCTCGTACTCTAAGCCTCCTAAGGCGCCTCCGTCCACCGTGTAGGCCACATCGGCGCCAAAGCCCGGGATGTCAAAAAGCTCCGGCCCTCTCCCCACTTCCTCGTCAGGGGTAAAGCCCACCTTGATGGTGCCGTGGGGGATCTCCGGGTGTTCTAAAAGGTACTGGGCGAGAGCCATGATCTCAGCGATCCCGGCCTTGTCGTCCGCCCCTAAAAGGGTGGTGCCGTCGGTAGTGATCAGATCCTGCCCCACATAGTTGAGAAGATCCGGATACTGCTCCGGCCCCATGGAAAGGCCTGTCTCCTGGTTCATGACAACAGCCTTTCCGTCATAGTTGTTGAAGAACTGGGGATTTACCCCGGCCCCTGAGTAGGCGCAGGAAGTGTCCATGTGGGCGATAAAGCCCAGAACGGGAATCTTTTTGTCCGTGGTGGCCGGGATGGTGCCGTAGACATAGGCGTGGTCGTCTATTTTCACGTCCGCTGCTCCCATGCTCTTAAGCTCCTGGGCCAGGATGTTGGCAAGGTCTTTCTGTTTTTCAGTGCTGGGGATAGACTCCTGCTCCGGCTGGGACATAGTGTCCACCTTGATGTATCTAAGAAAACGTTCTAATACAGTTGTGTTCATTGCTGATTCCTCCTATTCTATGGTAACGGCACGCGCCGCATTCGCGGCACCTGCCAGGTCGTCGGAAGGCATCTTAAGAAACGCTTGCGCGTTTGCCTTCCTCCTGTTCAAGGAAACGGCACGCGCCGCTTTGCGGCACCTGCCAGGTCGTCGGAAGGCATCCTAAGAAACGCTTACGCGTTTGCCTTCCTCCTCTCATCGGTTGGCGAGTTCTTCCATGATTTCTTCCCAGCTGATCCCTTTGTCTGCCATGAGCACCATCATGTGATACAGAAAGTCCGATATCTCGTATTTGATCTCCTCGGGGTCAGGATTCTTGGCTGCAATGACGATCTCTGTGGCCTCCTCCCCGATCTTTTTTAAGATCTTGTCAATCCCTTTGTCAAAAAGATAGTTGGTGTAGGAGCCCTCTTTCGGATGCTCTTTTCTGTCAAGGATCACGGCAAACACGTCTTCAAAGACTTTTAAGGGATTGGTGTCCTTGTACTCTTTGCGGGCCAGGGTCTTAAAAAAGCAGGACCTGGCTCCTGTGTGGCAGGCAGCGCCGATCTGCTTCACCTTTGCCAGGATGGTGTCATTGTCACAGTCTAAGTGAAGGGACTTGACATACTGGTAATGGCCGGAGGTCTCCCCCTTGAGCCAGAGGCTTTGGCGGCTTCGGCTGTAGTAAGTCATCTTTCCTGTCTTTAAGGTGTGCTCAAAGGCCTCCCGGTTCATGTAGGCCAGCATCAGCACCTGTGAAGTCTTGTAATCCTGGACAATGGCCGGGATAAGGCCCTCCGAGTTCAGCTTAAACTCTTCCCAGCGGATCTCGCTCTCAAAGGTATCCACCGCGATGCCTCTCTGCTTCAGCTCCTGCTTTAAATTCATGCAGTTTTGGGGGCCCGGTTCCGGGGAGGTGAGGATGACTCCCTCGATCTGGGGCGCCCGCAGGTAGGAGGCAATATCTGCTGGGGAATCCTGGCTGCAGAAAGCCAGCATGGGCATGTGATGTCCCAGAAGGGCTGACAGGGTGCTGTCGGGGAGCAGTCCGTCCTCCCCCTCAAAGCAGTCTAAGATCAGCATGGAGGCTCCCAGCTGTCCGAATTCTTCCGCTCTGTCTAAATAGGGGAAATCCGGGATGCAGGCGTAGATCTTTTCACTGCCAAAACGGTGGGATCCCTCTTTGATCAGATCGATGTTGTCCTCGCAGGAAACATTGAGAAATACGGCTTTTGCGCCGGCATAGAGATATTTTTTGATATCCTCCAGGCGTTTTACACGCCCTCCGGCGATGATGGGGATATCCACGGCCCTGGCGATCTCTTTGATCATCAGGATCGTCCGCTCATGGTCCTCGTCGGTCTGGGAGAGATCCCGGATCAGAAGTTCGTCTGCCCCGCTGTCGCTGTAATAGCGGCTCAGGGTCAGAAGATCTTCTTTCAGATATCCATGGTCCGGCCCCAGGCTTACTGCCTGACCATTCAGGCAGCCAACCCCCGGTATCAATTTTTTACAGGTCATAAGTATCCTCCCTATTCTGTGGAATCGGCACGCGCCGCTTTGCGTCACCTGCTTGCGCGTTTGCCTTCCTCCTAGCTTACTGGAAGCGCTCCACGGCTTCCTGCAGCTTGAGCTTTTTCTCATAAAGAGCTTTTCCGATGATCGCTCCCCTGATCCCCCTGTCATAGAGCTTCTGCAGATCTTCCATGCAGGATACCCCTCCGGAAGCGATAATGTCGAGCCCCGTCTCCTCGGTCAGCTTCCTGGTGGCTTCCACGTTGGGGCCGGAGAGCATCCCGTCCCGGGAAATATCCGTGTACACCACATGGCGGATGCCGTATTCTTTCATCTTCAGGCACAGATCCAGGGCCGTGAGGCCGCTGAGCTTCTCCCATCCTTCCACTGCCACCAGACCGTCTTTGGCGTCGATGCCGGCCACGATCTGTTCCGGGCCAAAGTTCTGGATCAGTTCCAGGATAAATTCCGGATCCTGAGCTGCCCTGGTTCCGATGATCACTCTGCGGACGCCCAGCTCCAGCATGGCCTTTGCCGCTTCCAGGGTCCGGATTCCTCCGCCTGCCTGGACGGGAACGGATACGGATTCCACGATATCGCGGATAACAAAACGGTTTACACTGTGTCCGGCCAGAGCTCCATCCAAGTCCACCAGGTGGAGGAAGGTGGCGCCCTGGGACACCCACATCTTTGCTATGTCAACGGGATCATCTGAGTATACCTTTACATTGTCAAACAATCCCTGGGTCAGACGGACGCACTTGCCGTCCTTCATGTCGATTGCCGGATATAGCTGCATAGGCGGTTCTCCTTTCGATTTCCCATAGCTCCGGGCACAGAGGGCAGTTTCGGAACATGGCCGACACGGCTGTCTCGTAGTCGCCGAGAGTCTGGGCTTTCTTGATCTTCTTTCCGTATTTTTCGCCCCCGTCAAAAGCCTTACAGAGATAGCACCAGATCTCTTTCATCTTAAACAGCACCACCTTTGCCCCCGCTGCCTTTAAGAACTCCTGCCGGTACGCCTCATACAGGCGGTCATGGAATTCCCTGAGAAGCTGTTTTTCCCCGGACAGAGGGGCCTCTCCTAAGTCTCCAGGCAGACTGCCTGCCCTGTGCCCACCGCTTTCGGGGTCATGAAGAAGTCCGGGGCAGGCCACCAGCCCGCGGCCCAGCATCACGGCCGGAAGGGAGGGGAAAAGCGCTTCGATCCTCTTGCTGTCCGCTGCGCGGAAAATGTCCCCATTGTAGCACACAGGACTGCGGCTGTGGGAGAACGCCCATGAGAACATGTCCATGCGGGGAGTATTTTTATACTGATCCTGCTGCACCCGGGGGTGGATGATCAGCTCTTCCAGTTCATATTGGTTGTAGATCTCCAGAAGGTGTTCAAATTCCTCTGGCCGCGTCTTTCCAAGCCGGGTCTTTATGGAGATCTTCATATCCAGGCCAGAGAAGATCTCATAGAGGAAGGCGTCAAGCTGGTCCGGAAATGCCAGAAAACCAGAGCCCCGTCCCTTGGAGACAACGGTGCCCGAGGGACAGCCCAGATTTAAGTTTACCTCCTCATAGCCCATGGACCTGAGGGTTCTGGCTGTCTGGATAAAATAGACGGCATTGTTTGTCAGGATTTGGGGGACAATGTATAACCCACTGTTGTGCTTTGGGTCAATGTCCCTGTATTCTTTGGGCGTCAGCTTCCCGTTTTCCGTGGGAGATAAAAACGGGGTGAAATATTTGTCCATGGCAGGATAAACGCTGTGGTGGACATTGCGGAACACATAGCCCGTGATCCCCTCCATGGGGGCCATATAATACTTCATAGCGGTCAGATACCTCCGTCAGCCCACAGTCACATCCGCGGTTTGATAGGGGATGATTTTGCCCAGCTGGGCGGGTTCCATCTCCACCTGGTATCCGATTTTGCCTGCACTGAAGCAGAAGGTGGCGCAATTTAAAACGCTCTCGTGGATGGTTGTCTTAAAAAATTTTTTCATCCCAACAGGGGAACATCCGCCGTGAACATACCCTGTGAGGGGGAGAAGCTCTTTTGCCTTCAGCATGTCAATGGACTTCTCTCCCACCGCTTTTGCCGCTTTCTTTAAATCCAGCTCCTCTGCCACCGGGATGACAAATACATAGTGCTGCCCGCTTTTTGCCACAGTCACCAGGGTTTTAAAAACATGGTCCGGGTTCTGGCCTAAGACTGCCGCCACCTCTGTCCCGGAGAGCGCCCCGGCGGCTGCGTAGGCGTGGCTTTGGTAGGGGATTTTTTTCTGGTCAAGAAGACGCATGACATTGGTTTTTTCTTCCATTTTTGCCTCCCTGTATTTTTTGGTGATCGCCACGGTCTATTGTACCCTATTTCTCATATTTGTCAATTGACAGCCTTAATAGCCGAACTCCCCTTCCAAAGACTCGTCTTCATCAATCCAGCTCTGGACCGGGATTGCGCGGTAGTTTTTTTCATCATCTCTCACATAGACGGTCTTGATCCCGGCGTTGATAATCATCCTTTTGCACATGGAGCAGCTACAGGAGTTGGCGATGTACTCTCCGGTGGAGACCTCCCGCCCGGAAAGGAACAAGGCGCTGCCGATCATCCGCTCTCTCTCGGCGCTGATGATGGCGTTGGCCTCGGCGTGGACGCTGCGGCACAGCTCGTAGCGCTCTCCCCTGGGGATGTTCATCTTCTGGCGGATACAGACTCCCAAATCCGAACAATTCTTTCTTCCCCTGGGCGCGCCTACATAGCCGGTGGAGATCACCTCGTCGTTTTTGACAATCACTGCCCCGTAAAGCCTGCGCAGACAGGTTCCTCTTTTAGACACCACATCTGCCAGATCCAGATAGTAGTTGATCTTATCACGTCTCTCCATGGAAATCCTCTCTTTCTTGTACTGTCTTTTGAGTGTAGGGGAAAATGTCTCATGGCCTAGTCGTCGAACTTAAGGCCTGCCAGGGCCTCGGCGAAGGCATTGTTGATGGGCTCGGCGGCTTCTTTTTTCTGCTGGTTCATATAGTTTGCCACGTCCCTCTTGGACACACCAGCCCCTTCTTTCTTCCGGCGCTCCTGAAATGCTTTCAGCTTTTCTTTGTAGCCGCATCTGCACACAAAGATCTGTCCGTCTCCTTTGCCCCGCAGCTCCATCTTCTTGTGGCAGTTGGGACAACGGGCGTTGGAGGTTCTGGACAGGGTCTCCCGGTATCCGCAGTCCCGGTCCTGGCACACTAAAAGCTCGCTGTTCTTGCCCTTCACAAGGAGCATCCTCTTTCCGCACTGGGGGCATTTGTGATTGGTGAGATTGTCATGGCGGAAGCTACCCTCTCCTGACTTGATCTCCTGAATCAGCTCCGTGGAGTAGCTGCGGATATCTCTCATAAAAACATCTCTTCTCAGAGTCTTTGAGGCGATCCTGGAAAGCTTCATCTCCCAGTCAGCGGTGAGTTCCGGTTTCTTTAAATCCTCAGGCACCAGATCTAAAAGCTGTCTGGCTTTGGAGGTCAGGAAAATCTCTTTGCCCTTTTTCTCCAGGAGAAAACTGGAAAACAGCTTTTCGATGATGTCGGCCCTGGTTGCCACGGTTCCCAAGCCCCCGGTCTCCCCCAAGGTCTTTGCCATGGCCTTGTCCTGGGACTCCATGTAGGCCACAGGGTTTTCCATGGCCGACAGAAGGGTTGCTTCTGTAAAATGGGCGGGCGGCTTGGTCTTTCCCTCTGTCATGGCAAAGGACAGGCCTTTGAGCACATCTCCCCGGTTCAGCGGGGGAAGGTTCTGGCTTTTAATTGTCTGCCTTGAGAGTTCGTCCCCCTCAGCCCCAGGGTCCTCCTCGTCGAAATCAGCCAGGTCATTTTCATAGACCGCTTTCCAGCCTGAGCTGGTCACCACATTTCCGTGGGCCAGGAAGGTCTCTCCTCCGGCCTGGATGGTGATGCTGGTCTGCTGGTATTCGTAGGGAGGATACATGACCGCCAGGAATCGCCGCACCACCAGGTCGTAGATTCTCCGCTCATCGACGGTCATATGGCTTAGCTGTACAAACTGTTCTGTGGGGATAATGGCATGGTGGTCGCTGACCTTTTTGTCATCCACGAAAAAGGGTCTGGGAGGCAGAGGCTGACTGATCAGCCGCCCGGCCAGGGACTTGTAGGAGCCGACGGCGCAGGCTTTCAGCCGCTCCTTCAGGGTGGGGATAATATCCGACGACAGGTAGCGGGAATCGGTCCTCGGGTAGGTCAGCACCTTGTGATTCTCGTAGAGCCGCTGCATAATGTTTAAGGTCTCCTTGGCCGAATAGTCGAACCGCCTGCTGGCCTCCCTCTGGAGCTCGGTCAGGTCGTATAAGAGCGGGGCAGGCGTTTTCTTCGGCGTTTTTTTGATCTGGACCACCTGTGCCGTCTTCCCGGAAATCTCTTTTATAATGGACTCTGCCCTCTTCTTGTCAAAGGTATTGAGAGAGCGGGACTTGGAATCCTGCCAGGTAAAGGTAAACCCCTGCCACCTGGCCTGAACCCCATAGTAGGGCTTTGGCACAAACCGGCGGATCTGTTCTTCCCTCCTGGCAATCATAGCCAGGGTGGGTGTCTGAACCCGGCCGCAGGAAAGCTGGGCATTGTACTTGCAGGTCAAGGCCCTGGTGGCATTGATCCCCACAAGCCAATCCGCCTCTGCCCGGCACATGGCAGCGTCATAGAGGGGCTCATAATCTCTGCCGTCTTTTAAATTGGCGAACCCCTCCCGGATGGCCTTGTCCGTCACCGAGGAGATCCACAGCCGCAGAAGAGGCTTGGAATTTCCGGCCTTCTTTAAAATCAGCCTTGCCACCAGTTCCCCCTCTCTCCCCGCATCCGTGGCAATGATGATCTTGTCCACGTCCTTCCTGTGGATCTGAGTCTTTACTGCCTGGTACTGCTTTGCCGTCTGCTTGATCACCTCCAGGCGGAACTGATCCGGCATCATGGGCAGATCCTCCAGCTTCCACTCTTTATATTTTTTATCATAGTCCTCCGGGTCTGCGAGGGTCACCAGATGGCCAAGGCCCCAGGTGACGATGTAGCGGTCCCCCTCTATGATCCCGCTGCCCTGCCTGCCGCACTTTAAAACCCGGGCAATGTCGCGGGCCACAGAAGGTTTTTCCGCAATGACCAGTGATTTCATTGATTTTGTTCCTCCATCTCAAGTTAATGAAAAAGGAGATGGACTCCCACCTCCTCTTTCCAACCCCATTATATACAAAATAAATGTGGAAATCAACCGGAAATATTCATCTCAGAATCTGTACATCCTCCCCCGCCTCAATGGTGGCGCTGATGGGATTCTGGCGTATATCCAGGTACCTTAAGCTTTCTGTCTGGTTGAGAGGGGAAAGTTCTGTCACGTAGTTGTTGTTGATCCCCAGGTGGGTTAGGTTCTTTAGGGAGGCGGCGAACTGGATATTGGTCAGCTGATTTCCGTCCAGGTACAGTTCCAGCAGGTTTGGATAGTTTGCAAGAAAATCCGTGTGCTCATCTAAGGACACGTCGTCATACCACAGGTCCGTCACACCTCCCGAGGACTGGACATAGAAATTTTCTTTTAACTTTACTTCCTTAAGCTCCAGCTTTTGGAGGGTGGGATTCTCTTTAAGCTTTTCAAAATCCAGCTGGAACATGCAGTTGTTGAGGTACAGCTCTTCCAGCCCCTGGTGGTTGAACACATTGGAGATGTCTCCCAGGATTTCCGTGTTCCGCTGGTAGCCGCCCCATCCGTTCCCCTGGCTGGCGCCGGAGAAGTCGAGAAATCTCAAGTTGGGCATATTGTCGATAAATCCCACATCTCTCAAAGGAACCGCGTAGGTCCACACGGAATAGCAGGTCAGGCTTTCTAAGTTGGTCAGGCCAGACAGGGCGGAGATTTCGTCGATGTTGCAGCCATGGAGAGACAGCTGCCGCAGATTTCCCATATTCCTCAAAAATGAGACAGACACAAAGCCGCTCATATCCAGGCTCTCCAGGCTGGTGAGGGAGGACAGGTCTGGGTCATCCTGAGAGGTGCTCTTGTCAATGGAAAGGGCTGTCAGACCGGTCAGCTGTCCCATGGGGCTGTAGTCCCCGACGGAGCTGTTGTCTTCCAGTTTTAGGGAGGTGAGCTCCGAAAGCTCCGCCAAAGGTTCCAGGCTGATGACCTCTGTGCCTCTTAAGGAGAGGCTGGTGAGACCGGTGAGGGACTTTAAAAATCCTAAGTCTCTCACCGAGGGAGATTCCACCTCCAGCTCCTTAAGGCCCGTGAGAACAGACAGGGCCGAGTAATCGGTCAGGGGAGCAGGGTCCGCGGTTCCAAGAGGATCCCACTCCTGGTCTTCTGTGATGGACAGAGAAGTTAAGTTTTTAAGAGGCACCAGCTGTTTTAGATCAGGTGAACAGATATCCTCCACAACCAGGGTCTCCAGGTTTTCAAAGGCGCCGATCCCCTCCAGGGTCTGGGTTTTGTCAAGGCTGAGGGATAAAATCTGTTCCGGCTGCGCCACCATGGCGGCGATCTGGGAGATCTCAAGGCCGGAGCAGACCAGCCCTTTTAGCTGAGTCAGCTCTTTGAGGGAAACCACATCCCGACAGTGGGTCACATCCAGTTTCACAAGCCCTGTGAAAAAACAGAAATCAGAGGAACTCCAGGATTCAGGCTCCAAGGTCAGAGTCTCAGCCCGGAAATCAGGGTCCGTGTAAGGGTCCTGAAAGCTGTACTCCACTGTAGCTGACTGGGAGCCTGGGGAGACGCTTAAGTATTTGATCCGGCTTAAATCTTCCTCGGTCACAAGACTTGAGGACCTGCCGAATATGGCTTTTACGGCGGACTCCCAGAGAGGACTGGCAGCAGTCTGTGTGATTTCCCCCGTTTTTCCCTCCGCCCCTTCCCCTGCCGCCGCGGACACAGGCCTGGTCTCCTGCTTGGAATTCCCTGTTGGGGAACCGGAAGTGCGCAGCAGGATACTGGTGACAGATGTCAGGACCACAAACGCCGCGACAGCAGCTATAGCGGCAGCCGAACTCCTTGCCGGTCCGCTTCCCCGGACGGTTCTCCCCACATTTGCGGAGGCCGGCGGATACTGATGGATGTGATAGTTGACAGGCTGGTCTTCCTCCACCATAAACTGGCTTTTACAGTATTCGCAGACCACGATTTTCGGATTGTTCTTCATGGGCTCTAATTTTCCGCCGCAGGAAGGGCACTGTAGATTGGTAATCTTCATCCCCTCTTCCCTCCAGTCTTTCCATACCTGTTTAAATCCAGCTCCAGCTGCCTGTCAAAGGGCTCCCGCCTCACATGCTCCTGCTGGATCTCCACAGCGTCAACGCACCCCTGGGATTCATAAAAGCTCTGGGTCTCTACGGCGGAGTGGGAGCTGATGTAGAGCTTGTCCGCGCCTTGGGCCCTGGCCCATTTGACCGCAAGCCCCAAAAGCTGCTTTCCTATCCCATGCCCTCTTTGGTCGCAGGATACGTGGAGGGAGGTGAGATCCCGGTACTGTCCCCGGGTTCCCAAAGGCTTCCCCTCCACAGAGGCAAAGCCTTTCAGCTTTCCGGCCATGAAAGCGCCGTACACCGCGCCGCCCTGATCCAGAGTGTTTTTCAGGCAGTCCACAAGGAATTCATAGTCTTTTTCGCTCCACTGATCCAAAAACGGGGCTTCTTTTACAACCCACTGGCCCTGTACCTTCCTCAGACACCGGGTGACAACCTGGCGGCGGTCAAAATCCTCAAACAGGGCCGGGGCCAGATGGCTTTTTTCGATTTCTCTGTACTCTATGGCATTTGTCATAATAACAATCTCCTACAGGGTTCCCTTGGTGGAGAGGACGCCGGCGATCCGCTGATCGTACTGGACAGCCTGGTCCAGCGCTTTGGCAAATGCCTTGAAAGCCCCCTCAATGATGTGGTGGTTGTTAAACCCGTCAAGCTGCTTTAGATGAAGGTTCATCTCCCCGCCGTAGGACACGGCATAGAAAAATTCCCGCGCCATCTCTGTCTCAAACTCCCCAACCTTCTCTCTGTCAAGCTTTAAGTCATAGCACAGATAAGGTCTTCCGCACAGATCCAGGGCGCAGAGAATCAGGGCATCATCCATGGGAAGAATCTTGGAACCGTAGCGGACGATCCCCTTCTTATCTCCCACTGCCTCCCGGATGGCCTTTCCCAGAACAATGCCCGTATCCTCTATGGTGTGGTGGGTATCCACCTCCAAGTCCCCCTCTGCCCGCAGCTCCACATCAAAAAGCCCGTGTCTGGCAAAGCCGTGGAGCATGTGGTCAAAAAATCCGATCCCTGTGTGGATATCCGCTTTTCCGCTGCCGTCTAAACTGAGGCGCAGCCGGATTCTGGTTTCCGCCGTATTTCGCTCAATGCAGGCGGTCCGCTCTTTCATGTCAGTCATTTTCCTCCTTCCTGAAAACACTTTGCGTTTGCCTTCCTACTGTTCAAGGAAACGGCACGCGCCGCATTCGCGGCACCTGCCAGGTCGTAGGAAGGCATCCTAAAAACGCTTACGCGTTTGCCTTCCTACTCAAACCGCACCTTGATGGAATTGGCGTGGGCGGTTAAATGCTCTGCCTTGGCAAAGGCGATGATGTCCTTGTGGACAGACTCCAGGGCCTCCCTGGAGTAGTAGATGATGCTGGACTTCTTGATAAAGTCGTCTACCCCCAGAGGGGAGAAGAACTTTGCTGTGCCGTTGGTGGGCAGAACATGGTTGGGGCCCGCAAAGTAGTCTCCCAATGGTTCTGAGCTGTACTCGCCGATAAAGATGGCACCCGCGTTCTGGATCCTGGTCATCACCTCAAAGGGATTTCTGGTAACAATCTCCAGATGTTCCGACGCAATGGCGTTGGCGGTGTCGATGGCCTCCTCCATGGTGTCGGCTACCAGGATATACCCGTAATTTTCCAGGGATTTTTCCAGGATGTCCTTTCTGGACAGCTCCTTCACAAAGCGGTCCGCCTCAGCAGACACCTGGGCGGCCAGCTCCGGGCTGGTGGTTACCAATATGGCGGAAGCCAGCTCGTCGTGTTCGGCCTGGGAGAGAAGATCCGCGGCCACGAAGCGGGGGTTGGCCGTCTCATCCGCAAGGACCAGGATCTCGCTGGGCCCGGCGATGCTGTCGATGCTCACATGGCCGTAGACCGCTTTTTTTGCCAGGGCCACGAAAATATTGCCGGGGCCCACGATCTTGTTGACCCTGGGGATAGACTCTGTGCCAAAGGCAAGGGCGGCGATGGCCTGGGCTCCGCCCACTTTGTAAACTTCCGTGGCGCCAGCCAAGCAGGCTGCTGTCAGAGTGACGGGATCCACTTTTCCGTCTTTTCCGGGGGGCGTCACCATGACGATCCTCTTTACTCCTGCCACCTCGGCGGGAATAATATTCATGAGCACCGAGGAGGGATAGGCAGCTTTGCCGCCAGGCACATAGACACCTACGCTTTCCAGGGCCGTAATCTTCTGGCCCAGAATTGTTCCGTCTGGCTGGCTGTCAAACCAGCTGCGGCGCACCTGCATCTGATGATATCTGCGGATATTGTTCATCGACTTTTTCATGACCTCAAGAAGCCCTGAATCCACGGACTTTAAGGCCTCTTCAATCTCCGCCTCCGTGACCCGGATGGTTTCTTTGGTGATCTGGGCCTTGTCAAATTTCTTTGTGTAGGCGAACACGGCCTCATCCTTCTTTTCTTTTACCGTGTCCACGATCTCCTGGACCACAGCCCCGTAGCTGTCATAATTGTTGGGATCCCTTTTCAAAAGATCTGACAGGATATTTTCTCTGGCGGCATGGTCTAACTTGATGATTCTCATGGCTGTTCCTCCTGAAGTAAGTTTTTTAAATCTCTGATCAATCTGGTTACCCGCTGATTTTCTCTCTTCATGCTCACCTGGTTGACGATGACCCGGGCGGACAGAGGACAGATCTCTTCCAGAACGGCAAGGCCGTTTTCCCGAAGGGTGGATCCGGTCTCTACGATGTCCACGATGACTTCTGAAAGTCCCACCAGAGGCGCCAGCTCAATGGACCCGTTGAGTTTGATGATCTCTACGGTCTGGTGCTTTTTATTATAAAAATAATCTTTTGCAATGCCGGGATATTTTGTGGCTACCCGGATCAGCTCGTGGTGTTTGAGAAGCTCTCTGGCAGATTCCGGTCCGCAGACACACATGCGGCATCTTCCGAAGCCTAAGTCTATGACCTCATAGAGTTTCCGCCCCTCCTCCAGGATGGTATCCTTGCCGCAGATGCCTATGTCGGCTGCCCCGTACTCCACGTAGGTGGGCACGTCGTTGGCCTTGGCCAGGAAGAAGCGCACGCCCAGATCCTCATTGACAAAGATGAGTTTCCTAGAGGTCTTGTCTTTCATCTCTTCACAGGTGATCCCTACCTGCTCTAAAAGCTCCAGGGTCTTGTAGGCCAGGCGTCCCTTGGTCAGAGCGATGGTTAAGTATCTCATAGGCTTCCTCCTTCCAAAAGGCAGACAGAACTTCCGTCTCCCTTCACCCACGATGCCTTCTTAAATCCTTTTTTTGTGGCAAAATCCCTGTATTCTGCCAGGCTGATCCTGGAAGATCTTCTTATGAGGACTGTCTTGTTTCCCTGCTGTCTCAGCCGACAGGCCGTCTCCACGGCTTGATTCTGGGCTTCCGGGTCGTAGAGCATCATAATCTGTTCCGGCTCTGCTGTCACTTCCACCTTCTGTCTCTCCATGGCCAGCATCAGCTGGTCAATGATAATGGCGAAACCCACGGCAGGTACGTCCTTGCCGAACTGCACAAGGAGCTTGTCGTACCGTCCGCCGTTAACGATGTACTCTCCTGTACCGTAGGTGTAGGCTTTGAAAATGATGCCGGTGTAGTATTGGTACTTGCTGAGCATGCCCAGGTCATAGGATACGTAATCCGCCAGGCCGTAAGATTCCAGAATAGCCTGTATCTTCTCCAGCCGCTCAATAGCTTTCCTGGAGCGCTGGTTGGTCACCATGGATTTTACGGTTCCCAACTGGTCCAGGCTTCCGAACAGCTCCGGAAGCTTGAGGAACAGGGCGCGCAGAGACTGTGATATATGCTGCCTGGAGATCAGCTCCTCCACGCCGAAATAGTTTTTATTTTCGATCAGCTCCCGGAGAGTTTCCCGGGTCTCCTGGTCCATGCCCGCTTCCTCGGTCAGGCCTCTGAAAAAATCCACCTGTCCCAGCTCCACCTGGAATTCTCTAAGACCAGAGGCCTTCAGCGCGTCGATGACCATGGCGATCACCTCCGCGTCGGCGCTGCTTGCGTCATCCCCGATGAGTTCAACGCCTGTCTGAGTAACCTCTTTCTGACGCCCCTGATAGCTGGAATTGTTGGTGAAGGTCCTCTCCCGGTAGCAAAGCCTTACGGGGACAGACTCCTCAAAAAAATATTTTCCCACACAGCGGGCAATGGCCGGGGTCATGTCGGGCCGAAGGACCAGAGTGTTGTTATCCCGGTCGAAAAATTTGAACATTTCCTGGGAAGTGACGCTTCCCCTCTCTTTATTAAAAATATCGAAATACTCAAAGGTAGGAGTCTCGATATCCTCATACCCGTACAGATGGAAAACATGACTGATCTTTTCCTGCACCGCCAGCTTTCCGGCGCACTCTCTGCCGTAGACATCCCGGACTCCTTCCGGAGTATGTAATAAATTTGCCGCCATAGTGGTCTCCTGTCTTTTTCTATGATATGAAAAAGGGCCGCCGCGGCGCAGATTCCGCTCTGCGCCACAGCAACCCCAAAATTGTTCAAATCAAAGATTACATCTCTCCTAAGCCGCTCTCAATGGCCTTGGAGATGGTCTCCATAGCATCCGCCTCGTCCTCGCCATCACAGATCAGATTGATCTCGGTTCCGCACTTGATGCCTGCTGCCATAACGTTGAGAACGCTCTTGGCGATAACCCTCTTCTCACCGCACTCAATGATGACATCACATTTGAACTTCATGGCTGTCTGGGATAAAACCCCCGCTGGTCTTAAATGAAGACCTGATGGATTCACTACAGTTAATGTCTTTGAAAGCATAATATCATTCTCCTTCTTATCCTTATTTTTGTTACAACCCTCATCTAAAGTTTAGTACAATTTACCAGCGATGTCAAGTACGAATAGAGTATATACAGCCACAATAATTCTGGCGGTAGAGACCGTACTCCCTGGAAAGCTCCAGAGAACGCTTATAGCCATCCCGTTTTTTAAAATCGGAGGGGAGATAGGCGACCTGGTATTCTCCGGCAAGACGCTCTCCTATGGAGTTAATCTTCTGGGCGGATTTTAGGGGACTGATGGTGAGTGTTGTGGTAAAAAAGTCGCATCCGGACTTCTTTGCCATCTGCGCCGCCTGCCGAAGGCGGAGTTCGTAACATCGTTCACACCTTGCGCCGCCCTCCGGCTCCTGCTCCAAGCCCTGTATCTCCCTGTAAAATTCGTCGGGCTCATACGTTCCCTTTACCATGACAACCCTGTGGGGAAAGGACATCTCCCCGATGAGCCGGGCCTCCTCCGCCTCCCTGGCAGAGTACTCTTCCGGCGGATAGATGTTGGGATTATAGTACAGCAGCGTTATATCAAAGTATTCTGAAAGGTATTCCAGCACATAACTGCTGCACGGCGCGCAACAGCTGTGCAGCAACAGCTTCGGGACCCTGTGTTCCCTCCCCAGTTTCTCCAGAATACGGTCTAAATCTTTCTGATAATTTCTCTGATTCATGGACAGCCCTTTACAGGAAATCCCGGATCCGCTTGCTTCTCACGGGATTGCGCAGCTTTCTTAAAGCCTTGGCCTCAATCTGGCGAATCCTCTCCCTGGTGACGTTGAAGGCCTTGCCCACCTCTTCCAGGGTGCGGGGATGTCCATCCTCCAGGCCAAAGCGCAGAACAATCACCTGCCGCTCCCTCTCCTTTAGATCTCCAAGAAGAGCGTCGATGTGCTCTTTGAGCATGACCGACTCCACATTGCCCTCAGGGGTCAGGACATTATTGTCAGCCACGAAATCGCCTAAGTTGGAGTCATCCTCCTCGCCTATGGGGGTCTCAAGGGAGGCGGGCTCTCTGGCGATCTGCATGATCTCCATAACCTTGTCTTCCGACATCTCCAGGGCTTCCGCAAGCTCCGCCACCGACGGTTCGTAGCCAAGCTCCAGAGTCAGCTTCCTCTGCATCTTGGACATCTTATTGATGGTCTCAACCATATGCACCGGAACCCGGATCGTCCTGGCCTGATCGGCCAGAGCTCTGGTCACTGACTGGCGGATCCACCAGGTTGCATATGTACTTAGCTTATATCCCTTTGCGTAATCGAACTTTTCCACACCCTTGATCAGCCCTAAATTGCCTTCCTGAACCAGGTCCAGGAAGCTCATGCCTCTCCCGGTATAGCGCTTGGCGATGCTGACTACCAGTCTTAGATTAGCCTCAATCAGCCGGTCTTTGGCCTGCTCGTCGCCATCCGCCTTTCTCTTGGCCAGCTCCAGTTCTTCATCGGCAGTCAAAAGCGGCACAGTGCCAATCTCTTTCAGATACATGCGGACTGGATCTTCGGTTCCGATGCCCTCCAGCAGATCAATGGCATCCAGATCAATGTCTTCTCCTTCGGAATCCTTCATAAAGCTGTCATCCATGTCATCATCCATCAAAAGCGGCTCCTCCGCCAGGATACTGTCATCGATCACGGGGATGACATCGATTCCTCTCTTCTCCAAATAAGAGTAGATCTGCTCCATCTGTTCTGTGGAAAGATCGTCGCCTGTAAAAAAGTTGTTGATCTCCGTCACATCCAGCGCATTGTGCTTTCCCTTTGCAACTTCTACAAGTTTGCCCAGTTTTTCTAAAAAGATATTTTTTTCCACCAAACAACGCCCTTTCGTCTATGGTTTCTGATATTGCTATATAACTAATTTATTATATACCACAACCGTCGATTTTTCAATAACTTTTTTGACTTTTGTCGAAAAATGTTAAGGGGCAGGCTGGAGCACTGTCATAATCCGGATTTTTTTTTGAT
Organism: uncultured Hungatella sp.; assembly: GCA_947066955.1. Lineage (GTDB taxonomy): Bacteria > Bacillota > Clostridia > Lachnospirales > Lachnospiraceae > UBA3402. The sequence goes on from CAMTAF010000014.1 coordinate 44,892, forward strand.
GATTTTCGATCTCCACCTCTGTGCGTGAACCTCCGAATTCCCCGTCCAATACCCAGTCAACAGGCTCCTGGGACCAAATCTTCAGCTTTGAGGCCTTGAACCGGTACACATATTCGCTCTGCTCCTCCTTGAGGATCATGGATGACAGGATATTTTTCAGCTCCATGGCAGTACGGGGAGTCCTTATCATCAGGACCTCGAAAAGTCCGTCATTGAGGGCCACATCCTTTTTTACCAGCCCCTTGAAGCCTCCCACGCTGACCGTGTTGGTCACCATGCCGAATATAAAGTCCCCATCCAGAGTCATTTCCTCAGATTCCAGCTTCATGGCATAGGATTTGATGTTGGTCAGGCTCTTGACACCCTCAAGCATGTAGGCCTGGTGGCCCAGAAGATTCTTCTTTTCCTGAGGGGTCATGTAGGACACCTCCGTGAACATGCCGAAGGCGGCCACATACACAAAGGTTCTCTCATGGCAAAAATAGCCGATATCCACGGGATAAGGGCATCCGTTTACTATGATCTGGGCTGCTTTTTCCATCTGGGATGGGATCTTTAAGCTGGAGGCGAAGTCATTGGTGGATCCGGCAGGGATGTAGCCGAGACAGGGCGGGTTTTCAAGCTTCATCATACCGGATATGGTTTCGCTTAACGTTCCGTCTCCCCCGCTGCACACCACCAGATCCGCCTGGGCTCCTTTTGCGCGGGCAGCTTCCATGGCATCTAAAGGCGCCTGGGTGGTATGGACCTCCACCTGCCAGCCGGCTTTTACAAAAATATCTATGATCTCAAGCAGATGGGATCTTACCTGGGCTTTTCCGGCCCAGGGATTTATGATCAAAAGAAGTCTGCCCATAGTTCCCTCCATTCGCTTCTTCTACTTTCATGATTGTCCGTTTAACAGCTTTATATACGTTAAAAATGCATTTGGCACCGGATATTTTCCCCGGAGCTCCTCACGTTCCACCGACAGGTAGGGGGAAGGGATTTTTCCCGTGAGCCTGACGATATAGCCGGTCATATGCCATTCTACATGGCTGAAGACATGCCTGGCCTCCCCTGCCGGCTCAATCTCGTCAGCGTCAGAGCCCAGGGACTCTAAAAAATCCTGTATGTCCCGTTCTTTCAGATGCCCGTCCAAGTTTGGAAACTGGTACAGGGAGGCTAAAAGGCCTGTGTCCGGCCGCTTTTCAAGGGCGACGCGGTCTCCGGACAGGAGAAGGAGGATGGTGCGTTCTTCTGCGCGCCGGGGTTTTTTGGGAGTCTTGACAGGGATGGAATCCTGAAGATTCTGCTGCCAGGCCAGACAGACGGAGGCCAGGGGACACTGGGAACACTTTGGCGGTCCGTTGGGAACACAGACAATCTCTCCCATCTCCATCAGGCCCTGGTTGAAGGCTCCGGCTTCGCCGCAGGGCATGATCTCTCTCAGCAGGGTCTCTATACGCTTTTTTACACAAGGCTTTCCCACGTCCTCCCGGCTTGCCAGAACCCGTGAGATAACCCGCAGCACATTGCCGTCAACTGCGGGGACCGGTATTCCGAAAGCAATCGAGGCGACAGCGCCTGCCGTGTAGGTTCCAATCCCCGGAAGCTTTAACAGGTCTTCATAGGAAGAGGGAAGCTGGCTGTCGTAGAGTTCTGTCATAACCTGGGCCGCTTTTTTCAGATTCCTGGCCCGGTTATAGTATCCCAGGCCCTCCCACAGCTTCAGAAGCCTGTCCTCATGGGCCGCGGCCAGGGAGGGCACGTCGGGGAAAGCCTCCAGAAAGCGGCTGAAGTAGGGCTTTACGGCTTCGATCCTTGTCTGCTGCAGCATGATCTCGGAGATCCATACACGGTAGGGGCTGGGGTTCTCCCGCCAGGGAAGGATCCTGGCGTGGTCCTGATACCACCTAAGGAGCAGGGAGGACATCAGCCGCAGCCGCTCCTCAGGCGACAGATTTTCCTTTGATGTAAGATTACACATAGCCATAGATTCCTCTTACAGAGACTTCTCCGGAAAGCACCTGCCGCACCTGGCCGTCCTCACACTCCACCAGAAGCTGTCCGTCCTTCGTGATGCCCCGGCAGGTGCCCCTGTAGGATCCGGCAGGATCCAGGACCGTGACAGGACGGTTTCGATTGGCCAGGTTTTGCTCATATTCTTCTTTGAGAAGAGATAAGTCCTTTGACGCTGAAAACTCTCTGTAGCAATCCTCAAATGCCTTAGCCACAGCCCCGATCAAGGGACCTCTCTTCCAGCTGGCTCCGGTTTCCTGAAACAGGGAGGTGGCTGTGCCGGAAAGCTCTTGGGGAAATTCTTCTGTATTTACGTTGATCCCGATTCCCACCACGGCGTACTGGATGGATTCCATCTCCGTGGTCATCTCCGTCAGGATGCCGCAGAGCTTTTTGCCGGAGAGCACCAGGTCGTTGGGCCATTTGATCATGGCCTGGACGCCAGTGGCCCGGCGGATGCCTCTGGCCACTGCCGCCGCCGCCGCCAGAGTCACCATGGAGGCCTGGGAGGGAGCCAGGTCAGGGCGCAGCACAAGGCTCATGAAAATCCCGCTTCCCGGCGGAGAGGACCAGCCGCGCCCTCTTCTTCCCTTTCCGGCATTTTGACGTTCCGCCACGACCATAGTTCCCTCAGGGGCGCCTTCCTCGGCCAGGGCTTTTGCCCTGGTGTTGGTAGAATCGGTCTCCTCATAGAAGACCACCCGGCATCCCATAAGTTCTCCTTCTATGCAGCTTCTGATCTCCGCCTCGGTCAGCACGTCTGTGCTGGCTGTGAGGTGATAGCCTTTGTTCCTCACAGCCTCGATCTCATACCCCTCGCTCTGGAGCTGCTTGATCACTTTCCAGACAGCGGTTCGGGACACGCCCAGCCGCCGGCAGATCTCCTGGCCGGACAGGTAGCCGTCATATTCTTTTAAAAGCTTTAAAATCTCTGTTTTCACAATCCTACCTCCAGATGCTGATCCCGCTGATTACCGACACGGTCAGCAGAAAAACCGCGATCAGCAAAAACCCCAGAGCCAGTATCTTTTTCTTTTTATTGCGCCCGCTCTGTCTGTATCGGTAAATACCGTTTACGCTGTTCAACATGGCAGCCAGGAAAAAGATGACGGGAAAAAGGATCATATTGTCTTCTGGGTTGATAAAGGCGGTCACAGCCATGGCAACGATCAGGATGCCTGTGATGATGTGAAGCCAGTCCAGGATCAGGGTGGTGTTCCTGGGGCTTTTTCTTTTTCCCTGCCTGCGCGCCATGGGTCACTCTCCCAAGGTGGCGGCCATCACAGCCTTGATGGTGTGCATCCGGTTCTCCGCTTCGTCAAAGACCTTGGAGCGGGCGGATTCAAACACCTCGTCTGTGACCTCCATATCTTCTATGCCGAAGCGGCCGTTCATCTCCTTGCCGATGGTGGTCTTTAAGTCGTGGAACGCCGGCAGGCAGTGGAGGAAGATGGCCTGAGGGCCGGCATTGTCCATGACAGCCTTTGTCACCTTGTAGGGGGTCAGTTCCCGGATCCGCTCTTCCCACACCTGGTCAGGCTCCCCCATGGATACCCAGACATCTGTGTAGATGACGTCAGCGCCCTTGGTTCCCGCTTTCACATCCTCTGTGAGCGTGATGGCGGACCCGGACTCTTTTGCGTATTCCCGGCACTGTTCTACAAGCTTCTGATCCGGAAAATATTTTTGGGGGGCGCAGGCGACAAAGTCCAGTCCCATCTTGGAACAGGCCACCATAAGGGAGTTGCCCATATTGTAACGGGCGTCTCCCATATATACCAGCCTGATCCCCCCGAGCTTTCCGAAATGTTCCTTTATGGTCAGGAGGTCAGCCAGCATCTGGGTGGGATGGTATTCGTTGGTCAGCCCGTTCCACACAGGAACGCCGGCGTATTTGGCAAGTTCCTCAACGATCTCCTGGCCAAAGCCTCTGTACTCAATGCCTTCATACATGCGTCCTAAAACCCTGGCCGTATCGGCGATGCTCTCCTTCTTGCCGATCTGGGAGCTGGCAGGCTCTAAGTAGGTGGTTCCCATCCCCAGATCATGGGCAGCTGTCTCAAAGGCGCATCTGGTGCGGGTGCTTGTCTTCTCGAAAATCAGGGCTACATTTTTTCCTCTGTGGATGTCCACAGGGATCCCTTTTTTCTTCTTTTCTTTTAAATCAGCTGCCAGATCCAGAAGATACTGGATCTCTGCAGGGCTGTAATCTTTTAATGTCAGAAAATTCCTTCCCTTTAAATCCATGGCTGATTCCTCGCTTTCTTTTTGTACAGAATTATAGTATATTGCATGTGATTATGCAAGTTTAACTTT